>NZ_JAYMGI010000002.1:4822500-5132500 GCF_035825295.1 Actinacidiphila sp. DG2A-62
GAATGCAGGCATGAGTAGCGATACACACGTGGGAAACGTGTGCGCCGATTGACCAAGGGTTCCTGGGTCAAGCTGATCTGCCCAGGGTAAGTCGGGACCTAAGGCGAGGCCGACAGGCGTAGTCGATGGACAACCGGTTGATATTCCGGTACCCGCTTTGAAGCGCCCAGTATCGAATCCTCTGATGCTAAGCCCGTGAAGCCGCCCCTGATCTCTTCGGAGTGAGGGGGAGTGGTGGAGCCGGTGACCCGAGGTGGTAGTAGGTAAGTGATGGGGTGACGCAGGAAGGTAGTCCAGCCCGGGCGGTGGTTGTCCCGGGGTAAGGGTGTAGGACGCCAGGTAGGTAAATCCGTCTGGCACGTAGTCTGAGACCTGATGCCGAGCCGATTGTGGTGAAGTGGATGATCCTATGCTGTCGAGAAAAGCCTCTAGCGAGTTTCATGGCGGCCCGTACCCTAAACCGACTCAGGTGGTCTGGTAGAGAATACCGAGGCGTTCGGGTGAACTATGGTTAAGGAACTCGGCAAAATGCCCCCGTAACTTCGGGAGAAGGGGGGCCACACCTGGTGATCACTCTTGCAGTGTGAGCTGGGGGTGGCCGCAGAGACCAGCGAGAAGCGACTGTTTACTAAAAACACAGGTCCGTGCGAAGCCGTAAGGCGATGTATACGGACTGACGCCTGCCCGGTGCTGGAACGTTAAGGGGACCGGTTAGTCCTGCTTCGGTGGGGCGAAGCTGAGAACTTAAGCGCCAGTAAACGGCGGTGGTAACTATAACCATCCTAAGGTAGCGAAATTCCTTGTCGGGTAAGTTCCGACCTGCACGAATGGCGTAACGACTTCTCGACTGTCTCAACCATAGGCCCGGTGAAATTGCACTACGAGTAAAGATGCTCGTTTCGCGCAGCAGGACGGAAAGACCCCGGGACCTTTACTATAGCTTGATATTGGTGTTCGGTTCGGCTTGTGTAGGATAGGTGGGAGACTGTGATCATCGGGCGCCAGCCTGGTGGGAGTCGTCGTTGAAATACCACTCTGGTCGTGCTGGATGTCTAACCTCGGTCCGTGATCCGGATCAGGGACAGTGTCTGGTGGGTAGTTTAACTGGGGCGGTTGCCTCCTAAAGGGTAACGGAGGCGCCCAAAGGTTCCCTCAGCCTGGTTGGCAATCAGGTGGTGAGTGTAAGTGCACAAGGGAGCTTGACTGTGAGACTGACGGGTCGAGCAGGTACGAAAGTAGGGACTAGTGATCCGGCGGTGGCTTGTGGAAGCGCCGTCGCTCAACGGATAAAAGGTACCCCGGGGATAACAGGCTGATCTTCCCCAAGAGTCCATATCGACGGGATGGTTTGGCACCTCGATGTCGGCTCGTCGCATCCTGGGGCTGGAGTCGGTCCCAAGGGTTGGGCTGTTCGCCCATTAAAGCGGTACGCGAGCTGGGTTTAGAACGTCGTGAGACAGTTCGGTCCCTATCCGCTGTGCGCGTTGGAGTCTTGAGAAGGGCTGTCCCTAGTACGAGAGGACCGGGACGGACGAACCTCTGGTGTGCCAGTTGTCCTGCCAAGGGCATGGCTGGTTGGCTACGTTCGGGAGGGATAACCGCTGAAAGCATCTAAGCGGGAAGCCTGCTTCGAGATGAGGGCTCCCACCCCCGTTGAGGGGTTAAGGCTCCCAGGAGACGACTGGGTTGATAGGCCGGATGTGGAAGCCTTGTGAGGGGTGGAGCTGACCGGTACTAATAAGCCGAGGGCTTGTCTACAAGACTGTGTGTTCGCGTCCACTGTGCGGTTCTGAAACAACCAGCCCCACCCGTTGGCGGGGTGGGTGTGTTTCATGGTGTTTCGGTGGTCATAGCGTGAGGGAAACGCCCGGTTACATTCCGAACCCGGAAGCTAAGCCTTTCAGCGCCGATGGTACTGCAGGGGGGACCCTGTGGGAGAGTAGGACACCGCCGAACAATCATTCAAAGCCCGGGTCCCCCGAGAAAGTCGGGGGACCCGGGCTTTTTTGCGTTGTACCGTCGGCTCATGCGGTACGAGATACGGCCGGTCGCGCCGGCGGAGTGGAAGCAGAGCCGGGCCCTGCGACTGGAGGCGCTGCTCGATCCCGTCGCGTCCGTGGCCTTTGCCCGGACGTACGACGAAGAGTCGGCGATGAGCGACGACCAGTGGCGGCGGCGTGCTTCCGGGGAGGGGGCGCAGCAGGTCGTCGCGGTGCGGGTCGGCGGTGACGGCGACGAGTGGGTCGGGCTGGCCGTCGTCGTGGCCGAACGGGCCGACTACTACAGCATCAACTCCGTGTATCTGAAGCCGGAGGTACGCGGGTCGGGCGTCGCCGAGAAGCTGTTCGCCGCGGCCATCGCCTGGACGTGGGACCGGGCCGACCGGGTGCACCTGTGGGTGCACGAGAAGAATCCGCGGGCGCAGGCGTTCTACCGGCGGTTGGGATTCCGGCCGACCGGGCGGACCATGGCCTCACCGCTGGACGCCGGATACACCGAGTACGAGTACGCGCTGGAGCGGGCCTGAGCGGGGCAGGGCGGACGTCACGAGGACGTCACGAGGCCAGGTTGGCCAGGACGTTGCGGGCCGCGGCGATGAGCGGCTTGCGGTAGGCGCCGGTGACGTCGGGAGGTGTGCCGGTGGTGGTCGACTCGCCGATGGTGGTGCCGTCGGCGGGACTGACCGCGATCAGCGCGCTCTCGGCGGTGCCCTCGCGGTTGACGGTGTAGGCGAGCTGGAGGACCAGGCCGCCGTGCAGGACCTTGAGGTCGATCTGGTCCGGGTCGGTGACGAGGAAGTACGCCTCGTCACCGAGGCCGGGGACCCGGATCACCCGGCTCGCGGGCACCAGCGTGGGCAGGATCAGGGCGCGTTGGTCGTCGAACTCCGCGCGGGGGTCGGTCTTCTTGTGCAGCTCCACGGTGACGGTGACCATGGAGGACTGGGGCTCGCTGGTCGTGGTGCGGTTCGCGACGGTGCCGGCGGAGCACTCCGCGCGGTCCAGGGCAGGCCCGTGAGAGAAGACCGCCGGGTTGGTGTAGGCGTGGCTCGGGGAGGTGCCCACCAGCGGGGCCAGGGAGCTGCGGGCGCAGGGGCTGCCGGCGAGTTGGTAGCCGTGCAGGTCGGGGCCGTCCGGCTGCGCGTGCTGCCAGACGGTGAGGCCGGCGGCCCACAGGGCGCAGGTGGCGGCGGTGGCGGTCAGCGCCCAGGTCCAGTGCCGGGGGAGTCTGCGGCGGGCGGGCGCCTCGGCGGGGCCCGCGCCTTCGACGAGGTCGAGGGCGGCGGCGTCTGCGGGGTCGGGATCGGTGAGGCGGGGCGCTTCCGGGCCGCGGGGCGCGGGCAGCCGTGCCGGGGCGGTCTGCGAGCCGCCGGTCATCTCGGGTTCTGATATCACGGGTGTTCTCCCCCTGCCGCGCGGTGCCGGGCCGCGCCCCCGAGCCCAGTATGCGCAGCGGGGGCGTTCGCGCCAGGGTGCGCGGCCGGGTGGTGCGGCCGGACGGTGCGGCCGGGCGGTGCGGCCGGGCGGTGCGGTCAGGCGATGCGGGCGAGGTCGTCCGCGCGTACCGCGCCGAGCAGGGGCTCGCCGAGGGTCCAGCGCTCCAGCTCGTCGACGGCGTATCCGCCCAGGCGCTGGACCTCGGTGCCCTGGCAGCCGGCGATGTGCGGGGTGAGGAGTACGTTGCGCAGGCGGTGCAGGGCGTGGTCGGGGGGCAGCGGCTCGGGGTCGGTCACGTCGAGGTAGGCGTCGAGGCGGCCGGTGGCGCATTCGGCGGTGAGGGCGGCGGTGTCGACCAGGCGGCCGCGAGCGGTGTTGATCACGGCGGCGCCGTCGGGGAGCAGGGCGAGGCGGCGGGCGTCGAGCAGGTGGTGCGTCTCGGGGAGGTCAGGGGCGTGGACGGTGACGATGTCGCTGCGCCGGCACAGCTCGTCCGGGTCGACGTGTTCGGCGCCGAGGGCTGCTGCTTCGGCCGCGGTGACGTAGGGGTCGGCGAGCAGGATGCGGAAGCCGGTGGGGGCGGCGCGCAGGCGGTCGATGACGCCGCGGCCGATGCGGGACGCGCCGATGACGCCGATGGTCGCGCCGTCGGCGCCGCGGCGGCTGCGGTAGGTGGGCAGCTCGCCTCGGGCATAGGCGGCGGAGGCGCCGAGGGCGCCGCGGGCGGCGAGCCAGACGGTGGCGAGGGTGAACTCGACGACGGGCGCGGCGTTGGCGTCCGCGGCGGAGGAGACGGCGATGCCGCGCTGCCAGACCTCGGGGCGTACATGGCCCTTGACGGTGCCGGCGGCGTGCAGCACGGCGGCCAGGCGGGGCGCGCGGTCCAGCGCCGCGGCGTCCAGCGGGGGGCAGCCCCAGCCGGTGAGCAGGACGTCGGCGGCGGCCAGCGGCGCGGCGGCGTCCGGGGCGGCCCAGTCGGTGACGGGGGCGGGGTGGACGTCGGCGAGGGCGTCGAGCCGGGCGCGTACGGGCGCCGGGAGGACCAGGTCGAGGATGTCCGGGCGCATCGCCAGCACCAGCCGGGGCCGCCGTGGCGACGGGTCCGGTTCCGCCATGTCCCGCTCCTCGTCCGCGTGTCGGGTCAGCACTTGGGCCAAGTGCGTGGAGTAAGCGCTTACATCCTTGCCGTTGGGACCCTAGGCCGGTGATCGGCGTGCGTCAACGCGCGGGCGGGGGTGAGGTGCGGGCGGCGCTCGGGGCCGGGGCCGGGGCGGGCGGTCAGCGCAGTCGGACCGCGTCCGGCACCGCGGGGTGCTCGTCGCCCAGCGCCAGGCGCAGGTCGGCGTGCTGCCACACCGGCGCTCCCCAGCGGGCCAGCGCCTGTTCGGGGGAGCGCAGGACGGCCAGGGCGGGCAGGCCGGCAGCGTGGCCCTCGGCGAGGAGGCCGGGCAGCTCGGGCAGCGGGGCGAGTGCCGCGATGTCGTCCAGGACGAAGGTCATTGGTGGGTCGAGCCGACCGGAGGATGACCCTGCGGCCATGCCCCGGCCGTGCTCGACCACGCTTGAGACGAGTGCGGTGAGCAGCGGCATCGCACCCGGGTGGGTCCTGGGTTCCTCGACCCGTTGTCCCACCACATAAAGAGTGCCCCGTTCCGCGGTGAACGATTCCAGATCCAGGCCGCCGGTCCTGCCCGGGCTGCACGCGTCGCGGATGTGGACCGAGCCGAGCGGTTCGGTGATGCGGCGGATCACCGCGTGGGCGGCGTCGCGGCGTTCGGGGTGGGCGTGCAGCACCGACTCCAGTTCGCCGCTCCACCCCGAGGCGGCGTCGACGTCGGTGCGCAGGATGCGTACGGCCTCGCCGGCCGCGGCGCCGCCCGCCGCCCAGCGCTGGATCTGCCGGAACGGCAGCCCGCCGATCGCGGCGGCGTGCAGCCAGCAGCGCAGCAGTGTCGCGGCGGTGTCGTGGACGATCGCCTCGTCGGCGCGTTCGGTGCGCAGCGGTGCGAGCAGGGCGGCGGCCCGGGTGCGGGCGGTGGCGGGGCGTTCGCAGCCGCTGTGCGGCGCCCAGCGCAGCCGTCCGGGCACGTCGAGCAGGTGGGTGGGGTCGAAGACGTGGACGGGGCCGAGCTTGGCGCGGTTGCCGGCGGTCTGGTGGTACGTCTCGGGGTCCGCGGTGGTGACCACGACCGGTCCCGCGGCGGCGAGCACGGCGGGCTGCACGATCTGCTTGCCCTTGTCGCCGCGCGGGTCGGCGAAGAGCGCGTAGGTGCGGGAGACCTCGCCGTCGGCGAGGGCGGCGGACGCCGAGGAGGCGGCGGTCAGGAAGCCCGGGGCGGCGCCGGTGCTCGCGGGGGCCGGGTCGGCGCCGGGGCCCGCGCCGCCGGCGAGGGCCGCTGCGGGCAGGTGCGCGGTCGGCGGGTCCTGGGCGTAGCCGCCGCCGGGGGCGCCCGGCACGCCGGCGGCCCCTGTGGCGGCCGGCGCGGTCGCCGCCGGCGGTGTGGCCCGCGGCACGGTTCGGAACCAGGCGTCCAGGCTCTCGTCGTCCTTGGCGACCGCGGGACCGCGGGCCCTGCGCTGGCGTGGCAGCGGCGCCGGCTGTTCCTGCTCCGGGGCGGGCGCGGGCGGGGCGTGCCGCCGCAGACCGCGGGTGCGCCAGCGGTTCAGGGCGTTGAAGAACCACACCGCGAGCACGAACAGCACCATGAACTGGGCGATGAACACGCCCCAGAACAGCCCGGAGTCGGAGAGGTCGGCGGGGTCGGTCTGCGGCCAGGCGGCCGGCATGTCGTGCGGTTCGGCGATCAGCGACCGCATGGCCTGCGGGGTGCGGGTGAAGTGCAGGCCGGACGGCCAGGAGCCGTGCGCGAGCAGCCCGGAGATGCCGGTGGCCGTCCACACCAGCAGTGTGACGCCCAGCAGCAGGGCGATGACCGAGACGACCAGGCCGTCCGGCAGTCCGCCCTGCTGCTGTTTCTTCCGCCCGGCCACGCGTCAGGCCACCGCGTCGCCGGCCATGCGTGGGGCGTGGTCGGGGCGGTCCGGATGGTCGGGGTGCTCGCCGTGCTGGGCCATGGCGACCTGGGCAGCGGCGTGCGCCTCGGCGCGGGCCTCGGCCTCCGCGTCGGCCTCCGCCTGGACGTCGGCGGCCCGATCCAGCGAGGACTCGGTCATCGCGCGGTCGGTGAAGACCAGGGGGCGTTCGGTCTCGGTGATCAGGTGCTTGACCACCTGGACGTTGCCGTTGACGTCCCACACCGCGATGCCGGGGGTGAGCGTCGGGATGATCTCCACCGCCCAGCGGGGCAGGCCGAGCACCCGGCCGGTGGCGCGGGCCTCGTCGGCCTTCTGGGCGTAGATGGTGCGGGTGGAGGCCATCTTCAGGATCGCGGCGGCCTCCTTGGCCGCGGCGCCGTCGACCACGTCGGACAGGTGGTGGACGACGGCGACGAAGGACAGGCCGAGGCGGCGGCCGAACTTCAGCAGCCGCTGGAACAGCTGCGCGACGAACGGCGAGTTGATGATGTGCCAGGCCTCTTCCACCAGGAAGATCCGCTTCTTGCGGTCCGGCCTGATCCAGGTGTGCTCCAGCCACACGCCGACGATCGCCATCAGGATGGGCATGGCGATCGAGTTGCGGTCGATGTGCGAGAGGTCGAAGACGATCAGCGGGGAGTCCAGGTCGATGCCGACGGTGGTCGGCCCGTCGAACATGCCGCGCAGGTCGCCGTCGACCAGCCGGTCCAGCACCAGGGCCACGTCGAGGCCCCAGGCGCGGACGTCGTCCACTTCGACGTTCATGCCCTCGGTGGACTCCGCCAGCGGGTGCCGCAGCCGGTCCACGATGTCGGTGAGGATCGGCTGGCGGTCCGTCACCGTCTCGGCGACGTGGGCGTGCGCGACCTTCAGGGCGAAGCCGGAGCGCTCGTCCAGGCCGTGGCCCATCGCGACCTCGATGATGGTGCGCAGCAGCGCCAGCTGTCCGGTCACGGTGATCGCCGGGTCCAGCGGGTTGAGCTTGATGCCGCCGTCCAGCGCGGCCATCGGGTCCAGCCGGATCGGGGTCAGGCCCATCGCGCGGGCGATGAGGTTCCACTCGCCGACGCCGTCCTCGCCCTGCGCGTCGAGCACCACGACCTGCCGGTCGCGGAACCGCAGCTGCCGCAGCACATACGTCTTCTCCAGCGCCGACTTGCCGTTGCCGGACTCGCCGAGCACCAGCCAGTGCGGGGCCGGCAGCTGCTGGCCGTAGAGCTGGAAGGGGTCGTAGATGTAGCCCTTGCCCGAGTAGACCTCGCGGCCGATGATCACCCCGGAGTCGCCCAGGCCGGGCGCGGCGGTCGGCAGGTAGACCGCCTGCGCCTGGCCGGTCGAGGTGCGCACCGGCAGCCGGGTGGTCTCCACGCGCCCGAACAGGAAGCTCGTGAAGGCGTCCGTGATCGCGGCGAGAGGGTCCAGCATCGGCATGGCAGCGGCCTCCTTGGGTCGGTCCGAGCGTCAGCGGCGGATGCCGGTCGCGAACGGCAGCGTGTTCACGAAAGCCCTGTGGTGTTCACGATCGCACCATTCGAGCTTCAGATACGACTTACCCGCGGAGGCGCGAATGGTTCGCTTGTCGCGCGCCAGCGCTTCGGGGAGCGCGAGGAGACGGTGATGTACCCCACCAGGTTCACCCCCGCCGCGCCGCTGGCCAGGTCCTCGCCGCGCTGGTCGATCCGGCCGTGGTGGGCGATGTCGCGGGGGTCGACCACCCGGTTCATCTTCGCGGCCCGGCTGGCCTCGGCGTCGTCGTTGGTCTTCTCGGTCAGCATCCGCTCGATCGCCACGTCCGTCGGCTCCAGGTCCATGGTGACGGCCACCGTGCGGATCACGTCCGGGGTATGCACCAGCAGCGGGGCCAGGAAGTTCACGCCGACCGGCGTCATCGGCCACTCCTTGATCCAGGCGGTGGCGTGGTTCCAGGGCGCCCGGGTCATCGACTCGCGGGTCTTGGCCTGCAGGTACGTCGGCTCGGTGGCGTCGAGTTCGGCCTGCGAGGCGTTGCGGCGGCTCATCGCCTGGATGTGGTCGATCGGGTGGTCCGGGTCGTACATCGAGTGGACCAGGGAGGCCAGCCGGGCCTGGCCGAGCGGCTGCCGGACCCGGATGTCGGCCTCGGCGAGCCGGGCGCAGATGTCGTTCAGCTCGCGGGCCATCACCGCGGCCAGGCCCGCGTCCTTGTCGACCTTCACCCCGCGGCCGGCGGTCGCGCGGGCCATCGCGTTGCCCTCGGCGGCCAGTTCGCGGGTGAAGTGCATGCAGGCCACGAGGTAGGCGCGGTGCTGCTCGGAGGAGGTGGAGACCATGGACTGCAGCTGCTCGTAGGAGTCCTTGAGCCAGCGTTCGGCGTCCGGGTCGCCGCGCTGGGCGACGTCCTTGGCGTGCGCGTCGGGGTCGGCGGGCAGCGTACGGGCCAGCATCTGCAGCCGGGTGACGAAACCGTCCCCGTTGGCGACGTGCTTGAGCAGGGTGCCGAACCGTTCCACCAGGGCTTCCTGGTCCTCGCTGTCGCGCAGTCCGACGCCCGGGCCCTCGATCTCGATGGCCGCGGTCACCGTCCGCCGGTCGACGTGCAGCAGCACGGCCATCTCGTCGGGGCCGAACGGCGCGGCCAGCCAGGTGATCCGGCCGATCCCCGGGGGCGGCCCGACCTCGACCTCGCGGCCGTCCAGCCGGGTGCCGGCCTCCTGCACGCCGGACCGGTAGACCGGCGTGGTGCGCAGGGTGCGGCGGAAGGTGCGGTTGATCTCGAACCAGCGGTAGAACGTCCGCCGCCGGTACGGCATGTACACCGCGGCCAGGGCCAGCGTCGGCCAGCCGACCAGGCCGACGATGCGCAGCAGCAGCACCGGGATCAGCAGCCCGGAGAGCATGCCGAGGCCGGCGCCGAGGACGATCAGCGCGATCTCCCCGGTCTCGCGGTTCTTGCCGACGATCGCGTTCGGCCGCGCCTTGCCGATCAGATACGTGCGCCGAGGCTGGGTGAAGGGCTGGGTCGTCACCGGCGATCACCTCCCTGTCCCGGTGTGGTGCCGTTGTTGCCCGGTCCCGGGCCGCGCCCGGGGCCGCTCCTGAACGGTGAGCCGCTCATCGGTCCGCCCGAGCCGCCGCCGCGGCCGGTGGAGCCGCTGCCGCCCGAGCTGCCCGTACGGGAGCTGTGCGCGGCCATGCCGCCGGCCATCGGGTTGGCGGGCTGGGCGCCGCCGCCCTGGGCCTGCTCCTGCGGGCCGCCGCGGGCGCTGTGGGTCTTGATGCCCTGCTTGACCAGGGCGGCGGGCGAGGAGATCACGGCGGCGGCCTGTGCGGGGCTGCCGCCGCCCGCCGCCTTGCGGCCGTTGCGCAGGTTCACCACGTCGTCGCCGAAGCCCGGGACGAAGCGGTAGATCATGAAGCTCGCGAAGATCGCCAGCAGGATGATGGCCAGGCCCGAGACGACCGCGGAGAAGGCGTCCGGCCCGTCGTCGGAGGACGACAGCGCGCCGGCCAGGCCCAGCACGATCACGATCACCGGCTTGACCAGGATCACCGCGATCATGATGCCCGCCCAGCGCCTGACGTGGTGCCACATGTTCTTGTCCACCAGGCCGGCGTACACCGCGGTGCCCAGCAGCGCGCCGACGTACAGCAGCGCGGCGCGGATCACCAGCTCCAGCCAGAGCACGCCGGCGGCGAGCACCGACACCATGGAGACCACGATCAGCATGATCGGTCCGCCGCCGATGTCGTCGCCCTTCTTCAGCGCGGCCGAGAACGACCCGAAGAACACGTCCGTGTCGGACTTGGTGCCCGAGGACACCACGGTGGTCACCGCGTCGGTGGCCGACACCACGGTGTACAGCACCAGCGGGGTGAACGCGGAGGCGAGCACGGTCAGCCACAGGAATCCGACGGCCTCGGTCAGCGCCTCGGTCAGCGGCACGCCGCGCACCGCGCGCTTGGCGACGGCGAGCAGCCACAGGATCAGCGTCAGGATCGTGGACGCGGCGAACACCACGGCGTACTGCCGCAGGAACGCGGTGTTCGTGAAGTCCACCTGCGTCGTCTTGGTCACCGCGGCGGCGAGCTTGTCGATCGTCCACGAGGCGGCTTCGGCGCAGCCCTTGCCGAGGGAGGTGAGGGGGTCGAGGGAGTCGGTGGGGTTGGTGCCCTTCGCCGGCGAGGAGGTGTCGCCCTTGGTGCAGTAGTCCTTGGCCGCGCCGATCAGTCCGTCGCACGGGTTGGACGTGACCACCGGGCCGCCGCCGACCTTGCCCGACGGGGTCGGGGTGGGGGTCGGGGTGTCGGCGAGGGCCGTGCCGGAGGCCAGCGCGACCAGCGCCCCCGCCAGCACACCGGTCAGCGCGGCGCGCAGCGGCAGACGGGACGGCGCCCGGTGCGGGACCGGGGCAGCCGCCCGTGTCGGGACACGCCTGCTACCTGGCATAGGTGAACCCTCCGTACTGCTGTACGGCACCCGAGATCTCGTCCGCCGTGGCGGCCTGGTCGTCGCCGTTGACCGGCGCGGGCCCCTGCTTCTGGGTGGAGGACTGGATCTTCCAGTCCCCCGCGGTCCACACCAGCTTCTCGCTGACGGTGAACCAGGATGACGACACCGGCTTGGTGGAGCCCTGGCCGGCCAGTCCGGACAGCGCCGTGCACCACACGTCGACGCTCACCGCGTCGGGGGCCGAGGCGGTCACCTTGGCGCCGACCGGGACCGTACGGGAGACGAACGTCAGTCCGGCGGGCGCCGTGCCGTCGGAGGTGAGGCCGAGAGCCTTCTCCGCGTCGGCGGAGTACGCCCGGTCCAGGGTGCTCTGCAGGGCGGCGCTGACGGAGGGCGCGTAGACGGTGGCCACGATCTCGTGCCGCCGCCCCGCGTTGAACATGTCCACCCCGCCCAGCGCCACCGCGTAGTTCGCCGCCGCCGACTGCGCCCCCTGGACGCTGTGCGCGAACCCCGCCGGGATGCCCGCGGTCTTCGACGTCACCGGCCGCTGCCCGGTCGGCGCGGTCGCGGAGGCCGCCGAGGAGCCCTTGGCGCCGCCGGCCTTGGTCCCTGACGTGCCGTCCGCCGCGGCGGAGCCGTCGCTCTTGCCGCCGCGGTTGGCGAACGCCAGCGCCGCGATCAGCAGCACCACCACGCCGACCACCGTCACCAGCGCGCGCCGCGGCTGCGGCTGGGTCCTGCGCCCGGTGCCGCCGGCGTGCTGCTCGGGCATCCGCGTCCTGGTGCCGGGCCCGTCCTCGCCGAGGCTCATCGCTCCTCCACTCCGCGCGCCGCGGACGCCGCGGGCACGCGGCGGGCCCCCGGCACGCCGGGCGTCCCGGGTGCCGCGGGCATGCCGGGGCCGCCGCCGGGCATGCCGGGCATGCCGGGCCGGCGCGTGGCGCGGACGGCGCCGCTGCTTGGTTGAGTGGGCATCAGCACGCAGCCTCGATCGGAGCGATGGAGCCTGGGACGGGCTCCTGGACGTGGTCGGAGGCGCTGTACGGCCGCTGCGCGGGCCGCCGTACGGGCCCCCGGGTGGGCCGGGGCGGCTACACGGCCATCCCGTACACGATGGTGAACAGCGTGCCGAGCGATCCGATGATGAACACGCCGGTCAGTCCGGCGATGATCAGGCCCTTGCCCTGCTCCGCGCTGAAGGTGTCGCGCAGCGCCGTGGCGCCGATCCGCTGTTTCGCGGCACCCCAGATCGCGATGGCCAGGCACAGCAGGATCGCGGCGGCCATGACCACCTCGATCATCACACGTGCTTCGTTGCCGAGGGAACCGAAGGGTCCCCAGTCGGGGGCGATGCCACCGATGATGGTGTTGATGTCGCCCTTCGCGGCTGCCAGGAACATGTAACTCACCACCCCGCTCGACCAGTTGGCTCCCTCGCCGGGGCGCAAGGGGCCAGGTTCCAGTTTGACGGAGGATTCCGCTGTTGCATGTCGACTGAGTGACTTTCTCGGCGGATCGTCCGTGTGATCCGGCCCGCAACCCCCAGACTGGGGTGTGGACCGGTGTTCGAAGGACAGAGACGACTACTCTGTGTATCACGAGCATCACCCCAGGGCAACGATGAGAACGTGTGAGCGGGACATCCGGAAAGTCCGGGGTCGGCGCGGCCGCGGCGGCGGCCGCGCCGTCCGGCACGGGCGGCGGCGTCGGCACGTCCGACGCGGACGGGAAGCGGGAGGGGCGTCGTGGCGCGCAAGGTCTGGCTGGCCGTCATCATCGGCGTGGGCCTGAGCTTTTCGTTCCTCGCGCTGCTCGTCGTGGGCACCTACTCCGCCGCGGCCGGGCTCGCCAAGGGCGGCGGCGGCCGGGTCACGCTCGCCAAGGGCACGGTGCCGGCCGTGTACCAGCCGCTGGTCCAGCAGTGGGGGAATCTGTGCCCCGCGCTGAACCCGGCGCTGCTGGCCGCCCAGCTGTATCAGGAGAGCGGCTGGGACGCCCGGGCGCAGAGTCCCGCGCAGGCGCAGGGGATAGCGCAGTTCATCCCCGGCACCTGGGCCACCCACGGCATCGACGCCAACGGCGACGGCAAGGCCGACGTGTGGGACCCCGAGGACGCGATCCCCTCCGCCGCCTCCTACGACTGCGAACTCGCCTCGTACGTCAAGGACGTGCCGGGGAACATCACCGACAACATGCTCGCGTCGTACAACGCCGGCGCGTACGCGGTGATCAGGGCCGGCGGGGTGCCGCCGTTCGCCGAGACGCAGAACTACGTCAAGCGCATCCGCACCCTGGCCGGCAGCTTCGCCGCGCCGGCCGGCACCGTCGCGCCCTCGCAGCAGGCGGCCGCGGCGATCTACTACGCGCAGCAGCAGCTGGGCAAGAAGTACCTGTGGGGCGGCGAGGGCACGGCCGCGCAGGGCGGCAGGTTCGACTGCTCGGGCCTGACCCAGGCGTCGTACCGCTCGGTCGGGATCACGCTGCCGCGGGTGGCGAACGACCAGTGGAACGCCGGCCCGCACCCGGCGCGCAACCAACTGCTCCCCGGGGACCTGGTCTTCTTCGCCTACGATCTGAACGACCCGCGGTCCATCCACCACGTCGGCATCTACGTCGGCGGCGGGTACATGATCGACGCGCCGCACACCGGCGCGGTGATCCGGTTCGACCCGATCGACTCGCCCGACTACATCGGCGCGACGCGGGTCACCCAGGCGGGCGCGCAGGCGCTGCCGACGGCCACGGGCGTGTGACGCCCGCGCGGTCCTGCGCCGCCCCGCTACCCGGCTACCCCGCTACTCCGTCATCCCGCCGCTGTGACGCGTGTGACGGGTGCGCACGGTGAGGTCTTGGCCTAAGCGTTGACCATCCGGGCGGATTTGTCCGTTCGGCCTGGTCACCCTTGCATAACGGCCTGGTGATCTTCTGGCGAAGACAGGAACGCTACATACCGTATCGGCCGTTGTACGGGGGAGAATGACGCGGGACGCAAGCGACGGAGGTTGCAGACGAGTCGACGCACACCGGCTGTGCCGTCCGGGGGTCGTGAACCCGCGGACGCCGCGATCCGGCGGCTCGGCCCGTACGGCCCGTCAGGCACGCACGCGGGTGCGTACGCCGTGAGCGCGGCGTGCAGGACAGGGCAGGGCACGCAAGTGCATGTAGGTCATACATGTGGGTAAGGGGCACCACCGCCATGGCAGAGGTCGCTAACGACAGCGTGAACCCCGACATCAGCCTGCTCCGCGACATCAACGGACTGGCCCGGCAGGCGCCGCACGGCGTGGACCGCGGCGTCGAGATCCTCGGCGAGTACGGCCTGGTCGCCCTGTGTCTGCTGCTGGCCGGCTGGTGCTGGTGGCGGGTGGCCCGCCGGGCGCCGCGCGCCGAGGCTCCGGTGGCCGTCGCCGGGGTGGCCTGGGCGGTGGCCGCGGGCGCGGTCGCCCTGCTGCTCGCCGTGCCGGTGCGCGCGCTGGTCCAGCGCCCCCGCCCGTACACCGAGCACGACGGCCTCGACGTGCTGATCCGTCCCGGCCACCACTTCTCGTTCGTCAGCGACCACGCGGCCCTCACCGCGGCCGTGGCGGTGGGCCTGTTCATGGTCAGCCGCGGCTGGGGCACGGTCGTTATAGTGCTCGCGCTCGCGGAGGGCTTCACCCGGGTCTACCTCGGCGTGCAGTACCCCACCGACGTGATCGGCGGGTTCGCGCTCGGCGCGGCGACGGCGCTGCTGCTCGCGCCGCTGGGGCTGGCGCTGTTCACGGCGCTCGCGCGGAGGGTCGCGGGGACGCGGGCGGCGCCCCTGGTCCACGCGGCGCGCGCGGGCGCGGGCGGCGGCGGGGGCACGGCCGCCGCGTCGGGGTCTGCGGCGTCCGCGTCGGCGTCGGCGGCGACTCCGCCGGGCGCGGCGGCGCGGCCGAGCGCGGCGGACAACGACTTGGCGGCGTGAAGCGCCCGGCGGGAGGGCGGGCTGCGGCGCGGGCGCCGGCGGCCGGTCAGCTCTTGCCGATCGTGCTGGGGATGCAACGGATGCCGTGCATGAACCGGTCGAGGTCAGGGAGTGCTTCGACGAACCGGTCGTGGTCGTTGGCCATCAGGAACGCGTGCACGTCGGTGGCGAAGGCCTCGTTGCGGAAGATGTAGTTGACCTGGTCGTAGGGGCCTTCGAGCTCGCCGTGCCAGGATGCCCGGACGCCGGTGCCCAGGTTCTCCGTGGTGATCCAGTCCGCGACGGGCGTCGTCGTCGCCGTCTTGGTGCCGCCGTACGCGTAGTACTGGATGGCCTCCTCCCAGGTGCCCATGGTTTTCCACAGGCCCACGGCGAGCAGCAGCGGAACTTTGGTGTAATCGGGGCAGTGCAGATAGAGCATGTGTCCGGCGATGTGTCCGGCGGCTTCGTGGTGGGCCCGCACCAGCCGCTCGGCGAAGGGGAGGACTTCTTTCTTGACGACCTTTTTGGTGAGCGTCCGCCCGCCGCGCAGGAAGCGGTCGCAGGCGTTTTCGTAAGCCCACTCCGCGGCGTCCGGCCATTTGATGCCCTTGAAGGCCAGCGGCATGAGAAACCACCGGTCCCGGTCGTAGTCGATCTCGGCCCAGTTGTCGGTCGTCGTGCGGTGGTCGAAGTCCGTCATGCCGTCTCCTCCTGCCTGACCCACCGGAAGGTGCCCATGATCGCGTCGAACAACGCGCACAGCAGCTTGGCCGTACGGTCGTCCGGATCGCCCTCGCCCACGGTGGAGAAGGACGAGACGAGCCAGCTGTCGGGCGTGGCCGGCACCGGGAGGATGTACTCCACCCGCCGCGACGGGTGGTCGACGTCGCGGGCCGGATCGGCGTCGTACGTCCGCTCGGTGCGCAGGCCGGAGGTGCCGTCCAGCTCCACCGGCTCGCCCGCGCCGGCGCTGGTGGCCAGGACCTCGGCGAGGACGTGCCGCGGATCGGGGGCGTCGGGCTTGCCGAACTCGGCGTACGACACGAGGAAGGAGGCCGGCAGGTTGCGTTCCGGCCGCCCGAAGGGGAGGTACAGATCCACTCCGGCGTTCTGCCGCGCCTGAGCCACGAGTGACTGCAGCCGGTTCGCCAGCTCCCGGCGGTACTGCGCGACCTGGTCACGGCTGTGCTTGGCGAAGGCCTCGTCCAGCAGGGCCGCGATCGCGCGGTCGGCGCCGCGCCGCACCGGGATCTTGCGCCATTCCCTCGGTACCACGAGCCGGTAGCCGCTCACGGGGATCATGAGCCGATCTCCCGGGTGGTCAGTTGCTTCAGCCGGCCGAAAGTGTCCCAGTGCGGGGAGGTGTCGCCCTCCAGTTGCGGGTGGCTCACACCGCCTTCGAAGTCGTTGCCGATCCAGTTGATGAGGTCGCTGCCGCCCGCCCAGTGGCCGAACTCGTCGGCGACGTTGGCGGCCCCGTTGGCGAACCGCACCGCGTGGAGCACGCTGGCGCTGCGGGCGAGGGCGTTGGGGAAGAGCCGGGTGTCGGGGAACTCCTCGGCGAGCGCGCGGAGTTTGGCGAGGTGCTCGACGACTTCCTTCTCGCCGCCGGCGAGGAACTTCTGCCCGACGGCGCGGCCGTAGTCGGAGAGGGCGGAGGCGGCGCGCTGTCCGATGGTCTGGCTGACGTCGAGCGGCAGCTCCAACCTCTCCGTCAGTGTCCTGGCGACGTCTTCACCGATGTCCTCCACCGGCGTCCGCACCGTCTTCGCGACGGACTCGGCGAACTCGGTGGAGTTCTTGAGCAGCCCCTTGGCCCAGGTCGCGGTGCCCAGGGTCGCGAGCGCGACGATGTCGAGGCCGACGTCGATCCAGGAACCGTCGCCGGCCAGGGCGAGCGAGGTGTGGCCGAGGAGGGCGGTCAGCATCAGGCCGGCGAGCAGACCGGTGGCGATGTCGAGGCCGGGGATGAAGAGGGAGGCGATCACCAGGGCGGTGACGATCCAGGTGCAGACATCGGCGAGCAGCTTGATGAGCTCGGCGTGTTCGTGGACGAAGTCCTTGAACTTGTCCCAGCGGCTGTCCTTGAGCCCGTCGTGCTCGGTGTCCTCGATCTTCTGCTTCCAGTGGCTTGCGCGTTCGTCCCGCTGTTCCTTGATGCGGGCCAACTGGTGTTTGGCGGCGTCGAGTTCGCCCTGCGCGGCGTGACGGGCGCGGTCGGCGGCGTCCTGCTGCTGCTTCTCCTCGGTGGTGAGGTGCGGTGCGGGTGAGCCGGGTGCGGGCTCGGCCTCCGGTGCGGTGGCGGTGGTCGCGACGGCCTGGGCACGGGCGAGCGCCTTGAGGGAGTCCGCCTGGCACTGGTCGAGGTCGTCGGCCCAGCTGCCGAGGTAGCCGGAGACGTGCTCGTAGCGGGCGGCGACCTTGTCCAGGCCGTCGCGCAGGTCGGTCGCGGTCTCCCGCATCGTGTCGGCGAACTTCCCGATGTTCTCGTCGCCGGCGATCGCCTTGAGCAGGGTGATCTGGTCACGGATGGTTCCGGCCATCCGGCCCAGCCGGTTCGCCTCCTCGCGTATCTCCTGCGGATCGCCCGGCACCGGGTCCGCGCTCTCGCCGAGGACGGCCCACTCCGCGTCGGACGGCCTGCTCATTCCCCGTGCCGCGCCTTCGCAGGCCGGTCGAGCCCGTCCTTCAGCTTCTTGTCGACGTCCTTGAAGGCTTCCAGGGTCTTCTCCGTCATCTCGCCCATGGCCTGGATCTTGTCCAGCAGCTTGTGCCGGTGGTAGTCCCAGTTGCTCGCGAAGTCGTGCATCGCGTGCGCCATGTCGCCGGAGCCGAGCGAGTCCTTGATGTCCGCCTGGTGGTGCTTCGTGTCGTCCAACTCGCGTTGTATGGCTTTCAGGTGGCGCGAGGACTCCTCGAGCGTTTCGTACGAGACCCTGAGATCCGTCATATGAACCAGGCTTTCAATCCTACGGAACTCGAACAAGCGCTTCCGGGGAAAGGGCGGGCAAAGAAGCAGCCGTCCCGGCCCGCCGCTCGGCGCGCACGGCGCGGCCTCCCGGCGCGCCGGCCCGTGAAGGCGTTGTGAATCGTGCTGCAAACCCGTACCGATCGTGGGACGGCACTACAGCCGCGTGCGGGCCGCCGGTACTGTCGGTGTCCAGGCGTACGGCATCGTCGGCGACGATCCGCGCGCCGACTCGACACACCGGACACTCACGGGGGACCGCAACGTGACTCGCTCTTCCCTGCCCGTCGCCGTCGCACTCGCGGCCGCGGGGGGCCTGCTGCTGACCGCTTGCGGCGGGGGCGGTTCGGACAGCTCCGACAAGATCGCGACCTCCGCCCCGCCGGCCACCTCGGCGGCACCGACGACCACCGCCCCGCCCACCCAGCCCGCCGGCCGAAGGCCCCGACGTTCGCCCTGCCGCCGGACGCCAAGGTGGAGTTCGAGGGTTTCGAAGACCCCGACGCCGCCAAGCAGTCGGTGCTGCGTGACGTGAAGAACGTGATCATGACCATGCAGGAGGCCGAGGGAGAAGGCAAGGGGAGCACGCCCAACATCAAGCGGTACTTCACCCAGCTTCAGGGTGCCAAGTTCTCCGACGACGTCATCGCCTATCGCAAGCAGGGCCTGACCATCACCGGCACCGTGAAGGACTACCGGCCGATCGTGTCATTCGACGCCAAGGACCGTGCGCAGGTCAGCTACTGCGAGGACGAGAGCAAGGCGTTCGACAAGGTGATCGCCACCGGGCAGGTGCGCCGCACCAGTCCGTCCCTCAAGGACTTCAGCCTGTGGCACATGGGTCTGTCCAAGAACGCCGCCGGGGACTGGCAGTTGGTGGATTACTCCCAGCAGAAGGGTGTGGGCAAATGCGCAGTGTGATGCGCCGTCGCGCTCCGTTCGCCGCGCTGCTGGCGGGGGTGCTGCTCGGAGTGCTGGCCGGCCCGGCGTGGGCAGACCGGGGCAGTGCGCCGACCCAACCGCCCACGCGCACGCCGGAGATACACAACGGGGAACTGTCCTCGCGAGTGTCCGTGACGGGCACCGGGACCCAGAGCGACGACAGCACGCAGCCCATCACCTCGGTGAACGCGAGCTTCACGCCGCCCGACTGCTGGTACGAGGCCCTGACCCCGGCCGAATTCGAGGCGTACCTGAACCAGCGTTACGACGACGCCGGCAACGCGATGGAAGACACCGTGTACGACTACCTGTACCAAATCAGGTCGGACATGAACGCCATCCACTACCACCAGGACGACAAGGGCGCCTGGTGGGTCCTCGCGTACAACCCTGATCTGCCCGAGTACAGTGCGGGCACCTGCACCCTCAGCAATCCGTGGGAGTGGGTCAAGGCGGGCGATCCACCGCCTCCCGCGAGCGTGACCCCCGAAATGCTTTCCAAGGTGGCCTATGGTGCGACGCATCTGCGCAAGGGAAAGGTCGAGCTGAGCCCGGCGGCAGGCAATCAGAAGGTCAACCTCGCCACGTACTTGAAGTTCGAGGCGGCCCTGCCGGAGGTGTACGTCACCGCTCAGGTGCCGAACCCGCCGGTGGCGGCGACGGTGGTCGCCGATCCGTACTCCCTGCACGTCGAAGCGGGTACGAAGTGGGCCGACCCCTCGTCCTGCGACTACAAGTTCGTGAAGAACGGCGACACCTACAACATCGACACCTCGGGTGCGGGGTGCAACATCACCTATCGCAAGTCCAGTAACGGCGGAACGTATCAACTCACGGCACAGATCACCTGGCACGTCCACTGGACGGCGACCGCCGATCCGCACGGACCGGCGGCCGGGACCATGGACGACGGTTACACGACCGCTGTCCAGAACGTCACCGTCCGCGAGATCCAGTCCGTGAACCGCTGATCGGACCTCCGAACAGAGGCGGCAGGGGAGCGGGCCACGGAGGCACGTCCTCCGCCGGTAGTGTCGATGCCGGGGCGTGACGACGCGGTCACGACCGCTGACTCGACACACCGGACACTCACGGGGGACCGCAACGTGACTCGCTCTTCCTTGCCCGTCGCCGTCGCCGTCGCCGTCGCACTCGCGGCCGCGGGGGGGGGGGGGGGTTGCTGCTGACCGCTTGCGGCGGGGGCGGTTCGGACAGCTCCGACAAGATCGCGACCTCCGCCCCGCCGGCCACCTCGGCGGCGCCGACGACCACCGCCCCGCCCACCCAGCCCGCCGGCCGAAGGCCCCGACGTTCGCCCTGCCGCCGGACATCACGACGGATTTCCGCGGATTCACCAGCAGTGATCCGAAGCAGCAGGCGATCCTGACCGACGCCCGGTACGCGGCCACCGCGGTCCTGGAGTTCGAGGCGAAGATCTACACGAAGGAAACGCCGAACTTCAAGCGGTTCTGGACCGGTGAGCACGGTGCGGAGTTCGCCGACTCGATCATCGCGCAGGGCAAGGACGGCAGCGTGATCACCGGCTCGTACCCGTACTACAACCCCGTGGTGAAGCCCTTCTCCAACGGGAACGTGTCGGTGCGGTACTGCGAGGACCAGCGGAAGGCGTACGCCAAGGACTCCAAGACCGGCACGGTGACGGTCACCACGCCCTCGCTCTCCGACTTCCGGTTGTGGACGCTGCTCATGATGAAGAGTCCTTCCGGGGATTGGACGGTTTACCACCACAGTTGGGTCCAGGGGGCGAAGCAATGCCAGGTCGCGTGAGCATACGGAGCATGACCAGAGCGGCGACGGCCGCGGCGCTTTCCACCGACGCGTCGTCGCCGGCGGCGGCGTGACTGGACGCCGGCGCGTCTGCTCCGCCGCGTCCGGGGACTGGCTGAGACCGTCTGGCCGCGGTGTGGCGCATCGCAAGCCGAGCGGGCTACGGAGGCTCGTGTTCCGCCGGTAGTGTCGATGTCGGGGCGTAGCCGTACGGCTACGCTCGCCGGCCTGATATCGGACACCCACGGGGGACTTCGACGTGACCCGCTCTTCCCTGCCCCTTGCCGTCGCTCTCGCCGCGTCGGCGGGCCTGCTGTTGTCCGCTTGCGGCGGGGGCGGTTCGGACAGCTCCGACAAGATCGCGACGTCGTCGACCGGACCGGCCGCCACGGCGGCTGCCACGACGACGGCGAGCGCCACCGCGTCGGATGAGGTCAAGCGGCCGTCCACGGCGCTGCCGAAGGATCTCACGATGACCTTCGACTGGCCGCGTACGGGTGACGCGACGAAGGACGCGGTGCTCAGGGATGGTGAGCAGTACGTCAGGGCCCTCAAGCGAGCCAGCGCCGAAGGCGACATCAAGGACCCCGCGTACCTGTTCTACTCGCGCGACGACGCCCTGTCGTACGCGCACGACCAGATCAAGGCGAACATCGATGGCGGCTGGGCCCCGACGGGGCACGATCACTACTACGCCGCCAAGGTCGGTGTCGTGAACAGCGGCTCCGCGACGCTGAGCTTCTGCCGGGACCAGAGCAAGGTGTTCAGCAAGAACGTCAAGACCGGCAAGGTCGTGCGCGGCACGCCGAACGCCGACAGTTTCATCCTCTACAACCTGCTGCTCGTTCACGACAGCGCGTCGAACGGCGTCTGGCAGTCCTCTCGGATCACGGTCATCGAGGGGGCCAAGCAGTGCCGGATCTGAGCAGGCCCCGCGCGTTGGTCTTCGCTGCGGCTGCCGGCCTCGTCGTGGCGCTCGTGCCGGCAGCCGACGCGGCGGCCAACGAGATTCCCAGCCAGGGGCACAACGCGGGCAGCCACGATCACACCCTCGACGCCTCCGCCTATGCCGTCACGTATGAGCCGGCGGAGCCGCCCGCGGGGCATCCGATCGGGGCGGTCAGCGGGTGGACGCCGCCGGCGTGTTGGGTGGCTCCGGTGGCGAAGCCGGAGGAGTTGAAGGCGGAGCGCGAGGCGGTGTGGGCCGAGGGGTCGCCGGGGCCGGACTGGGTCGCGGGGCAGAAGGACTATTACGTCAACGGGCACCCGCACAAGGACTTCGAGATCGCGAACTCCGGCAAGGGCTTCTGGTGGGACGGTCAGGTCAATCCCAACAGGCGTGGTGACCCCGCGTCGTTGACGTGCTTCAAGGAGCGCGACGACTGGGTGCCGACCGGGGACAGGCCGCCGGCCGGGCCGGTGGTCACGCCGGAGATCCTCGCGGAGTCGGCGTACGACCGGGTGCGCATCCCGGACAAGGTGGTGAACCTGTCGCCGGACGCCCTGCACACGCAGACCGTGAACGTGAACATCTGGGCCTGGCTGGACAGCGCGGACATCCCCCCGGTGTCGGTCACCGCCCGGCTGAACTCACTCGGCATCTGGGCCACCACCACGGCCACGCCGGTCGGCCTGCACCTGGACGCGGGCACGCCGTACGCCGAACGCTTCCCGGCCTCGGGCGACTGCCCGATCGCCGAGGACGGCTCGGTGGGCGAGAGGTACCAGCCGCGCGACGGCAATACGGTGCTGCCGCCATGCGGCCTGGTCTACCGCAAGTCCTCCGACGGCGGGACGTACACCCTGACGGCCACGATCAGGTGGCGGGTCACGTGGAAGGGCAGCGGCGGCACCGGCGGGAGGCTGGACGACGGTGTCTTCGACCTTCCGCAGCAGGTCACGGTGAAGGAGTACCAGGCCGTCAACCGGTGACCCGCCCCCGACCCGGGCGTTCGGGCGGCGCCCGGGGGCGGGGGGCTTACAGGGACTGGGGGTAGACGAACAGGCGGGTCGGGTCCAGGGTGGACTTCAGGGCGGCCAGGCGCGGGGCGTTCGGCCCGTAGTAGGCGGTGCGCCAGTCGGTCAGGGTGGGGTCGGTGTAGTTCGCGTAGGCGCCGCCGGACGCGTGGCGGCGCATCGCGGCGTGCAGGGTGTCCAGCCAGGACGTCGACGACAGGCCGTCCGAGGCGATGTACTGCGCGAGCACCCGCGAACGCCGGTGCGGGAACGCGGTGTCCGTGGGCGCCGGGCGGTTGACCGCGCCGCCGAGCGCGGTCAGCGCGACCGAGCCCGTACCGCTGCCCGACCGCGAGGACAGCCGCGCGACCTGGGAGAGCAGGGTGTCGACGCCGGCCGCGGACAGGTCCGCGTCGTAGAAGTCCGAGCGCGCGGTGTACGTCTCGCGGCCCAGGTCGCCCGCCGGCGGCAGGTGGCACTGCGCGACCGAGCGGCTCTCGCAGCCCGCGTAGGAGAACATCGCCTCCACGAAGCCGTGCGTGTGCACCGAGACCGACGAGGCGGGGGAGCCCGAGGCGTCGGCGAGCGCGTCGGCCGCCGCGGACAGGCCGGAGCGCGACCCGGTGGACAGCATCGGCACCGAGACGGTCGGCGCGCCGCCCGCGTCGCAGTCCAGGTGCAGCGCGGACCACAGGTGGTCCGGCTGGTCCGGCCCCCAGGACTGCCACGCCCTGACCACCGCGGCGGCCCGTGACCACGGCCAGGTGAGGTAGCCGGTGACGACCGAGGACGGCGCCGGGTGCGTGGTGAACCGCAGCGAGGTGACGACGCCGAAGTTGCCGTTGCCCGCGCCGCGCAGCGCCCAGAACAGGTCGGGCTCGGCGTCCGCGGAGACCGCACGGGTCCGGCCGTCAGCCGTCACGATCGTCGCGCCGATCAGGTTGTCGCAGGTCAGGCCCATGGACCGGCTGAGCACGCCGTGCCCGCCGCCCAGTGTCAGACCGGAGATCGCCACGGACGGGCAGGAGCCGCCGGGGACGGTGCGGCCGCGGGCGCCCAGCGTGCTGTAGACGTCGATCAGCCGCGCGCCGGCGCCGATCGTGGCGACCGTGCCGTCCAGGCGGATCGAGTCGAGCTTGGAGACGTCGACGATCAGCTTCTTGTCGCCGCTGGACCAGCCCGCGTACGAGTGGCCGCCGCTGCGGATCGCCAGCGGCGTGGCGGTGCGCCGCGCGAAGTCCAGGCAGGCGCGGACGTCGTCCTCGCCGGTGACGTACGCGATCGCGGCCGGGCGCAGTCCGTCGAAGCGGGTGTTGTACAGCCGGCGGTCGGTCGGGTACGCCTGGTCCTGGGGGCGGACCAGCGTGCCGTGCAGGGACGAACCCAGCGCGGACCAGTCGGCCTTGGCCGGCGGCGCGGTCGTGGTACGGGTGGCGGTCGCGCCGGCGCCCGTGCCGGTGGTCGCGGAGGCGCTCGGGCCGCGCGGGGCGTCGTCGGTGCTGCCGCCGTCGTCGGTGCACGCGGTCAGCAGCGCGCCGGCGAGCACCGCGCCGCCGGCCAGCAGCGCGCCGCGGCGGTCGGCCCGCAGCGAGGTGACGCCCCTTCGGTCCGCGCGGGGCGGCGCGCCGGGGCCGGGCGTCGCGGTCGCGCCGGGAGCGGCGGCCGGGACCGTGCCCGGGAACAGGTCCGTGCCGGAGGCGGCGTCCGCCCCCGGGAGGGCGCCCGGGACCGCGTCCTCGCTCGGGTTCGTCCCGGTCTTCACTCGCACCACCGCCGCATCAGGTTCCACCGGAATCGTCGGTATCCCAAGACGCCGAAGCAAGGGTTCCGGTTGCCGGTGGGCTGTGACGCCCGACACGTGCGGCGGGGAGGCGTACGGATACGGATACGGGTGTGGATACGGCGCACCCGCGCGCGGTACGGAACGCCGGCGGCCGGTGCGCGGCGCCGGCCGCCCCGTCACGCGTCCTGCCCGGCCAATGCGTCCTGCCCGGTCACGCGTCCTGCCCGGCCGCGCGCCGCCCCCGCGGCGACCCGCTCAGCCCGCCGCGTGGTCCGTCGCGTCCCGCCGCGCGCGGTCGCGGGCGCGCCGCGCCGGGCCCTTCCAGCCGCAGGAGCACCGGGCCACCGCGAACGAGCCGCGCTCCACGACCGAGATGGCGTGCGCGGAACCCCCGCCCCCGCCGGCCGTGCCGCCCGCCGCGCCGCCGCCCCCGCCCGCCGCGCCGGCCCCGCCGCCCCCGCCTCCGCCGTCCGCCGGACCGGCTCCGCCCGCGTCCGTACCCGCCACGTCCGCCCAGCTGGTCCCGCGGGCTCGTACCTCACGCACGGCTCCACGGTAACGGGCGCGGGTGACGGGCGTGACGGCCTGCTCGGGACCGTCGTTATCCGGCTGAGGCCCCGACGAGGCCGCGGCCGGTGCGGGGGCCGGGGCGGGCCGACAGGGATGGATGAGTGATGGCACCGGTCTCCAGCAGGACACGGCGGGCGCACGAGCACGACGCCCCGCCGACCCACCCGCCGCGCCCCGCGCCCGTCGCGGCAGCCGCGTCCCCGGCCCACCCGCCGCGTCCCGCGCCCGTCGCGGCGGCCGCGTCCCCGACCCACCCGCCGCGTCCCGCGCCCGCCACCGCCACCGCCGTCGCGGCGCTCGGCGCGCTCGCCGCCCTCGCCGCGCTGACCGGGTGCGGCGGCCGGGGCGCCGCGGCCACCGTGCCCGCGGACGGCGCCGCGGTCGCCGCCGAGGGCAGGACGCCGGCGTCCGCGGTGGCCGGCGCGGCGGACACGCTGGTGCGCGAGGGCAGTTCGCGGGTGTCGACGTCGATGCGGATGGCCAGCGGCGGCACCTGGGTGACCATCTCCGGCACCGGCGACTTCGACTACGCCGGCGGGCGCGGCCGACTGCGCCTGGTGCTGCCGCGGGACGCGGTCGGCGCGCAGGAGCACAAGCCGATCACCGAACTGCTCATGCCGGGCGCGCTGTACATGAAGGACCGCGGCGAGGGCGTGCCGGACGGCAAGTGGGTGCGGGTGGACACCACCCGCGTCGCCGACGGCAATCTGGTCACCGGCGGCGCCACCGAGCCGCTGGCCGCCGCCGAACTCCTGCGCGGCGCGGCGGACGTGGCGTACGCGGGCGAGGAGACCGAGCAGGGGCTGACGCTGCGGCACTACCGCGGCGTCGCCGACATCGCCAGGGCCGCGGCGGCCGCGCCCTCCGCCCGGCGCGGCCCGCTGGCCGCCGCGGCGAAGGGCTTCACGGTGACGACCGTGCCGTTCGACGTCTGGCTCGACGCGCAGGGCCGGCCGCGGCGGCTCACCGAGAGCTTCACCTACGGCCCGCCCGCCGAGCCGTCCGGGCAGCGCGCCGCCGAGCCGTCCGGAGGGCGGGCCCCCGCCCGCGGGCTCACTGTGGTCTGTACCACGTCCTACGACGGCTTCGGCGCGGCCGTCCCGGTGACCCTGCCGCGAGCTGCGGACATCTGGACCGGCAAGATCGTTTCTCCTCGGGTGTCGTAACGGGTCGCCTGATCGGGCCTCATCGAAATGGTCCATCCGTGCCATGCGCCGGGGCACACATGGTCCCTACGCTTGAGGCGGCCGTTCGGGATGAGGAGGTGGTGCACGCATGGTGCCGTCGCCCTTGGCTTCGGTCCAGGACGATCCGGTCGCCCTCGCCGAGATCGAGTGGTGCGGCGAGCTGATGATCGCCGCGTCCGCCGCCGACGAGGAGCGGCTCAGCGCCGCGCGGATCGACGAGGTCCTGGAGGTCGCGCGCGCCGCCCGCGTCCCGGCCGCCGGCTGAACCGGGCCGAGCCCGCCCGCCGCGCCGGCCGCTGACCGCCGGCCGGATCGACCGACCGCCGGATCGCGCCGCCGGCCGGGCCCGCCCCTCAGGTCCGCAGCAGCCGCGCTATCGCCGCCGTCGCCTCCGCGACCTTCTCGTCGATCTCCGGGCCGCCGCCGACCGCCGCCGCGGCCACGCAGTGCCGCAGGTGCTCCTCCAGCAGCTGCAGGGCGAACGACTGCAGCCCCTTGGTGCTCGCGGAGACCTGGGTGAGGATGTCGATGCAGTAGACGTCCTCCTCGACCATCCGCTGCAGGCCGCGCAGCTGTCCCTCGATCCGGCGCAGCCGCTTCAGATGGGACTCTTTGTCATGGCTGTAGCCATGAGGACCGTGCGGCTCCACAATCTCCCCGGAGACGCTTTCCGCGACGCTTCCCCCAGCGCTCTCGGTGGTCATCCGCGTTGCCGCCCTTCTGTCCCGTTATACCCCCGGCGGGTATATCTTACCGAATCGATACGATGTGCGAGGCATCCCCGCTGCGGGGGACTTCGCCCCATGGGCGACACTGGTGACGCCGGTTAGCCGTGGCCGGATGATGCGCCTAGCATCATCGAGACCGAATCCCATGCACCCCGAGGACCAAACGTGCGCTTTCGTCTGACCCCCAGGGAGACGAGCTTCTACGACATGTTCGCCGCATCCGCGGACAACATCGTCACCGGTTCAAAGCTCCTCATGGAACTCCTCGGAGCCGATTCGGCCACCAGGACGGAGATCGCCGAGCGGATGCGGGCGGCCGAGCACGCCGGCGACGACGCGACGCACGCGATCTTCCACCAGCTCAACTCCTCCTTCATCACGCCCTTCGACCGCGAGGACATCTACTCCCTCGCCGGCTCGCTCGACGACATCATGGACTTCATGGAGGAGGCCGTCGACCTGGTCGTCCTGTACAACATCGAGGAGCTGCCCAAGGGCGTCGAGCAGCAGATCGAGGTGCTGGCCAGGGCCGCGGAGCTGACCGCGGAGGCGATGCCCAACCTGCGCACGATGGCGAACCTCACCGAGTACTGGATCGAGGTCAACCGGCTGGAGAACCAGGCCGACCAGATCCACCGCAAGCTCCTCGCGCACCTGTTCAACGGCAAGTACGACGCCATCGAGGTGCTCAAGCTCAAGCAGATCGTGGACGTCCTGGAAGAGGCCGCCGACGCGTTCGAGCACGTCGCCAACACGGTGGAGACCATCGCGGTCAAGGAGTCCTGACCCACGTGGACACCTTCGCCCTGGTGGTGACCGTCGCGGTCGCCCTCTTCTTCACCTACACCAACGGATTCCACGACTCCGCGAACGCCATCGCCACCTCGGTGTCCACCCGGGCGCTCACGCCCAGGGCGGCGCTGGCCATGGCCGCGGTGATGAACCTGCTCGGCGCGTTCCTCGGCAGCGGCGTCGCCAAGACCGTCAGCAAGGGGCTGATCGCCACCCCGCACGGCCGGCAGGGCATGGGCATCCTCTTCGCGGGGCTGGCCGGCGCGGTGGTCTGGAACCTGATCACCTGGTACTTCGGGCTGCCCTCCAGCTCCACCCACGCGCTGTTCGGCGGGCTGGTCGGCGCGGCGCTGGCCGGCGGCACGACGGTGCACTGGAACGGCGTGGTGGACAAGGTCATCGTGCCGATGTTCCTGTCGCCGGTGGTCGGCATCGTGGTCGGCTATCTGATCATGCTGGCGATCCTGTGGTTCTTCCGCCGCTCCAACCCGCACAAGGCCAAGCGCGGCTTCCGGATCGCGCAGACCATCTCGGCCGCCGCGATGGCCCTCGGGCACGGCCTGCAGGACGCGCAGAAGACCATGGGCGTGGTGGTGCTCGCGCTGGTCATCCACGACCCGTCGCGCGGCTTCGGCATCCCGGTGTGGGTCAAGATCGTCTGCGCGGTGATGATGTCGCTGGGCACCTACGCGGGCGGCTGGCGGATCATGCGCACCCTGGGCCGGCGGATCATCGAGCTGGACCCGCCGCAGGGCTTCGCCGCCGAGACGACCTCGGCGGGCATCCTCTACGCCACCTCGTACCTGTTCAAGGTGCCGGTCTCCACCACCCATGTGATCACCTCCGCGATCATGGGCGTCGGCGCGACCAAGCGGGTCAAGGCGGTGCGCTGGGGCGTCGCCAAGAACATCGTGGCCGGCTGGTTCATCACGATGCCGGCGGCCGGCGTGGTCGGCGCCGTCTGCTACTGGATCGTCAAGCTCTGCTTCGGCTGATCCGGGCCCCGGCAGGCGCGGCGCAAAGGCCCGCGGCGGCGCGCCCGGTGCGGCCCCGCGGAGGTGCGCCGGGCCCCGCCCCCGTCAGGGGAGCGGGGCCCACGCCGTACGGTGGCACCGCCATGCAGCACCGCACGGCGGTCCTTGTCACCCGAAGCGGCCGGAGATGTAGTCCTCGGTGGCCTGCACGGACGGGTTGGCGAAGATCCGCTCGGTGTCGTCGATCTCGATCAGCTTGCCGGGCTGGCCCACGCCCGCCAGGTTGAAGAAGGCGGTGCGGTCCGACACGCGGGCCGCCTGCTGCATGTTGTGCGTCACGATGACGATGGTGAAGCGGGTCTTCAGCTCGCCGATCAGGTCCTCGATGGCGAGGGTGGAGATCGGGTCGAGCGCCG
The DNA here is from genome assembly GCF_035825295.1 of Actinacidiphila sp. DG2A-62. Classification (NCBI taxonomy): domain Bacteria; kingdom Bacillati; phylum Actinomycetota; class Actinomycetes; order Kitasatosporales; family Streptomycetaceae; genus Actinacidiphila; species Actinacidiphila sp. DG2A-62. Next base: position 4,851,441 of record NZ_JAYMGI010000002.1, read on the forward strand.
AGCAGGGCTCGTCCATCAGCAGCACCTGCGGCTCGACCGCGATCGCGCGGGCGATGCACAGCCGCTGCTGCTGGCCGCCGGACAGGCCGGAACCGGGCTTGTTCAGCCGGTCCTTGACCTCGTTCCAGAGGTTGGCGCCCTTGAGCGACTTCTCCACGATGGCGTCCAGCTCGCTCTTCTTGCGGGTGCCGTTCAGCCGCAGCCCGGCCGCCACGTTGTCGTAGATCGACATGGTGGGGAACGGGTTGGGGCGCTGGAACACCATGCCGACGGTGCGGCGCACGGTGACCGGGTCGACGCCGGCGCCGTAGAGGTTCTCGTCGTCCAGCATCACCTTGCCCTCGACACGGCCGCCGGGGGTGACCTCGTGCATGCGGTTCAGGGTGCGCAGGAAGGTGGACTTGCCGCAGCCGGACGGGCCGATGAAGGCGGTCACGGAGCGGGGCTCGACGGTCATCGAGATGTCGTCGATGGCACGGTGGTTGCCGTAGAAGGCGGAGAGGCCGCTGACGTCGATGCGCTTGGCCATGGGATCACTTCTTTTCTGCGGGTCTGCCAGGTCTGCCGACTGCTGACGGGGGTTGCCGGGATGCCGGGCGGCCGGGATGCGGCCGGGCCGGCCGGGGTCGCGTCAGCGACCTGTCTTGGGCGCCTTCCAGCGGGCGATGCCGCGGGCGATCAGGTTCAGGATCATCACGAACGCGATCAGCACCAGCGCCGCACCCCACGCGCGGGAGTACGAGGCGTCGTTGCCGTTGCCGTACTGCTCGTAGATGAAGTACGGCAGCGAGGACTGCGGGTGCTGGAACGGGTTGGTGTTGATCATGTTGCTGCCGAAGACCAGCAGGGCGATCGGCGCGCTCTCGCCGGCGATGCGGGCGATGGCCAGCATGACGCCGGTGGTGATGCCGCCGATCGCGGTCGGCACGACGACCCGGGTGATCGTGCGCCACTTGGGCACGCCCAGCGCCAGCGACGCCTCGCGCAGCTCGTTCGGCACCAGCTTGAGCATCTCCTCGGTGGAGCGCACCACGACCGGCACCATCAGGATGGCCAGCGCCAGCGAGCCGGCGAAGCCGGAGGCCGGGGCCTTGCCGAGGAACTCGAACCAGACCGACAGGATGAACAGACCGGCCACGATCGAGGGGATGCCGGTCATCACGTCGACGAAGAAGGTGACCCACTTCGCCAGCGCGCCCTTGCCGTACTCCACGAGGTAGATCGCGGTGAAGATGCCGATCGGGGCGGCGATGACGGTGGCGATGCCGACCTGCTCCAGCGTGCCGATGATGGCGTGGTAGACGCCGCCGCCCTTCTCCAGGGTCAGCACGTTGTTCATGGAGTGGGTCAGGAAGGTGCCGTCGATGACGCCGGCGCCCTTGCTGATGGTGGTCTCCACCAGCGAGTACAGCGGCACCACGGCGAGGATGAAGCTGGCCCACACCAGGCTGGTGGCGACCCGGTCCTTGGCCTGCCGGCGGCCCTCGACGCGGGCGGTGATCACGTACGACCCGGCGACGAAGAGGATCAGCGCGATCAGGCCCCACTGGATGTGGCTGGACAGGCCGGCGCCGGCGCCGATGCCGCAGCCGACCGCGATCGCGCCGACGGCTATGGCCGCGGGGCTCCAGCGGGGCAGCCGGCGGCTGGCCAGCTTCGGGGACGCGGGGGCGTCGGAGGGGACGGTGTCCATCACGGTGTCGGTCATGCGTTGGCCCCCGAGTACTCCTTGCGGCGGGCGATGATCATCCGGGCCGCGCCGTTCACCAGCAGGGTGATGACGAACAGCACCAGGCCGGAGGCGATCAGCGCGTCCCGGCCGAACTCGTCGGCCTCGCCGAACTTGGCGACGATGTTCTGCGAGAAGGTGCCGCCCTGCGGGTCCAGGATGTGCGCGGACAGCTGCGGCGAGGCGGACAGCACGGTGGCCACCGCCATCGTCTCGCCGAGCGCGCGGCCCAGGCCCAGCATGGAGGCGCTGATGATGCCGGAGCGGGCGAAGGGCAGCACCGACAGCCGGATGACCTCCCAGCGGGTGGCGCCGAGCGCCAGCGCCGCCTCCTGGTGCATCTTCGGCACCTGGCTGATGACCTCGCGGCTGACGTTGGTGATGATCGGCAGGATCATGATCGCCAGCAGGATGCCCACGGTGAACAGCGAGCGGGCCGCGGAGTTGGGGTCGGCCTTGTGGAAGACGACGGTCCAGCCGAGGTACTTCGTCAGCCACAGGTTGAGCCCGCGCAGGTGCGGGACCAGGAAGAGCGCGCCCCACAGGCCGTAGATGATGCTGGGGACGGCGGCGAGCAGGTCGATCACGTACGCGATCGGGCCGCCGAGCCGGCGCGGCGCGTAGTGGGTGATGAACAGCGCGATGCCTATCGCGATCGGGACCGCGATGATCATCGCGATGATCGCGCTGACCACGGTGCCGTAGGCCAGGACCGCGATGCCGAAGGTCGGCGGGTTCAGGCTCGGCGTCCACTCGAAGGTGGTCAGGAAGTTGGTGTGGTCCTTGGAGATCGCTTGGACCGCGCGGACGGTGAGGAAGACCGCGATGGCGGCCATCACCACGAGCAGCAGGATGCCCGAGCCGCGGGACAGGCCGGAGAAGATCCGGTCGCCGGGGCGGGTCACGGTGCCGGCCTTGCGCGACGGCACCCGGGTGTCGGGGGGCGGAGCGGTGGTTGTCATGGGGGTGTCTCCGGTCTGGATGGGGGAGTGTGCGGTTCCCCCGGCGGCGGTGCACCGGATGTACGGCGGGCCCCGCGGTCGCCCTGTGCGGCCGCGGGGCCCGCCGTCGGGGTCAGGACAGCGTGCTGATGGTGCTGCGGACCTTGGTGGCGATCTCGGTCGGCAGCGGCGCGTAGCCCGCGGTGGACAGCTTCGCCTGGCCGGCGTCGCTGGCGATGTAGTTCAGGAAGGACTTGGTCAGCGGCAGGGTGCCGGCCTTGTTGCCCTTGTCGCAGGCGATCTCGTACGTCACCAGGACGATCGGGTAGGCGTTGTCCGCCTTGGTGGTGTACGCGGCGCTGAGGTCCAGCGCCAGGTCGGAGCCGGTGCCGACGACCTTGGCCTGCGCGATGCCCGCGGAGGCGTTGGCGGTGGTGGCCTCGACCGGCTGGGAGGCGCCGGTGTTGATCTTGACGGTCGGGATGTTCTCCGAGGTCGCGTAGGACAGCTCGAAGTAGCCGATGGAGCCCTCGGTCTGCTTGACCAGCGCGGCCACGCCGGAGGACTTCGCGGCGGCCTGGCCGCCCTTGCCCGCCCACGCCTTGGCGTGCGGGTACGGCCAGTCGGCCTTGGCCGCGCCGCCCAGGTACTTGGTGAGGTTGTCGGTGGTGCCGGAGTCGTCCTGGCGGTGCACCGACTGGATCTTGGTGCTCGGCAGGTTCACACCCGAGTTCAGGGCCTTGATCGCCGGGTCGTTCCAGGTGGTGATCTTGTTGTTGAAGATCTTCGCCAGGGTCGGGGCGTCCAGCACCAGGTTGTTCACGCCGGGCAGGTTGTAGCCGATGGCGATCGGGCCGCCGACCATCGGGATGTTGATGCCCTCGCCGCCCGCGCAGACCTTCTTGGAGGAGGCGACCTCCTCCGGCTTCAGCGGGGAGTCGGAGCCGGCGAAGGCGTCCGTGCCCTGGTTGAAGTCGACGATGCCCTCACCGGAGGACGACGGCTTGTAGTTGATCGTCGCGCCGGGGCAGGCCTGCTGGTAGTCCTTGACCCACTGCTCGATCGCGTTCTGCTGTGCGGTGGAGCCGGACGAGAGGATCTGGCCCTTCTCGCAGGAGATGCCGGACGCGTTGGCGCTGCTGCTGCTCGACTGGCCGCCGGCGCTCGGGCTGGAAGAGCTGTTGTCGCTGCCGCTGTTGTCGTCCGAACCGCAGGCGGTCAGGACCAGCGCCCCGGTAATCGCGACCGCGCCGACGGTCAGGGCCCGCAGCCCGCTCTTACGCTGAAGCTTCACCTTCGTGTGTTCCTTCCGAGAGCCCGCCGGTGGACGGCGAAGCAGAGGGTCGTGTGTTTCTGCATCCACCCGGCGGCATGATGCGCACCGGTACGGCCGAAATTAGGCAGATCAGGTGAAGCGCCCGGCCGGTGGGAATGAACACGAGGTGAACCTCGTGCGTCGGTGCGGTAGCACGTCGTGCGCCGCCCGGGAAAACGCACGTCGCGCACCACGGGTCACACCCGTCGCGCAGCCGGCCCGGCGCTACGCGCGTCGACGCGCCCGCCGTACGGAGCCCGGACGCCCTCCGTGGCCGCGCGCCCGGCCCGCCCGGCCCGCCTTACGCGGCCGGGCCCTCGGGCCCGAGCGGCGGCGCCGCGTCCAGCACCGGGCGGTCCCGGTCGTGGGTCAGGCGCAGGCGCGCGGTGGCGAGCGGCAGCCAGGCTATCCGGTCCACCTCGCGCGAGGGCGTGAAGTCGCCGCCGACCGCCTCGGCGGCCCAGTAGCGGACGACCTTGGGACGGCCCTCGACGCGGTAGCGGATCGTGGTCAGCTCCTGGCCGAGCACGCACTCCATGCCGGTCTCCTCCCAGGTCTCGCGCCGCGCCGCCGCGGCGAAGTCCTCGCCACGCTTCAGCTTGCCCTTGGGAAGGCTCCAGTCGTCGTAGCGCGGCCGGTGCACCAGGGCGATCTCGACGCCGCGGCCGGCCGCGGAGCGGCGCCACAGCACGGTGCCGGCCGCGCGCACCAGGTCGTGCGGCTCCGGTCCGGGGCCCGGGTGCGCGGAGGTCACCGGGCCCTGGCCCCCGGCACGGCGGGCTGCGGCGCGGGTCCGGCCGCGCTCCCTCGGCGGACGGCCGCCTGGGCCCGGTCGCCCGCCTCGGGCCGGCCGCCCTCGGCGGGGTCGTCCTCGGCGCGGTCGTCCTCGGCACGCTCGCCGGCCTCCGGGAGCGGCTGCCACAGCCGGGAGAAGGCGAAGCGCGCGGCCTCCACCTCGTGCCGCTGGTCGGCGTGGAGCACCCCCAGCGCGTACGCGGTCGCCGGGGCGATCCGCGGGGTGCGCGCCGCGGCGGCCACCGCCGAGGCGCACTCGGCCGCCTCGTAGTGCCGCGACAGCAGCGCCGACGCCTCGGCCAGGCGCGACGCGTCACCAGTTGCCGCGCCCGGCACCTCGGCGGCGTAGCGGGCCAGCCGCAGCAGCACCCGCACCTGGTGCCAGGGCGCGTCCTGGAGGTCGGCGGCCAGGTCCGCGCCGAGCGCGGCCTGCACCGCCTCGGCGTTGTACGGGTGCCCGGCGCGGTGCAGCGGCAGCGCGGCGGCGGCGTCGGCGAGCCGGGCGTGCGCCGCGGCGGCCAGCGGCGGCAGCGCGTCGGCGGCGGGCCGCGCGGCGGCCGGCGCCAGCGGCACCTCGGAGGCGAGCACCGCGACGGCGTCGGCCAGCGCGTGGAAGCGGGAGGAGCCCATCGCCTGCAGCGTCGCGGAGTGCGCGCGGGTCCGGGCCAAGGTGAGCTGCCGCTCCAGCAGCGCGGCGGCCCGCGCCGCGCCCAGCGCCGGCGGCTCGTCGGCCGCGGACAGCCGGCGCAGCGCCTCCAGCAGCCGGTCGAGCCGGCCGGTGTACTCCGGCTCGCGGCCCAGCGTCGCGGCCAGCCAGCCCAGCTCGGTGCGCAGCGGCTCGGCCCACGCCTCGTCCACCAGCGGCGCGTACGTGCGCAGCGCCCCGGACAGCCGCCGGGCGCTCCGGGCCAGCTGCGGCTCCGCCTGGCCGTCGGCCTCGGCGCGCAGGCCCAGGGCCCGCAGGAAGGCGGTGGCCTGGCCGCGCAGGTACGCGCCGAGCACGTCGCCGGCCGCCCCGGAGCCCGGGTCCGCGCCGCCGGGGGCGCGGCCCGCGTCGCCCGCGCCACCGCTCCTGTCGCCCGTAGCCCCCGTGTCGCCCGTAGCCCCGGTGCCGCCCGTAGCCCCGGTGCCGCCCGTGCCGTGGGCGCCCGGGGCCGCGCCCGGGTCGGGGTGCGGCGGGCGGAGGAGGCCCGGCGGCGGGCCGTCGTCGGCCATGTCGCGGTTCACCACTGCTGCGCTCCCCGTGTCCCCGTCGTCCGCGGGGCGACGGCCGCCGCGGGTGCTCGTCGTGCCCGGCCGGCCGGGACGGCCGCTCCGGTCGCGGATCTGCGGTGCGGGGACCGCGGTCCCCGCACCGGCCGTGTCATGTCGCTGCTGACGGGCCACGCCGGCGCCTCCGGGCGTCGATCAGCATCTCCTGCACGTTGCGCAGCGGCCGCCCGTCGGCGTCCGTGCTGTGCCGGGTCCAGTCCCCGTCGGCCGCCAGGTGCCAGGAGGACGTGGTGTCCGACATCCCGGTCTCCAGCAGGCGGTTGAGGGTCGAGCGGTGCGCCGGGTCGGCGACCCGGACCAGCGCCTCGATCCGGCGGTCGAGGTTGCGGTGCATCATGTCGGCGCTGCCCAGCCACACCTCGGGCTCGCCGCCGTTGCCGAACACGAACACCCGCGAGTGCTCCAGGAACCTGCCGAGGACGCTGCGCACCCTGATGTGCTCCGACAGGCCCGGCACGCCCGGGCGCACCGCGCAGATGCCGCGCACCCAGATGTCCACCGGCACCCCGGCCTGCGAGGCGCGGTAGAGGGCGTCCACCACCGCCTCGTCGACGATCGAGTTGACCTTGATCCGCACGTACGCGGGCCGGCCCGGTGGTGCTGGATCTCGGCCATGATCCGCGAGATCAGCCCGTCGCGCAGGCTGCGCGGCGCGACCAGCAGCCGGTTGTACGCCTCGCGCCGGGAGTAGCCGGACAGCCGGTTGAACAGGTGCGAGAGGTCGGCGCCGACCTGCTGGTCGGCGGTGAGCAGGCCCAGGTCCTCGTACAGCCGCGCGGTCTTCGGGTGGTAGTTGCCGGTGCCCACGTGGCTGTAGCGGCGCAGCGTGTCGCCCTCCTGGCGGACCACCAGCGACAGCTTGCAGTGCGTCTTCAGGCCCACCAGGCCGTAGACGACGTGGCAGCCGGCCTCCTCCAGCTTGCGGGCCCACTTGATGTTGGCCTGCTCGTCGAAGCGCGCCTTGATCTCGACCAGCACCAGCACCTGCTTGCCGGCCTCGGCGGCGTCGATCAGCGCGTCGACGATCGGCGAGTCGCCGGAGGTGCGGTACAGCGTCTGCTTGATCGCCAGCACGTCCGGGTCCGCGGCCGCCTGGTCCAGGAACGCCTGCACGGAGGTGGAGAAGGAGTCGTACGGGTGGTGCAGCAGGATGTCCCGCTCGCGCATCGCGGCGAAGATGTCCGGCGCGGTCGCGGACTCCACCTCGGCCAGGTCGCGGTGGGTGCCGGCGATGAACGCGGGGAACTTCAGCTCCGGGCGGTCCAGGCGGGCGATGGCGAACAGCCCGGTCAGGTCCAGCGGGCCGGGCAGCGGGTAGACCTCGTCCGCCTTCATCTTCAGCTCGCGCACCAGCAGGTCCAGCACCCGCGGCGCGATGGACTCCTCGACCTCCAGCCGCACCGGCGGGCCGAAGCGGCGGCGCATCAGCTCGCGCTCCAGCGCCTGCAGCAGGTTCTCCGCGTCGTCCTCCTCGACCTCCAGGTCCTCGTTCCGGGTGACGCGGAACATGTGGTGGTCGAGCACCTCCATGCCGGGGAACAGCTCGTCCAGGTGCGCGGCGATCACGTCCTCCAGCGGGACGTAGCGCTGCGGGCCGGCCTCCAGGAAGCGCGACAGGATCGGCGGGACCTTCACCCGGGCGAAGTGCTCGTGCCCGGAGACGGGGTTGCGCACCACGACCGCGAGGTTCAGCGACAGGCCGGAGATGTACGGGAAGGGATGTGCCGGGTCCACCGCCAAAGGAGTGAGGACCGGGAAGATCTGCTGGCGGAACAGCGTCGCCAGCCGTGCCTGCTCCTTGCCGGTCAGCTCGCCCCAGCGGATGACGTGGATGCCCTCGTCGGCCAGCTGCGGCGCGACCTCGCCCTGGAAGCAGGCGGCGTGCCGGGCCATGAGCTCGCGCGAGCGGGTCAGGATGCCGTCCAGCACGTCCCGCGGCTGCAGGCCGGAGGCGGACCGGGTGGCCACGCCGGTGGCCATGCGGCGCTTGAGGCCCGCGACCCGGACCATGAAGAACTCGTCCAGGTTGCTGGCGAATATCGCCAGGAAGTTGGCGCGCTCCAGCAGCGGCGTGCTGGGGTCCTCGGCCAGTTCCAGCACGCGCTCGTTGAACGCCAGCCAGCTGCGCTCGCGGTCCAGGAAGCGGCCCTGCGGCAGTTCCTCGCCGAACTCCTCGCCGGCCTGGTCCAGCGCCGGCGGCTCGGGCTCCAGGTCGGGCACGACCCGCGGCCGGAAGGCGCCCTCGGGCTCCTCGCCCGCGTCGCCGCGCGCGAGGGCCCGGCCTGCTTCGGGCGCGGGGTGCGGGGGCTGGACGGGCACGCCCGGGTGGTTCGTCTGGGCCATGGTCTACGCGCCCTCCTCCGGCTCCGACACACACAGCATCCGGCCGGCGGCCGCGCGACGGCGTCCGGCCGTGCGTCCATTGTCCCGTCTCACGGGAGGTTTCGGCAGGTCGGGCGGGTGCGTGGGGGTAGGGGCGGCGGGCTGCATCCTGCGATGGTCGCAAGGTCGGTTGAACCGTTGGTAACGACGGCATGGACGTACGGCGTCCAGCACGCCCCCGGGGGGCTCGACGCCCGGCGTCAGGTCTCCGTGCGGTACATGAGGTCGGTCTCGTGGGTGGTGAAGCCGAGCCGCTCGTAGACGGTGACCGCCGGGACGTTGTCGGCGTCGACGTAGAGCATCGCCGTGCGCAGCCCGCGGTCGCGCGCGAGGTGGCGCAGCCCGATGGCGGTGAGCGCGCCGCCCAGGCCGCCGCCCTGCTCCGCCGGCGCCACGCCGACCACGTAGACCTCGCCCAGCCCCTGCGGCTGGTGCACCTTCGTCCAATGGAAGCCGACCAGCGCCCCGCCGCGCTCGGCGAGGAAGAAGCCCGCCGGGTCGAACCACGGCTCGCCCTCGCGGTCCAGCAGGTCCCGCAGCGTCATCGAGCCCTGCTCGGGGTGGTGCGCGAACGCCGCCGCGTTGAGCGCGAGCCACGCCTGCTCGTCCTGCCCGGGGACGAAGGTCCGCACCGTCACCCCCTCGGGCAGCCGCGGCTCGGACAGCCCGGTGAGTCCGGCGTCCAGCGGGCGGCGCAGCTGCCGCAGCTCGCGGAAGAGCTCCAGGCCGAGCCGTACGGCCAGGTGGCGGGCCGCCGGGTGGCCGCCGTGCGCCCACACCCGCAGCCGCTTGCCGGTGGCCGCGAGCAGTTCCCGGCCGAGCGCCCGCCCGTGCCCGCGCAGCCGGTGCCCGGGGTGCACCACGAACTCCGCGGCGGGCGCCTCGACCGGGTCGGTGCCGTCGATCTGCCCGTACCCGGCCAGCTCGCCGCGGCCTCCCGCGTCCCCGGCCGCGCCGGGGGCGAAGAGCAGCACGTGCCGCACGCCCTCGCGGCTGCCCGGGCGCAGCCGCAGCCGGCCCTGCTCGGAGATGGCGGGCTGGCCGTCGGCCGCGGCGGCGGCCTGGATCAGGTCGGTCACCGCGGCGGCGTCGGCCGCGGTCAGTTCGGTCAGTTCCTCGATCCGCCGGTCGCTCATGCCGAGATCGTACGGCCCGGCCCCGCGCCCGCGGCGGCGGCCTGAGCCGGGGCCGCGGGCGGTGTCACCGGGATGAGCGCGGCCGACACGCACGCCGTCGCCGCGGCCAGGGCGAAGCCCGGCCAGTATGCGGTCGCCGAGATCACCGCGGCCATCGCCGGCGGCACCAGCGCGGCGGTGAGGTTCTGCCCGGTGTTGTGGACGCCGAGCGCCCGGCCGGACCAGGCGGGCCCGGCGTGCTCGGCGGTGGAGGTGAAGGACAGGCCGTTGGTGCTGGAGGTCAGCGCGATCGCGGCGACCAGGAAGACCGCCGTCAACGGCGAGGGGAACGCGGTGGTCAGCGCCGTCGCCGCGACCAGGACGGCGGTGGCGGCGGCGAGCTGCCGCATCGGCCGCAGCCGGTGGCCGACCCGGTCCGACCAGCGGCCGACCGCGATCCGCGACAGCGCGCCGAGTCCCTGCGCGACCGCGATGAGCTGCCCGGCGTGCACCGGCGACCAGTGCCGTACGTCGGTCAGCAGCACCAGCGCGAAGGCCCCCGCGGTGAACTGCGGGACCACCAGCAGCGCGGCCGAGCCGTGGATGCGCCACAGCACCGTCGACCCGCGGTACGGGTTCGGGGCCGGCTCCGCGCCGCGGGCCGGCGGCCTGGCGGGATCGGCGGCGAACAGCGCGATCAGCGCGGCGATCACCGCGCACACCACGGCCAGGAAGCCGAACGCGCCGCCCAGGCCGTGGTGCGCGGCCAGCGGCGGCATGGCCAGCGCGGCCACGCCCATGCCCAGCGGCGTCGACGTCTGCCGGATGCCCATCGCCAGGCCGCGCTCGCGGGCGGAGAACCAGCCCATTACCAGCCGTCCGCTGGCCGAGTACACCGACGCGCCCGCGGCCCCGGCGAGCACCAGCAGCAGGCCGAGCGCGGCCATGCCGTGCGCCCACCAGGCCGCCGCGGCCAGCGCCGCCGCCGCGGCGCCCAGGCCCAGCGCGATGACCACCCGCTCGCCCCACCGGTCGGCGGCGGCCCCCCACAGGTAGAGCGCGAGCACCAGACCGGTGGTCGGGCAGGCCACCAGCAGGCCCACCTGCGTGAGCGACAGCGCCTCCCTGCCGCGCAGCTCGTCGGCGAGGTACGGCACCCCGTAGACGAACGCGCACGCCGCGGTCTGCGCCGCGGTCCCCAACGCCAGCATCACCCAACGCAGCACCGGCTCCGCACCTCCCGATCCCCAGGGCCACGTGCGCGCGGCCCGGTCCATGGTGGTGCCAAGTATCCGCCGAATCCGATGGATGAGACGCAGTGTTCCGTATCATGAGACACTGTACGGCCCGGCCGCACGGGTGCGGGCCTTGGGGGAGCGCCGCGGGAGAGGGGGTCAGCGCGGCCCGATGAGGCGGATCAGCAGCAGCACGGCCACCAGGACGACCGCGACGAGGATGTTGGGGAGCATGCCGGGCCGTCCGCGCTCAGGGGAGGTCGGGCGGCGCGGTCGGCGCGCCGGGCAGGGTGAGCGTGGCCAGGGTGCCGCCGCCGGCCGCGCGGGTCAGCGAGACCTCGCCGCCGGACTGCTGCACGGTGCGCGCGACGATCGACAGGCCCAGCCCGCTGCCGGGCAGGCTGCGCGCCGAGGGCGAGCGCCAGAACCGCTCGAAGACGTGCGGCAGTTCCTCGGCGGCGATGCCCGGGCCGTGGTCGCGCACGGTCAGCGTGCCGCCGTGCAGCCGCACCTCGATCGCGCCGCCGGCCGGGCTGAACTTCACCGCGTTGTCCATCAGATTGACGATGGCCCGCTCCAGCGCGGCGCCCTCGCCGCGCACGAACCACGGCGCCACGTCCGCGACGATCTTCAGGTCGGGGCCGCGCAGCCGGGCCCGGCGCAGCGCCGTCTCCGTCACCTCGTGCAGCGGCACCACCTCCAGCGCGGGCGACGCCGCGTCCGGCCGGGACAGCTCCTGGAGGTCGCCGATCAGCAGCGCCAGCTCGGTCACCTGCGCCTTCACCGACGCCAGCAGCGCCCGGCGGTCCTCCGGCGGCAGCGCCCGCCCGGTCGCCTCGCTGCGCTCCAGCAGCTCGATGTTGGTCCGCAGCGAGGTCAGCGGGGTGCGCAGCTCGTGCCCGGCGTCGGCGATCAGCTGCTGCTGGCGCTCGCGGGAGGACGCCAGCGCGCCGGTCATCGCGTTGAACGACTCGCTCAGCCGGGCGATCTCGTCCTGTCCCTCGACCGGGATGCGCACGCTCAGGTCCTCGGTGCGGGCGATGTGCTCGACCGTCCCGGTCAGCCGGTCCACCGGCCGCAGCCCGGCCCGGGCGACGAGCGTGCCCACGGTCGCCGCGCCCAGGACGCCCGCGCCGGCGACCGCCAGCAGCAGCCAGGCCAGCTTCGTCAGCGGCCCGGTCACGTCGCTGGTCGGGCGGGCGACCGAGAGCGCCGAGGTCTGTCCGCCGACGATGTACGGGATGGAGGTGGTGCGCACCCGCAGGCCGCGGTCGCCCTGCCGGACCGTGTGGGTCACCGAGATCTGCGGTCCGCCGGGCGCGGTGCCGGCGACCTCCTTGTCCTCGTCGGTCGTGCGGAAGGTCCCCGAGCCGCTGAGCCAGCAGGTGGTGCCGTCGGCGAGGACGATCTGCGCGGTGACGTTCGACGGATTGACGCCGTACTGCCCCCGGTCGGCAGGCGGGCCCTGGTCGCAGCGGATGTTCCCGACCGGGTGCGGCAGCTGCTTGACGGCGTCCGCCTGTGCTTGGCTCAGCGAGGCGTCGAGCTGGGAGTTCAGCTGGTCGCGGGTGATCAGCCAGCACGCCAGTGCCGCCGCGGCGACCGCGACCGCCACCGCGGCCGCGGTGAGGATCGCCAGACGCGAGCGCAGCGGCAGGCGGTTCACGCGTGACCGCCGTCGGGGGCGCGCAGCACGTACCCCACCCCCCGCACCGTGTGCACGACCCGCGGCAGGCCGCCGCCCTCGGTCTTGCGGCGCAGGTACATCACGTACACGTCGAGGGAGTTGGAGGACGGCTCGAAGTCGAAGCCCCACACGGCCTTGAGGATCTGCTCGCGGGTGAGCACCTGCCGCGGGTGGGTCAGGAACAGCTCCAGCAGGGTGTACTCGGTGCGGGTCAGCTCCACCGGGCGGCCGGCCCGGGTCACCTCGCGCGTGCTGGTGTCCATCCGCAGGTCGGCGAAGGCCAGGATGTGGCTGTCCTCCGCGCCCGCCCGGCCGGCGCCGGAGGCGTAGGAGCTGCGCCGCAGCAGCGCGCGCAGCCGGGCCAGCAGCTCGTCCAGTTCGAACGGCTTGACCAGGTAGTCGTCCGCCCCCGCGTCGAGCCCGGTGACGCGGTCGCCGACGGTGTCGCGCGCGGTGAGCATCAGGATCGGCGTGGTCACGCCCGACTGCCGCAGCCGCCGGGCGGTGGTCAGGCCGTCCATCCGCGGCATCAGCACGTCGAGCACGATCGCGTCCGGCCGGTAGGCGTCCGTCTGCTCCAGCGCGGCGAGGCCGTCGGCGGCCAGCGCGGTGTCGTAGCCCTCGAAGACCAGGGTGCGGCGCAGCGCCTCGCGCACCGCGGGCTCGTCGTCCACGATCAGGATGCGGGCGGGCGCCTCGCCGCTGTCGCCGGGACTCATGGTCGGTCTGCCTCGTCTGTCGCTCGTGTCGTCGGTGGATCGGCCGGGGCCGGCCCGGGGTCGGCCGCGGTGGGCCGGGGCCGGCCGGGGGTCTTGCGGGGTGGTCCCAGCGTCTCACGCGTCAGCTGTTCGAGCCGCCGGCCCGCAGGTTCGCCAGGTCCGCCTTCACGGTGTTGATCGGGATCGCGAAGCCGAGGCCCACGCTGCCGGCGCTGGAGGAGTCGCTGCTGGTGTCGGAGGACGAGGAGTACATCGCCGCGTTGATGCCGACGATCTGGCCGCTCATGTTGATCAGCGCGCCGCCGGAGTTGCCGGGGTTGAGCGAGGCGTCGGTCTGGATCGCCTTGTAGGTGGTGGTGGAGCTGCCGGTGGAGCCGTTGTACTGGTTGCCGCCGAAGGAGAACGGCCAGCGGCCGTCGCTGCCGCCGCTCCCGAAGCCGCCGAAGCCGCCGCTCTGGTCCTGCGGGCTCTGGCCGTCCTCGACCGGCACGGTCACGTCGCGGTCCAGCGCCGAGACGATGCCGCTGGTGACGGTGTTGCTCAGGCCCTCGGGGGAGCCGATGGCCACGACCTGGTCGCCGACCGCGACCGTGCTGGAGTCGCCGAGCGTCGCCGCGGCCAGCCCACTGGCGCCCCGCACCTTGATCAGCGCGAGGTCCTTCTGCGGGTCCGCGCCGACCAGGCTCGCGGTCGCGGTCTTGCCGTTGGTGTACGTCACGGAGATCTGCGAGGCGCCCGCGATCACGTGGTTGTTGGTGACGATCTGGCCGTCGCCGGTGATGATGACGCCGGAGCCGGTGGACTTGCCGTCGGCGGAGGTCGCGTTGATCTCCACCACGCTCGGGTCGACGGCCTTGACCACGCTCGCGACCGTGCCGTCCAGCTTGGCGGAGGCGTTGACGGCGCTGTTGGCGCCGCTCGTCGCGGCGGCGCTGGTCGAGTGGTCGGTGGCGTTGCCGATCAGGGCGCCCGCGCCGCCGCCGATGACGCCGGCCGCCACGGCCACCGCGGCGAACACCGCGACCGGCCGGCGGGCCCTGCGCCGCGCGTGCGGGGTGGGGGCGGGCACCGGCCCGGCGCCGAACCCGGCGGGCCGCGGCTGCGCCGGGTCGTACGGGGGCGGCGGCGGGGCGGCGGCGCCGTAGGGCGCGGGCGGGTAGGCGAGCGGGGGCTGCTGCGAGGACTCCGGGGCCTGCCCCGGGTGCGTGCCGTGCCCCGGGTGCGTGCCGTGCGCCGGGTGCGGGCTCTGCGCGGACGGCCCGGCGGTCCGGGGGTCCTGGGGGTCCTGCGGGTCCTGGGGGTCCTGGGGAAGGTGGCTGCTCTCGGTCATGTCTATGACTGTGCGGCCGTTTCATGAGAGCTTCCTGAGCGCACACTGAGAAGCCCGACAGAAGGAGGTATGCCCGATATAAGGAAGATCCCTGGTCAGCGGGGCCGTTCCTTACGCGGCCCCAACGCCCGCGCACGGGACCGCCGTTCGGGTGAACGCCAGGGGCGGTCGGCCGCGGGCGCAAGCCGCTGGTCAGCCGCAGCCGCAGGACGCCCTGACCACCAGCCGGGACGGGAACTGCCGCAGCCGCTCGCGGCGCGCACCGGGCACCCGCAGCGAGTCGTCCAGCACCGCGTCGACCGCGGCCCGGGCCATCGCCTGCCGGTCCGAGGCGACCGTGGTCAGCGGCGGATCGGCGAGCGCCGCCTCCTTCACGTCGTCGAACCCGGCCACCGCCAGCTCGCCGGGCACGTCGATGCGCAGCTCGCGGGCCGCCCGCAGCACCCCGATCGCCTGGTCGTCGGTGGCGCAGAAGATGGCCGGCGGCCGGTCCGGGCCGGCCAGCAGCTCCAGCGCGACCCGGTAGGCGTCGTAGCGGTTGTACGGGGCCTGGAAGAGGCGGCCCTCGGTGGACCGCCCGGCCTCCTGCATGGCCCGCTGCCAGCCGACCACGTGGTCGGTCACCGGGTCGCCGACCACCGGCGTCTTCTCGATGCCGCCGAGGCAGGCCACGTACGGGTGGCCGTGCTCCAGCAGGTGCCGGGTGGCCAACTGGGCGCCGCCGATGTCGTCGGTGACCACGGCGATGTCGTCGATGGCCTCGGGCCGCTCGTGCAGCAGCACCACCCGGGCGTCCCACGCCTCGATCTCGGTGGCCGCGTTCTCGCTCGGCCCCTGGCTGATCAGGATCAGCCCGGACACCCGCATGCCGAGGAACGCCCGCAGGTAGTGCACCTCGCGCTCGTCGAGGTAGTCGGAGTTGCCGACCAGCACCATCTTGCCGCGCTCGGACGCGGCCTGCTCCACGGCGTGCGCCATCTCCGCGAAGAACGGCTGCCGCGCGTCCGGCACGATCAGGCCGATCAGGTCGGTCCGCCGGCTGGCCATCGCCTGGGCCACGCGGTCCGGGCGGTAGCCGAGCTGCTTGATGGCCGCGAGGACACGCTCGCGGGTGGCCGGGGCGACCGGCCGGGGTCCGTTGTTGATGACGTAGCTGACGACCGCGGTCGAGGTCCCCGCAAGCCTGGCCACGTCGTCGCGCGTCACCTTGGGCACGTCGCGCAGTCTACGCGGGTGTACCGCCCCGTCACATGGATCGTGGGATCGTCATACGGTCTGTTCCGCCTGCTCCGCGGGGTCGGGTGCGGCGCCGGCGGCGGGGCTCGCGGCGGCGCCCTGGGCACGGCCCTGCGCGGCCTCGCTCCTGGCGGCCTCCTCGGCGGCCCGCTCGACCTTCTCCGGCGTCACGAACCGGTAGCCGACGTTGCGCACGGTGCCGATCAGCGACTCGTGCTCCACGCCGAGCTTGGCCCGCAGCCGCCGCACGTGGACGTCCACGGTGCGGGTGCCGCCGAAGTAGTCGTAGCCCCACACCTCCTGGAGCAGCTGGGCCCGGGTGAACACCCGGCCGGGGTGCTGCGCCAGGTACTTCAGCAGCTCGAACTCCTTGAAGGTCAGGTCGAGCACCCGGCCCTTGAGCTTGGCGCTGTAGGTGGCCTCGTCCACCGACAGGTCGCCGTTGCGGATCTCCATCGGGCTGTCGTCCGCGGTGATCTGCTGGCGGCCCATCGCCAGCCGCAGCCGGGCCTCGACCTCGGCCGGGCCCGCGGTGTCCAGCAGGACGTCGTCGATGCCCCAGTCCGCGGTGACCGCGGCCAGGCCGCCCTCGGTGACCACCAGCACCAGCGGGCAGCCGGGGCCGGTGGAGCGCAGCAGCTGGCACAGGCTTCGCACCTGCGGCAGGTCGCGGCGGCCGTCGATCAGTATGACGTCGGCGCCCGGGGTGTCGACCAGGGCGGGGCCCTCGGCGGGCGCCACCCGGACGTTGTGCAGCAGCAGCCCGAGCGCGGGCAGCACCTCGGTGGACGGCTGGAGGGCGTTGGTCAGAAGAAGGAGTGAACTCACCGGGCGCTCCCGTCGGTCGTCGTCCGGCCAGGACGCGGTGCCGGCGCCGCGGGCGTCGTCGTCGACGCTGGCGCCGGGCTCGTTTCGGTCGTCGTGGTCGTAGCGGTCTCGAACTGGCTCAAAGTGAACCCCTTGTCGGTCCGTGCGAGGCGACGCGCCTGTGCCGGAAAGCACGAAAGGACCCGGGGGCGACATTGCCCAGGTCCTCTTGAAGGGAACAATAGCCCACATGGACAGCCATGCCGAGACCGCGGACGATCGTATACGTGTCCCTGTGATCACATCGGGTGGCGACCGGGCGATTCTGTTGACGGCGGACGGCGTGGCGGTCGAAGCCGAACACCTGCCGGGGACCGCGGGAATCAGCCGTACGGGTGGGCCCGGTGAATCCGGTGGGTCCGCTGAATCCGGTGAAGCCGGTGGGCCCGGTGAATCCGGTGAATCCGGTGAAGCCGGTGGGCCCGGCGGGTCGGGCGCGGACGGGCTCGCGATCGTCATCGCGCACGGCTTCAGCGGCGCGCTGGCCCGGCCCGCGGTGCGCCGCGCGGCCCGCGACCTGAGCCGGTACGGCGGGGTGGTCACCTTCTCCTTCCGCGGCCACGGCCGCTCCGGCGGCCGCTCGACGGTCGGCGACCTGGAGGTCCTGGACCTGGACGCGGCGGTGCGCTGGGCGCGGTCGCTGGGGTACGCGCGGGTGGCCGCGCTCGGCTTCTCGATGGGCGGGTCGGTGGTGCTGCGGCACGCGGGCGCGGCCAACGCGGCGGCGCGCGCGCAGCACCCCGGCGCGGGCGGACTGCTGCCGGTGGACGCCGTGGTCGCGGTCAGCTCGCCCGCGCGCTGGTACTACCGCGGCACCGCGCCCATGCGCCGGCTGCACTGGGCGGTGACCCGGCCGTCCGGCCGGCTGGTGACCCGGCTCGGCCTGCGGACCCGCATCCACCCCCGCGACTGGGACCCGGTGCCGGCCTCGCCGGTCGAGTCGGTCCCGGCCGTGCCGCCCACCCCGCTGCTGATCGTGCACGGCGACCGGGACGCCTACTTCCCGCTGGACCACCCGCTGTCGCTGGCCGAGGCGGCCGGCCCGGGCGGCGCCGAGCTGTGGATCGAGCCCGGCTTCGGCCACGCGGAGAACGCCGCGGACGCCGCGCTGCTCGCCCGGATCGGGGACTGGCTGGCCGCCCGCGTTTGCCATGATGGACGCCGGCACGACGCATGAGCCCCGCCGGCCCGCCGCACGGGCCCGCCCCGCGCACCGGCGGACGGCGCCGCGCACGGCCCCACCCGCGGCACGACGCGGTACGCAGTAACAGGCACGACGTCAGCACGTACGACGCACGCAGCACGCCAGCACGACGCAGCACGAGGGACGGAGCCGCGATGGCCGCACCACGGACGGCCGTGGGCACGATCCGCTACTGGGCGGCGGCGAAGGCCGCGGCGGGCACGGCGGAGGAGCCGTACCGCGCCGCCACGCTCGCCGAGGCGCTCGACGCGGCGCGCGAACGCCACGCCGGGCGGCCGGAGTTCACCCGGGTGCTGCTGCGCTGCTCCTTCCTGGTCGACGGCGACCCCGTCGGCACCCGCGACCACACCGCCGTGCCGCTCCGCGAGGGCGGCACGGTCGAGGTCCTTCCCCTTCGCCGGAGGCGCCCGATGACCACTCCCGACGGCGCCGCGAACGGCCCGCACGACCCCGACGCCCCCCGCGAGTCCGGCTACGGCCCCGGCGCCAGCCGGCGCCCGGGACACGCCGGGGGACAGCCGTACGACCCGCAGCAGGGCTACCCCGCCGACGCCGGCCAGGCGTACGGCGCGGGCGCGGGCTCCAGCTACGGCGACGGCTACGGCGACGGCTCCGGCGACGGCTCCGGCTACGACGACGGCTACGGCGACGGCTCCGGCTACGGCGACGCGGGCGGCTACAGCCCGCACCAGGCGCAGCCGTACCCCGGCGTCGAGCACGGCGCCGCGCCCTCGTACGGGCAGCAGCAGGGCGCGGACCACCCGCAGGGCTGGGCCTACGTCCCCGAGCCGCTCAGCGGACAGCTCCCCCGCAGGCGGAGTCCGGCGCGGCCTACGGCGTCCCGGCCTCCGGCGACGCGTGGCAGCCCGGCGCGTACCACGACCGGCCCGGCGCCCCCGGCCACGACGGCCGGTACGGCGCGCAGCCCGGCGGGTACGGCCAGGAGCACGGCCGCCCCTACGGCGCCGCCGCGCCCGGCGCCCAGCCCCACGCGGCCCCCCAGCCCTACGCCCCCGGCAGCGCCGCCCCCCACGCCGGCAACCCGTACGGCTCCGGAGGCCCCGGACACGCGGGCGGCTCCCCGGCAGCGGGCGGCGGCTACGCCTCGGGCGCGCCCGCCGGCCCCGGGTACGCCGGCGGCCCCGGCGCGGCGGGCGACGCCTACGCCCCCGGCGGCGCGGACCGGGCCGGCGCCCAGCCGTACGGCGGCGCCGCGCAGTACGGCAGCGGCGGCTACGGGGGCGACGGTTACGCCGGCGGTCGCGGCGGCGACGGACACGGCGCCGGCTACGACCCGTACGACCCCGCGGGCCGCGCCGGCGGCGGCGCGCAGCCCTACCCGCACGCCTATGCCGAGCCGCAGGCGCCCCGCGGGGCCGAGCACACCGCGGTGCTGCCCGCCTACGCGGGGGACGCGGAGGAGCTGCCGCAGCAGCCCGGGCCGTGGGACGAGGCGTCCGCGCGGGCCGCGGCGCAGGGCACACCCGCGCCGCCGGCCAGGACCGGCTCGCCGATCATCCCGCCGGGCGTCCAGCCCGCCGCGCTGACCGCCGTCCTCGGCCTGCTGCTGGCCGGCGCCGCCGCGCTCGGCGACCCGGTCCTGGCGGTCGCCCTGCTCCCGCTGGAGGCACTGACCGCGGCCGGCTGGTTCCGGCTGAACGGCATGTGGCCGGCCCGCCAGGGCATCATGCTGGCCTTCCTCGGCGGCGTCACCGCCGACGTCGCGCTGCTCGCCGCCGACGGCGGCCATGCCACCGAGGTGCTGCTCGGCACCCTGGGCGTGTGGCTGCTGCTGGTCCTGGTGCTGCAACTGCGCCACCACGGCTCCGCCGACGAGCGGCTGTCCTCGCTCACCGCGACCTCGGTGTCCACGCTGCTGACCGTGGTCGCCGCGAGCCTGCTCGCGACCGCGGTGTCCGGGCCGGGCAGCGACCCGGTGGTGGTCGGCACGGTCGCGGCGGCCGCCGCGACGCTGGTGCGCGCGGTCCGGCTGCCCGGCGGCGAGCCGGTCTCGCTGGTGCTGTCGCTCGCGGTCGGCGCGGCCACCGCGTGGCTCACCGCGCCGGCCACCGGCTACGGCTCCGGGGACGCCGCCGTGCTCGCGCTCGCCTGCGCCGCCGCCGCGCTGATCGGCCTGCGGGTGGCCAGCTACGACTTCCCGTCGCGCTTCGTCCACTTCACCGCGGGCGTCGCCCTCCCGCTGACCGCCGCCGCGCCGGTCGTCTACGCGCTCGGCACCGCGCTGAGCTGAGCCCCGCCCGGGGCGCCGCCCGAGCCTGCGCGCCCCGCGTGACGCGTGGGACGGGAGGCGGCTCGCGGGAACCGCCCGCGTAACGGATCGGTACCCGCGGGAACCACCGGGCACGCGGGCCCGTCAGCCGTATGCGGACGAGTGAACGATCAACCGGCGCGTCGGCGGCCGGGCGGTGGACCAGGGACCATCGCCGCGGACCGGGACCGGCGCGGACGACATGCGGGGAGCGGTACGGATGCGGGTGGCGCGGATCGTGCTGATCGTGGTGGTGGTCCTCGGCGGGCTGTTCGTCGCCGCGGACCGCGTGGGGGTGCACCTGGCCGAGTCGAAGGCCGCCAAGCAGGCCCAGGTCACCGAGGACCTCGACGCGCGCCCGAAGGTGTCCATCGAGGGCTTCCCGTTCCTGACCCAGGTGGCCGGCGGCAAGCTCGACGACGTGAAGGTCTCCGCGCAGGACATCAACGCCGGCGGCGGCGCCGACTCGCTGCGCATCGACAGCTTCCACGCCGACCTGCACGGCGTGAAGCTCTCCAACGGCTTCAGCCGCGCGGTCGCCGACAGCGCCGACGGCCTGGCCTTCATCACCTTCGACGACCTGACGAAGGCCGCGCCGCAGGGCATCACCGTCTCGTACGGCGGCGCGACCCAGGACGGGAAGACCTTCGTCAAGCTGTCCGGCGCGGTCCCCGGCATCGGCGGCAGCATCAGCGTGCTCAGCCAGATCACCGTGCGCGGCGCCGACTCGATCGGGCTGCACGCGAACCCGCTGCCGAAGGCGTTCACCGCGCTGGGCCTGGAGGACGACATCCGGCAGCGCATCGACTTCACCCGGCAGCTCACCCACCTGCCCGCGGGCATCGCGCTGACCTCGGTCACCTCGACCCCGGAGGGCATATCCGTGGCGGCGGGCGGGAAGCATGTGGTTCTCGCCAACTGAGACGGCGGTGTCCGTAACCGCGGACCCGGTCCGCCGCGGCACACCGCCGGCCGGCCGTCCGCGCGGCCGGGCGGATCGGCTCGAACGCGCGGACGAGGCGTTTTGCGGGGATCGTCGCCCCACGGCGGTCCACGGCCGGGCGCGCCGTGCCGCCGCCGGTGCGCCGCACCTGAGCCCTGTGACCGGGATACGGACAATCTTGTCTCACTATGCGACACGGCGGTGACACCGGTCGGGTCGCTTCCCTACGATCGGTACCCATGAGGCGACAGGCGGATCTCACGAAGCGGCGGGCAGTCGACCTGTGCCGCGTCGCCGCCATGCTCTGTCGCATGCCCTAGGGGCGACAGCCCTCCCGCGCCGACGCGGGGCCCCGGCCCCGGCGCGGCCCTGTCCGCCCCGCTCTCCCCGTGCCCCGGCACCACCCGCGCGCCGACGCGCACCGCGCCCGCAGCGCGGCCCGCGAGCCCCGCGCGCCCGCCCCGCACCACCGCACCGCACATCCGTACTGCCCCGGAGGAGAACAGCATGAGCCGCAGTGACGTCCTGGTGGACGCCGACTGGGTCGAGGCCCACATCGACGACCCCAAGGTGGTCATCGTCGAGGTGGACGAGGATACGTCCGCCTACGACAAGAACCACATCAAGAACGCGGTCAGGATCGACTGGAAGAAGGACCTGCAGGACCCGGTCCGCCGCGACTTCGTCGACAAGGCCGGCTTCGAGGCGCTGCTGTCCGCCAAGGGCATCGCCAACGACGACACGGTCGTGCTCTACGGCGGCAACAACAACTGGTTCGCGTCCTACGCCTACTGGTACTTCAAGCTCTACGGCCACGAGGACGTCAAGCTCCTCGACGGCGGCCGCAAGAAGTGGGAGCTGGACTCGCGCGACCTGGTCGCCGCGGTGCCCGAGCGCCCCGCCACCACGTACACCGCCAAGGAGCAGAACGCCGAGATCCGCGCGTTCCGCGACGACGTGGTCGCCGCGATCGGCTCGCTGAACCTGGTCGACGTGCGCTCGCCCGACGAGTTCTCCGGCAAGCTGCTCGCCCCGGCGCACCTGCCGCAGGAGCAGTCGCAGCGCCCCGGCCACGTGCCGACCGCGCGCAACATCCCGTGGTCGAAGTCGGCCAACGACGACGGCACCTTCAAGTCCGACGAGGAGCTCAAGGAGCTCTACGAGGGCGAGGGCGTGGACCTGTCCAAGGACACCATCGCCTACTGCAGGATCGGGGAGCGCTCCGCGCACACCTGGTTCGTGCTGCACGAGCTGCTCGGGCAGCCGAACGTGAAGAACTACGACGGATCGTGGACCGAGTACGGCTCGCTGGTCGGCGTGCCGATCGAGCTCGGCGCCAACTGACGGCCACCAGACACACACTGCTGACGCGGAGGACGGAACCCATATGTGTGGAGCGAAGGCCGGCGGCCCCGACCTGGCCGGAGTCGACGTGGCGGGCGAGACGATCATCCAGGGGTCGGTGACCCGTGACGGCGAGCCGGTCAGCGGCTACGTGCGGCTGCTGGACGGCGGCGGCGAGTTCACCGCCGAGGTGCCGACCTCGGCGACCGGGCAGTTCCGCTTCTTCGCGGCGCCCGGCACCTGGACGCTGCGGGCGCTCGTCCCGGGCGCCACGGTGGACCGCACCGTCGTGGCCCAGCAGGGCGCGGCGGCCGAGGTCGCCATCGCGGTCTGAGCACCCGGACCGCGGGCGCGCCGGTCGCGCGCCGGCCGCCGTACGACCCGAGGGCCGCACCCCGCGCAAGGGGGTGCGGCCCTCGTACGTCGCAGCCCGCCCGCAGTCGCCCACCGTCCGCCCGCCGTCCGCCCGCCGTCCGCCCGCCGTGCGCCTGCCGTCTGTCCGCCTGCCGTCCGTCCGCCCGCCGCGGCGACCGGTTTCCGCGGGCCCGGCGTGTTCCGGTACGCGGCGGCGCGACGTACCGTGGAAGTGTGTACGCGCGCCGCAGGCACTGGTACTTCGCCATGATGGGCACCTGCGTGGTGCTCTTCGTCCTGGCGTGGGCGGTCGTGCGCATCTGGTCCGTCCCCGCGGCCATCGCGATGTGCGTGGTGGCGATGGTCATCCCGCCGGCCGCGGCGATCGTGGCGAACCGGCGCGGCCCCGACGACCACTGGTGGGACGAGGAGACCGGGGACCCCGAGTCCGACCGATGGTGGGCCGAGCTGGACGGCAAGACCCCCACGGACGGCACCCGCGATCCGCGCGACCAGCACGGCCACCACCGGCAGCCGCCGCCCGGCCCCTGAGCGCGGGCTCTGAGCGCGGGCTCTGAGCGCGGCCCCAGCGAGGGTCGGCGCGGGCCGAGGCGCGGCCCGCGGACCGAGTCCGCGGCCTCGCGACCTCAGTAGACGAGCGCCCGCACGCCCTCCGGCATGATCTCGCTCACGAAGACCTGGGCGCCCGCGATCCGCACGCCCTCCAGCACGTCCTGCTCGCCGATGCCGCGGCGGGCCGCGCACTGCGTGCACAAGGTCACCTGCCCGGCCCCGAGCACCGATTCCAGCAGGTCCGGCAGCGGCGCGGCGTGCGGCAGCTCGAACTCCGCGGCCCGCCCCGGCAGCGCGAACCACGCCGACTCGCCGGTCAGCCACAGCGAGACCTGCACCCCGCTGGCCACGGCCACCGCCGCCACCGTGAACGCTTGCGAGCAGCGCTCGGGCGCGTCCGCCCCCGCCGTCACCTTGATCACCAGCTTGTTCGCCATGCCCACAGCCTAGGACCGGGGACGGCGGACCCGGCCGGGGCCCGGGGCCGCCGGGCCCGCGGCCGGGCCGCGCACTAGACTCGGGTGCGGCCGAGGCAGCCGGCCGCCCGGCCACCACCGATCGTCCGAGGAGCACCGCTTCCGTGGAAATCCAGTACTACTTCGACGCCCTGCTCGTCCTCGTCTGCGTGGGCGTGGCCGCGTTCGCGTTCTACGCGGTGAAGAAGCTCTACCAGGGCCAGCGCTGACATGATCGAGATCCCCTCCGAGCTGCAGCCCGGCCTGGTCCCGCTGGCGTTCCTGCTGGGCCGCTGGACGGGCGCGGGCGTGCACGACTTCCCCGGCGCCGAGAAGTGCAACTTCGGGCAGGAGGTCGAGTTCACGCACGACGGCCGGCCGTTCCTGGAGTACGCCTCGCACACCTGGGTGCTGGACGCGGAGGGCAGGAAGGTCAGGCCGCTGGAGAGCGAGCACGGCTACTGGCGGATCGACGCCGACCGCAAGGTCGACGTGACCGTCACCCGCGACGAGGGCGTGGTGGAGATCTGGACCGGCGAGCTGGCCGACGGCAAGCCGCAGATCGACCTGGTCACCGACGCCGTCGCCCGGCTCGCCGCCGCCCCCGAGTACAGCGGCGGCAAGCGGCTGTACGGCTACGTGGGCGGCGACCTGATGTGGGTCGGCGAGAAGTCCACGCCCTCGGTGCCGATGCGCGCCTACATGTCCGCGCACCTGAAGAAGGTGGTGGACCCGCGCGAGTGGGCCGCCGACGTCAAGGACCTGCCGGACGACGGGATCGCCTTCTTCAGGTAGCGCCGCCGGGTCCGCGCCGGGGCCGTCCTACACTGGCGGTGTGGCGGGCACCGACTGGAAGAGCGATCTGAGGCAGCGCGGCTACCGGCTGACGCCCCAGCGCGAGCTTGTCCTGGAGGCGGTCGACCACCTCGAGCACGCGACGCCCGACGGCATCCTGTGCGAGGTGCGCAAGACCGCGTCCGGCATCAACATCTCCACCGTCTACCGCACGCTGGAGCTGCTGGAGGAGCTGGGCCTGGTCAGCCACGCCCACCTCGGGCACGGTGCCCCGACGTACCACCTGGCCGACCGGCACCACCACATGCACCTGGTGTGCCGGGACTGCGACGTGGTGACCGAGGCCGACATCGAGCTGGCCGCGCCGCTGCGCGACAGCCTCCAGGCCGCCTTCGGCTTCGAGACCGACATGAAGCACTTCGCGATCTTCGGCCGCTGCCGGGACTGCGCGCTCAAGGCGGCCGGCGCCCAGGGCTGACCGCCGAGGTGCCCGCGCGGCCCGGGCACGAGGGCTGGCCGCCCGCCGCCGGCCCGCCCGGTCGTACGCTGGACGGCATGACGAAGAGCCCTTTGCTGTCGCTGCCCGGCGCCGTCCCCGCAGAAGGCCCTGACGAGGGGGTCGCCGCCCACTACGGCGACCTGTTCCGCGAGCAGCGCTCGCTCGCGGACGGCACCGGATTCGTGGACCTGTCCCACCGCGGCGTCGTGACGGTCAGCGGCCCCGACCGCCTGCCCTGGCTGCACCTGCTGCTCACGCAAGCCGTCGAGCAACTGCCGCCGCACCAGGCCACCGAGGCGCTGATCCTGTCCGCGCACGGACACATCGAGCACGCCCTCTACCTCGTCGACGACGGTGAGACGACGTGGATGCACGTCGAGCCGGGGACCCAGGGCGCGCTGCTCGCCTACCTGGAGAGCATGAGGTTCTTCTACCGCGTGGAGACCGCCGACGTCACCGACCGGTACGCGGTGGTGCACCTGCCCGCCGGCTCGATCACCCGGCTCGACCCGGCCTGGACGGTACGGGAGACGGCGTACGGCCGCGACGTGTTCGTGCCGCGCGACCGGCTGGAGTCCTGGGCGGCCGGGGCGGGCCCGGCGATCGGCGTGCTCGCGTACGAAGCACTGCGGATCGAGGCGCACCGGCCGCGGCTCGGCCTGGAGACCGACCACCGGACCATCCCGCACGAGGTCGGCTGGCTGGACACCGCGGTGCACCTGAGCAAGGGCTGCTACCGCGGCCAGGAGACCGTGGCCCGGGTGCACAACCTCGGCCGGCCGCCGCGCCGCCTGGTCTTCCTGCACCTGGACGGCAGCGAGGTGCGGCTGCCCGGGCACGGCGCTGCGGTGCGGGTGGCCGAGGAGGGCGAGGAGGGCCGCGCGGTCGGCTTCATCACCTCCTCGGCGCGGCACTGGGAGCTGGGGCCGATCGCGCTGGCGCTGGTGAAGCGGAACACGCCGGAGCGGGCGACGCTGCTCGCGGAGGAGACGGCGGCGGCGCAGGAGACGGTGGTCGCGCCGTAGCCCGAGGCCGGGCCGGTGGGCCCGGGGTCCTGGCGGCCGGGCCGGGGGAGTCGGGCGGGCCGGGAGTCCCGGCGGCCGGGCCGGCCCGGCGGTCCGGCTACAGCTCCAGGACGACGGTGAAGGGGCCGTCGTTGGTGAGCGTGACCTTCATGTCCGCGCCGAACACGCCGGTCTCGACGGTCGCGCCGAGCGCCCGCAGCTGGGAGACGACCTCCTGGGCCAGCGGCTCGGCGAGGTG
This sequence comes from Actinacidiphila sp. DG2A-62, assembly GCF_035825295.1. NCBI lineage: Bacteria > Bacillati > Actinomycetota > Actinomycetes > Kitasatosporales > Streptomycetaceae > Actinacidiphila > Actinacidiphila sp. DG2A-62. The sequence continues at coordinate 4,877,763 of NZ_JAYMGI010000002.1, forward strand.
GCCGGGCGCGGCGGCGTTCCAGGTGGGGCGGCGACCCTTGCGGGCGTCACCGTAAAGCGTGAACTGGCTGACCACCAGCAGCGGTCCGTCGACGTCGGAGCACGACTGCTCGTCGGGCAGGATGCGCAGCGTCCACAGCTTGCGGGCCAGCGCCGCCGCCTTCTCCTTGGTGTCGTCGTGCGTGACGCCGACCAGGACGCACAACCCCGGTCCCGTCACCGCGCCGACCGTCTCGCCGTCGACGACGACCTTCGCCTCGCTCACCCGTTGGGCCACCGCTCGCATGCGGCCATTGTGGCGCGTCCCGGGCGGCGTCACTCACACGGGTGAGCGGAGGCGCGCGTTCGCCGCCGTACGCCCGGTCGGCGGCCTCGCACACCAGTTGCGACGGCCGTTCGGGTGCAGAGTCGCTGTGCCGTGTCAGCGGCAAGTGGCAGCATCGAAGCGCGGCTCGGGCGCCGCGGCGGAGGGGACGGCAGGCATGATCACCACAGGCGCGGGAGAGAATTCGGGCGCGGACGCGAGTCCGCGGCCGGCGGCGACCGCTTCCGCGACCGGTTCCGTGACCGGTTCCGTGACCGGCGCGGCGGCCGAGCGGGCGACCGGCGCGGCGGCCGAGTCGGCGGCCGCGTCCGGTCCCGCGTCCGCGACCGAACCCACGGCCGCGCCCGTGTCCGCGACCGCATTCACGGCGGCACCCACCAGGAAGGCCCCGCACATGCTGAAGGCCGACGCTCTGGGCCCGCTGCGCCCGCCCGCGCCGCGCAGCCCGCTCGCCGACACCTCCGAGCCCGACTTCGGCGGCCTCGACCTGGCGGCGCTGCGCACCCTGCGGCGCGAGGCGCAGCAGGAGGAGGCGGACCTGTCGTACCTGCGGCGCATGCTGCACGGCAGGATCGACATCCTGCGCGCGGAGGTGGAGCGGCGCGGCTCCGGCGAGCCGGGGCCGCAGGGGCCGGCGCGGCGGCCGCGCCGGCGGTCGCGGTGGCCGCGGTGGACGGGCCGGTGGTCGACCGGCTCTCCGAGATCCTGCGCGACGGGCCCTCCCGGGTGCGGTCCTCCGCGCGCCACGTCACGCTCGGCACGCCGCTGACCGAGCGGGTGCGGGCGCTGGCCGAGGAGATGCTGTCCGAGGTCGAGCTGTCCGACCTGGGCGCGCGCACGGACGCGGAGCTGCGCGAGGCGATGGGGCGGCTGGCGCGGCACGAGCAGCAGGTCTCGCGGCGCCGCCTCGCGCTCCAGCGCACGGTCGACTGCTGTTCCGCGGAGATCACCCGGCGCTATCGCGACGGCGAGGCCCACGTCGACGACCTCCTCGCGGAGGGTTGAGCCCATCCAGCGCATCACGGCGCGCCCCCGTCGTGCCTCCCGCCCCGACACCCGGGCATGCGTCCCGCGCGCGCTCGGGTGCCGCGACCTGCGGGTCGCCACCGCCCCGAAGGGGGTTGTCGCTGCCGTGCCCGGCCCACCGGCCGGCGGCCCGCTGAGCGCGCAGTTCCCCGCGCCCCCCTACGACGTGACGTCGACCGTCGGCGCGGAGCCGTGGCAGCCGGGCGTGCGTCCCGCCGACGACGAGCCTGTACGCCGGGGGCGCCGGGAGCTGCTACCCCCAAGCCCACCACCGGCTGGGGGTACCTCCCAGGCGAAGCTCTGGGGGAGGTCCGTGAGCGACGGCAACAGCCCCTTCGGGCCGGTGGCGCCTGCCGCGCCGCGGGGGCTGGTCGCGCCGTTCCCCGCGCCCCTGAAGCGTGACGTCGACCGTCGGCTTGAAGCCGTGGCAGCCGGGCGTGCGTCCCGCCGGCGCTGGGCGTGATGTTCAGGGGCGCGGGGAACGGCTCCCCCAGACTCCGTCCGGGAGGTACCCCCACAGCCCACCACCGGGCAGGGGGTCCGTGGGCGACAGCGACAACCCCTTCGGGGCGGGAGCGGCGGCCGCGGGCGTCCGGCGCTGAGGGGGCGTAAATGGGGTGCGGGGCAGGCGGAGCCGTTCTAGCGTCCGGGGGATGGGAGAAGAGGGCGTTGACGCCGCGCGCGGTCGTGGCCGGGACGGCGGGGCCGGGAGCGGCGCGGCCGGGGGCCCGGGGGCGCGGGCCCACGAGGCGACGGGGCGGACGCTCGGCGCCAGCGTGGGCGCGGACCTGGACGTGCGGACGCTCAGCGCGAGCGACGACGTGGGGGACTGGCTCCGCGCCCTGCACACCGGCTTCCACCTGGGCCCGACGCTGACCGCCGAGGAGATCGAGGTCCGCGCCCAGGTCGTGGACCGGACCCGTACGCAGGGCGCGTTCGACCGCGGCCGCTGTGTCGCCACCTTCCGCAGCATGCCGCGCCGCCTCACCGTCCCCGGCGGCGCCGCCCTGAACGCCTCGGCGATCACCAACGTCTCGGTGAGCGCCACGCACCGCCGCCGCGGCCTGGCCGGCACGATGATGGCCGCCGAACTGTCCGCCGCCAGGGACCGCGGTGAGCCCGTCGCGATCCTGGTCGCCGCCGAGTACCCGATCTACGGCCGCTTCGGCTTCGGCCCGGCCACCTGGGTGGCGAACTGGGAGGTCGACGTGCCGCGCGCCGCGGTCGACCGCCGGTACGCCGGCCCCTCCGACGGCGGCCGGGTCGACTTCGCGCCGCTGGCCGAGGTGCGCGAGACCGGCCCCGGGCTGCACGAGCGGGTGCGCGCCCGCACCCCGGGCGCGATCGACCGCGACCGGGTCTGGTGGCAGATCCAGACCGGCGAGCGCGTCGTCGCCTCCCGGCCGTGGACCGAGCCCTTCCACGTGGTGTACCGCGACGCCTCGGGCCGCGTCGACGGCCTGGTCGCGTACACCACGCAGGAGGAGCACTGGCCGAACAAGCTGCCCAAGGTCGAGGTGTCCGTGCGGCAGCTGATCGCCGCGACCCCCGCCGCCGAGCGCGCGCTGTGGCGGTTCCTGCTGTCGCTGGACTGGGTGACGCTGATCAGGACCGGGTACCGGGCCCCGGACGACGTGCTGCCGCTGTTGCTCGGCGACCCGCGCGCGGCCCGCACCGAGGCGCTCGCGGACTTCATGTGGCTGCGGCTGCTGGACGTGCCGGCCGCGCTGTCGGCCCGCACGTACGCCGGCGGCCCGGCCGCGCTGAGGCTGGAGGTGCTGGACCCCCAGGGCCACGCCGCCGGCCGCTTCCTGCTGGAGACCGACGCCTCGGGCGTCGCGTCCTGCGCGCCGACCACCGCCCCCGCCGACCTGACGGTGACCGCCGCGGACCTGGCCTGCCTGTATCTGGGCGACGAGTCCGCGGTCCGGCTCGCCGCGCTCGACCGCCTGACCGAGCACCGCCCCGGCGCGGCCGACACGGCCACCGCCCTCTTCCGTACCCCCCGTCGCCCCTGGTGCCCTGACATCTTCTGACGGCGGCCCGGCCGCCGGGCCGGCCCCGAGCCCCCCCGGGCCGGCGCGGCCACCGCGCCCGACCGGATCACTGCGCCAGCAGCAGCGCCAGCGCGGTGAGTCCGATCGCGGTGCAGGTCGCGTTGCGCGCCTTGTGCCCCACCGTGACGAGCCCGATCGCGATCACCCCGACCGCCCCGAACCGCCACTGCACGATCTCCTCGAACGCGTATGCACACAAGCTGAGTACGAGCATGACCGGCCCTCCTTCACGGCCTCGTACCGGCCGTGCCCCGGTGCGGCGGGGCACGGCCCTGCGGAAGGCGGTGGCTGCGTGCGTCCCCGTACGCCCTCGAACGGGAAGTCGGCACCCCCGACGCCGAGTTGGATCAGTCAACTCCGTCCGACCGGCTCAACTTTGCCCGAGGTTGAAGGAGTTGAATGACTCTTCTCATTCAAGGGTGTGCCCGGTTGCATGAGATCGGTAAACAAGCCTCTTCCAAGCAGTGCGGTTGTGGGGGAAGTTGGTAGAGTCGGCGTGTGGACGAGGACGACTCTCCTGATACGGGCACCGATCTCCCGCCGTACCTGCACATCGCCGACGTGCTGCGGCAGGAGATTCACGAGGGACTCTTCCGGGTGGGCGAGCGCATCCCGGCGCAGGCGGTGCTGGAGGAGCGCTTCCACGTCTCCCGGCCCACAGTGCAGCGCGCGCTGAAGGAGCTGTACCGGGACGGCTACATCGACAACCAGCGCGGCCGTCCGTCCGAGGTGCTCGACTGGCGGCACGCCCCCTCGCGCGGCGGCGCGCCGCGCACCGGCGGCGGCCGGCCCTCGGACGGGCCGGAACCGGCGTTCGCCGCGCTCGGCCCGCACGTCGCGGAGGCGTTCCAGGAGCGTCGCGTCACCATCGACTCGTTCTCGCTCACCGCCGAGACCCTCAACGCGGTGCTCGCCGAGCCGATCACCCGGGTGATGAGCGGGGAGCTGAACCCCGAGTCGATCCGGGTCCGCATCCTGCTGCCCAGCCTGGACGCCTCGCTCGCCATCCCCAAGGTGCGGGACGACCCGGACGCGGACTGGCCGCTGGTCCGGCTGCGGCAGCTGGTCGGCGCCCACGTGGTGGTGATGAACGGCTTCTTCGCCCAGATCGCCGGCGTGCGCGGCGGTGACGTCTCGCTGACGCTTGAGTTCAGGACCGTCCCGCTCACCCCGATGCACAAGCTCTACCTGCTCAACGGCAGGACCGCGCTCTTCGGCTACTACCGGGTGGTGCCGCGGCCGGTCGTCTACGGCGAGCACCAGGGCGACATCTGGGACGTGCTCGGGCTCGGCGCGACGCTCTTCGCGCACCGGGCGAGCCCGCAGCACCCGGACAGCACCGCGTCGCGTTACGTCGGCGAAGCACAGGCGTGGTTCGATTCGCTGTGGGCGACGATCAGCACGCCGCTGGACCTCGCCGAATGAGCACGGCGCAGCCGCGCCCCCACCGACCTCGGACCCCTGGACGCTATTCCATGACTTCCGGCCGGCCCCACGACGGCAGGACCGCTTCCCCGGCCGCTCTCACCACGCTGCTGGCAGGCGCGGAGCACGTGCTGTTCGACTTCGACGGCCCGCTGGCGCACCTGTTCGCCGGGCACCCGGCGCCGCAGGTGGCGGCGGTGCTGCGCGAGCGCGTGGCGTCCTGGGAGACGCCCGGCCGTCCGCCCGGCGACCCGGCCGGCGACCCGGCCGGCATCCGCCTCACCTCGCCCACCGACCCGTTCCAGGTGCTGGCCGACGTGGCGCGGGCCTACCGGGGCCGGCCCGCGTACGACTACCGCGTCGCCGAGCTGGACAAGCTGCTCGGCGAGCACGAGGCGATCGCGGCCGGGAGCGCACAGCCCACGGCCCACGCGCGCGACCTGGTCAGGGCGCTGGTGAACCAGGGCCGGGTGCTCTCGGTGACCACCAACAACACCGCGGCGGCCGTCTCCGGCTACCTGGAGGCCCAGGGCCTGGCCGACTGCTTCGGCGCCAGGGTGCACGGCCGGCGGCACGCCCGGCCCGAGCTGATGAAGCCGCACCCCTCCTGCCTGCGCGAGGCCATGCGGCGCACCGGCGCCACGGCGGACTCGTGCCTGATGGTCGGCGACTCCGTGAGCGACTTCGAGGCCGCGCGCGCGGTGGGCGTGCCCTTCCTCGGCTTCGCGCGCACCGCCCGCAAGCGCGGGCTGCTGGCCGACGCGGGCGCCGCGCACGTCGTGGCCGGCCTGGCGCCGGTGCTGGACGCGGTGAAGGCGTAGCGCCCGCAGGCGAGGGCGTAGCGCCCGCAGGCGAGGGCGTAGCGCCCGCCGGGTCACTGCAGGCCGAGCGCCATCCACTTCTGCGGCTCGGCGAGCGGCTCGAAGCCGAGGCGGGCGTAGACGCCGTGTGCGTCGTTCGTGGCCAGCAGCACCCGCCGCAGGCCGTACGGCGCCAGGTGGTCGCGGGCGGCGGCGACCAGCGCGGTGCCCAGGCCCCGGCCGCGCGCGGCGGGGTCCACGTAGACGTCGCACAGCCAGGCGAACGTCGCCCGGTCGGTGACCACGCGGGCGTAGGCGTGCTGCTCGCCGGTCTCCTCGTGGTAGGCGCCGAAGTTCAGGGAGCCGGCTATCGCGGCCTCCTGCTTGGCGAGCGGGCGGCCGAGCGCCCAGTACGCGTCGGTGGACAGCCAGCGGTGGATCCGGGGGACGTCGAGGCGGGCCGGATCGGCGGAGATCTCGTACATGCGCCGTAGCGTAGGACTGCTAAAAGGTGGACCGCACGACAATTAACTGGACCTTCGCCGTCTTCGGGGCGAGACTCGCGGGGACGGGCCAGCCCGCGCAGCCTGCGTCGTCCGGGAGCCGCCCGCGCCGCCCGCGCGTCCGGAGCCGCCCGCGGCGGGCCGCCGGCCGCGCGGCGGGGCGCCCGTGCCCGCGCGTCTCGGCAGCCGGAACGGGAGCGGCCGCATCCAGGGCGCCGGGGGATACTCGAAGCGGGCGGCGCGGCCCGCACCCGGCAGAACCAGCAGAACGGAGAGCCACCCCATGAGGATCGGAATCGTCGGAGCGACCGGGCAGGTCGGCGGGGTCATGCGCAAGGTGCTGGCCGAGCGGAAGTTCCCGGTGGACGAGCTGCGGCTGTTCGCCTCGGCCCGGTCGGCCGGGCGCACGCTGCCGTGGGGGACGGCGAGATCACCGTCGAGGACGCCGCCACCGCCGACTACACCGGCCTGGACATCGCGCTGTTCTCGGCCGGCGGCGCGACCTCCCGCGAGCTGGCCCCCAAGGTCGCCGCCCAGGGCGTCGTGGTGATCGACAACTCCTCCGCGTGGCGCCGGGACCCCGAGGTGCCGCTGGTGGTCTCCGAGGTCAACCCGCACGCGCTGGCCGACCGTCCCAAGGGCATCATCGCCAATCCGAACTGCACCACGATGGCCGCGATGCCGGTGCTGCGCGCGCTGCACGCCGAGGCCGGGCTGACCTCGCTGGTCGCCACCACCTACCAGGCCGTCTCCGGCTCCGGGCTCAGCGGCGTCGCCGAGCTGCACGGCCAGGCCGCGCGGGTCACCGAGCACGCCGACCGCCTCACCTTCGACGGCGCGGCCGTGGACTTCCCCGAGCCGTCCGTCTACAAGCGCCCCATCGCCTTCAACGTGCTGCCGCTGGCCGGCAACCTCGTGGACGACGGCAGCTTCGAGACCGACGAGGAGCAGAAGCTGCGGCACGAGTCCCGCAAGATCCTGGAGATCCCGGAGCTGAAGGTGTCCGGCACCTGCGTACGGGTGCCGGTCTTCACCGGCCACTCGCTCCAGCTCAACGCGCGCTTCGCGCGGCCGCTCGGCGTCGAGCGCGCCTACGAGCTGCTGGCGCAGGCGCCGGGCGTGGAGATCTCGGAGATCCCGACGCCGCTGCAGGCCGCCGGCAAGGACGTCTCCTACGTGGGCCGCATCCGCGTCGACGAGACGGTCGAGAACGGCCTCGCGCTCTTCGTCTCCGGCGACAACCTCCGCAAGGGCGCCGCGCTCAACGCGGTGCAGCTCGCCGAGCTGGTCGCCGAGGAGCTGTCCGCCGCCGTCGCGTCGTGACCGCCGCCGTCGCGTCGTGACCGCCGCCGTCGCGTCGTGACCGCGCGCCGGACGCCGCGGCACGGCACGGATCGACCCGAACGGCAGCGGCACGGCTCCCGCACGGCGGAGGCGGGGCCGCGGGTCCGGTCGGCGAGCAGACCGCCGCTCTAGTCGGTGAGCAGGCGGAAGGCGGCCAGCACGCTCTCCGCCTGCAGATCCACCTGCTCCGGCACCGGAATCCAGGCCAGATCGTGGCCGGCGGTCAACTCGGCCGCCCAGGCGGCCAGTTGCGCCTCGCAGGCGATGCGGGCCGCCGGGGCGCCGGGCAGCGCGGGCGGCAGCCCGTCCAGGAGCCGCAGCAGCGTGCCCGCGGCCCGCAGCGAGATGCGGCGGGCCGCGATGTCCAGCGCGGCCAGGTGCGCGCGGGTCAGCGGCACCGGCGAGGGGTGCAGCGCCTCCCAATCCGCCGCCACCTGCGGGCAGATCGCGGCCAGGCCCTCCGCCAGGCGCAGCAGCGGCGGGAGTTCGGAGTCCGAGGGCCTGCCCGGCAGCGTGTCGCGCACCTGCGCGAGCAACAGCCGCGCCCGGTCGGACTGGTGGCGCAGCAGCGCGCCCAACTGCGCGAGCGCGCGCGCCGGATCGGGGTGCGGCTCGGTGTCCGCGACCTTGCGGCTGGCCCACATCGGGACCTCGAACAGCGCGGTCATCCCGCCGTAGCGGTGCGGGCGCACCCAGGTGGAGCGGTTGACGTCCTCCGGCAGGCTGGCGAACTGCGTGGGCTCGCCCGGCTCCGGCATCACATAGACCCCGGGCCCGGAGACCGTCCAGTACATCGCGTCGTAGGTGCCGGTCTGCACCGGCACGTCGCGCTCGGCGGACAGCTTGCCCAGCGGCTCGGCGAGCCCCGGCACGTCCCGGGTCAGCTGGATCCACGAACCGCCCAGGTCGTTGCCGTGCAACGAGCACTGCAGGAACGGCTCCAGCTCGTCGATGACGTCCACCAGCGCCTGGGACTCCGGCAGTTGGTCGTCGGCCGCCCTGATCGACGGCGCCCACTCGGGCTGTTCCTCGGCCGGCGGCCGGTAGGAGTGCCGGAAGTGCTCGGCCGGGGTGCGCCGCACCGCGGGGCCCTGCTCGCTGCGCGCGGTGCCGTCGGGGTCCAGGCAGAGCAGGAAGTGCCAGCGGGCGTCGGCGCGCGCGTGCAGCCACGGGTCGGCGGCCACCCGCTCGGCCAGCCGCAGCGCGGTCGCCGCGCCGATCCGCTCGTCGGAGTGCGGGCCGGCCACCACCAGGACGCTGCGCCGGCCGCGGCCGACCGTCAGCAGGTGCAGCGGGCGGCCCTCCCGGGACCGGCCGATCTGCCGCAGCGCGCACAGCCCCGGGCGGAACCGGGCGAACGCGGAGGCCGCCGCGGCGACCTCCGCGACGCTCGGATAGGCGTCGGCCATCGCCGACGTCACGTGCCGTTGGAGTTGCTGGCGCCGGTGGTCTCCTTCTTGTCCAGTGGGCGGATGACGATCGTGGTTGCCACGAGATCTCCTCTCTGTCCAAGTCGGTTTCCGCGCAGGGTAGTCGGCGTGTCACGACCCGTCGTCCCGCGCCTTGTCAGGCTGCGGCGGCCCGGCGACAGTGTCAAGGGGTGCACGGCTGCCACCGGGAGGCTCCGGGGCGGCCGCCCGGCGGGCGCGTTCCGCGGGAGGCGTGCGGGACTCGCGAGGCTGCGGAGCTGGCGGGAGGTCCGGGTGGGGGATGCCGGTACGGAAGGGGTCGGCGGCGCGGTGAGCCGGGAGCCCCACGACGTGGGGGAGCTGGCGCGGCCGCGGATCAAGCCCGAGCACCGCGCGTACCGCACGGTCGACGGCAATGTGCGGATCGGCAGCGTCGTGCACGGCATCGGCGCGGAGATCGAGGACCCGGACGGCTGGGTCTGGACGCTCACCCAGGCGATGGACGGCACCAGGGCCGCCGCGCAGATCACCGCGGCCGTGGTCGGCCGGCACCCGTGCCTCGCCCCGGAGACCGTGCGGGCGGCGATGGCGGACCTGCGCTCCGCCGGCTACGTGGACGACGCCGCCGCGCCGCTGCCGCCCGGCCTCGGCGAACGCGACCGGGTCCGGCACGCCCGCGGGGTGGCGCTGCTGCGCTGGATGGACCTCAGCCCGCGGGCCAGCCCGTGGAGCGCGCAGTTACGGCTGCGGCGGGCCCGCGCGCTGGTGCTCGGCGTCGGCGGCACGGGCGGCGCGGCGGCCCAGATCCTGGTCGCCTCCGGGGTCGGCCACGTCCACGCGGTCGACCCCGACGTGGTCGAACTGTCCAACCTCAACCGGCAGTTGCTCTACCGCGAGGCCGACGTCGGGCGGCCCAAGGCGGAGGCGGCGCAGGCGGCGTTACAGGCGCTGAACTCCGACGTCACGGTCACCGCGCAGCGCGGCGAGGTCCGCGGCCCCGGCGCCCTCGCGGACCTGCTGGCCGCGCCGCCGGGGCCGTACGACGTGCTGGTGCTCGGCGCGGACCGGCCGCCGGAGATCCGCCGGTGGGCGAACCGCGTCTGCCTGTCGCTCGGCACGCCGTGGGTCGAGGGCGGCTACCGCGGACCGCTGGTCAGCGCGGGCGTGCACGTGCCGGGGGCCGGGCCGTGCTGGGAGTGCCAGCGGGCCGGCGAGGTCGAGCGCCGCGACCTGCGGCTCGCGCCCGGCCAGAGCGAGGACGCGGCGTCCCCGCGGATGCCGTGGAATCCGGCCAGCGCGGTGACCGCGGCGCTGTCCGGGGCGCTCGTCGCGCACGCCGCGCTGGCGCTGCTCAGCGGCGTCCCGCCGATGGAGCCGGGGTTCCGCTACGGCCTGAACCTGATGTCCTTGGACGACCCCGTCCTCGAACGCCACCCCCGCCGCCCCACCTGTCCGGCCTGCGGCACCGCCGGGCGCTGAGCCGATGTCGGCCGACGGCGCACGGGCACACTTGACACCCGGGGGCCGCCCGCAGAGTCTGGGCCCCAGCACGAAACGCCACCCCGCGTGCACTGAGCGCCACGGCGCGGGCGCGCGCCGCCGCACCACCCGTACCGCCGGGGTCCGCGCACCACCGCGGTCCCGTGTGCCACCGCACCCCACGCACCGTTGCGATCGCCGCACCGCCGTACCACCGCGCGCCCGCGGGGCGTCGCGCCGCAGCCGCCGAGGAGCCGAGGAGGAGCCGTGATGCGCGGCCCAGACGCGTACCCGACCGTGTCAGGCGTCGCGGCGGCGGCCCGGGTGCTCACCCAACGCCACCCGGACCTGTGCCGGATGCGGCTCGCCGGGGAGTCGCGGTCCGGGCGCCCGCTGTGGCTGCTGTCGGTCGGGCACGGCCGGCGGCACATCCTGGTGGTGGCCGGCCCGCACCCCGACGAGCAGGCGGGCGGCGCGACCGCGCTGTGGCTGGCCGAGCAGGCGGTGCACGACCGGCAGCGGCTCAAGGACGAGGACCTGACCTGGGACCTGCTGCTGTGCCTGGACCCGGACGGCACGGTGCTCAACGAGACCGGTCCGGCCGGCGAGCGCCCGCCCGCGGTGCACTACCGGCACACCTTCCGGCCGGCCGCCGACGAACAGCCCGAGTGGGCGGGCTCGTTCCGCGCCCCCGGTGACGAACTCCCGGAGACCTACGCCCTGCTGGCCGTCGTGGACGAGCTGCGGCCGGTGCTGCAGTGCTCGCTGCACGGGACGGACGTCGGCGGCAGTTGGGTGCAGCTGACCGCCGATCTGCCGGGGCTGGCCGAGCCGTTCGGGAAGGCCGCGGCCGAACTCGACATCCCGGTGCAGACCGGCACCTACGACGCGCTGTTCTGGAACGGCTCAGGGCCTGGGGTGTTCGTGCTGCCCACCGGCGGCGCGCAGGAGCGGTTCGCCAGCGAGCCGGAGAACGCGGACGGCTCGACCTGGTCGCGCCCGCACCGCTACGGCGGGCTGACCGCGGTGATCGAGGTGCCGATGTGGGCGAGCCGGCGGGTGGCCGACCCGGCGCCGCACCCCGATCCCGAGCACGCGCTCACCGTGCTCGCGGCGCGGCTGCGCAAGGACGGCGCGGCGACGGCCGGCGCGGTGGAGCGGGCGCTGCCGTTCCTGGAGCGGGCCGGGACGCCCGCGGGGCACCCGCTGCTGCGCGGGGTCGAGCAGGCGGTCAGCGCGTTCCCGGCGCTCGCGGAGGACTATGAGGCGCTCGGCGCGCAGGCGGCGGCCGGGCGCGCGCCCTGCGAGCTGACCATGGCGCACCTGGCCGCGCTGGACATCGCGGCGCGGCGGATCCCGCTGCGCGCGGGCGGGATGCTGCTGCGGCTGCTGGACGAGAGCCGCTGCGAGGACGCGGAGGGGGTGGACGGGGAGGGGGCGCGGCTGCGCTCCCGGCTGGAGCGGCGGCTCGACGCGGGCGCGCGCGATCTGATCGGCGCCGCCGACGCGAGGTGGGTCCCCGTCCCCGACCAGGTCGAACTCCAGGCCCGCATCTGCCTGGCCGCCGCATACGCTCGCCGCTGACCGCGCCCGCCGCCCCCGGCCCACTCGACGCCGGACGTCACGCCGACGCCCCGGGGGGCGGCTGGACGCTCGGCGCTGAGTTCGGCGCTGGGACGCAGGTGGAGGGGCGGGGCCCGGGGCCGTCAGAGGTCAGCGCCCAGCGTCAGATCGGCGACGACCGCGGCGATGTTGTCGGGGCCGCCGGAGGCGTTCGCGAGGGCCACGAGGTCGCGGACGGCGTCCTCGGGGGTCTGCGCGGCGGTGAGGGCGCGGCGCAGGGACTCCGCGTCGACCACCGACGACAGCCCGTCCGAGCAGAGCAGGAAGCGGTCGCCGGCGAGCGCGTCGTGCAGCCGCAGCTCCGGCGCGGACGCGTCCGGCGCCGCGCCGAGCGCGCGGACCAGCAGGGACCGCTGCGGGTGCGACGCCGCCTCCTCGGGCGTCAGCCTCCCCTCGTCCACCATCGACTGCACCATCGTGTGGTCGTGCGTGATCTGGAACAGCTCGCCGCCGCGCAGCAGATACGCCCGCGAGTCCCCGATGTGCACCAGCGCCAACTGCGACCCCGTCCACAGCATCGCGGTGAGCGTCGTCCCGTGGTCCCCGCCCCCGCCGGAGGCGCCGGCGTCACCGCCCGGTCCCCGCAGCGCCCGCCCCGCCTCGGCCACCGCGTCCTCCAGCAGGTTGAGCACTCCGCCCGCCGCGGCCCCCGCCGCGTCCACCCGGGTCAGCGCCGCCACCGCCTCCCGCGCGGCGCGCTCGCCGCGCGGCCCGAAGCCGTCGGCGACGGCGAGCAGCCTGCCGTCCGCGTGGACGGCGTCCTGATTGCGCTCGCGGACGCGTCCCGCGTCGGTGAGCGCGGCGTAGCGGATGGCGAGCGGCGCGGCGCCCGCCCGGTTCGTCGTGTCGGCCACGGCGGTGTCCTTTCGGCCTTGTCCTGCCAGGTGGTCGACGAGGAAAGCGGCCAGATCGCGCCGCGCGTCGGTCTCCGCCTCGACCCGCGCCCAGTACGCCCCGACCTCGCGCGCGGCCCGCGGCCCGTCCAGGGCGCAGACCTCGCGGATGCGGGCGAGCGGCATGCCGAGCCGCCGCAACCAGGCGACCAGCAGCGCGCGTTCGAGCTGAGCGGGTTCGTAGAACCGGTAACCGGTGTGCGGGTCGACGTACGCCGGGGTCAGCAGCCCCAGCTCGTCGTACAGCCGCAGCGCCTTGGGCGAGAGCCGGGACGCCCTGGCGAACGCGCCGATGCTCATGCGGTCCACTCGCGGTCCCTCCTGCCTGCCGCCGCGCCGCCGTACCAGCCGTAAAGTCGTACTGCCGTAAAGCCGTGCGCGGGCACGCCGTCCTCGTCGTGTTCGTGCCGCCGATGCTGCGGCTTGCCCCAAGGACAAGGTCAAGCACGGCCTCCGCGCGGGGCCGGGCACGAGCCACGCGGAAACGGGCGGTCGCCCCGCCGGCGCAGTACGCCACGGTGATCCGCCGCTGCGGCCCGTCCACCCGGACCCGGCCGCCGAGCGGCACGACGAGCTGCGGGTCGGTGTGGCCGAAGTCCACGTCGAAGACGGCCGTCGCCGCCGGGGCGTACTCGCCCAGCGCGCGCAGCACCGCCTCGCGCTGCTCGCGGCGGTAGCGCTCCCGGCCGCGCGGGTCCAGCGGCTGCTCGAACGACCACGCCTTGGCCCGTGCCACCACCACCGCCGGGAACTGCGCGAGCAGCCCGCGCTCGCCCATGGTGCGCAGGATGCGGTAGACCTCCTCGGCCCGCGGCATCTCCTCCGAGGTCTCCACGAACAGCACGCAGCCCGCGTACTCCTCCGGCGGCAGGATGTCCCGGTCGGCGGCCAGCAGCCAGGACAGGATCTCCAGGTTGCCGCCCCAGGCGACGCCCTCGACCACCCGGTCGCCCTGGTGCCAGTGCCAGGCCCCGGCCGCGGCCATCTCCGGCTCGGACTCGAAGGTCGCCGGGTCCTCCCAGCGCCGGTTGACGTCGCCGGACTCGGCCGGCACGGTCAGCTCGTACTCACCGGAGCCGAACAGCGCGGCGCGCAGCGACTGCGCGGTCAGCGGGTGCATCGCCCCCGGGCGGCCCAGCTCGACCATCGCGGAGCCGCCGTGGTACCCGACCAGGCCCAGGTTCCAGAGCCTGACCAGCAGGTTCGTGTTGTCGCTGTAGCCGAAGAACGGCTTGGGGTTGGCCCGCAGCAGCTCGTCGTCCAGGTGCGGGGTCACGGTGATCTGGTCGTCGCCGCCGATGCTGGCGATCACCGCCTTGATGTCCGGGTCGGCGAAGGCCGCGTTGACGTCGGCGGCGCGGTCGCGGCGCCGGCCCTCATCCGGCGGGTCGTCGGGTACTCCACGACCTCCAGCCCGAAGTCCTCGCGCAGCCGGCGCAGCCCCAGCTCGTACGGCAGCGGCAGCAGTCCGGGCAGCCCCGAGGAGGGCGAGACGACCGCCACGCGGTCTCCGGGACGGGGCTTGGGCGGGTACGCGTGTGCGATCACCCGACGAGCCTATCCACACGTCCCGCGCCCGGAGCAAGGCCCGCGCACCCGCGACGGGCCCGCATCCCGCTGCCGCGCCGACCGCATCCCGCGCCCGCGCCGCCCGACCCGCATCCCGCTGCCGCGCCGCCCCCCCGACCCCGCCCGTTCCCGCCCGCGCCCCCGGCCGCCCTCAGTACGCCAGGCCCAGCCCGTCCAGCCGCTGCTGGTCGGAGAGGGAGTCGATCGCGACGACCCTGCCGTCGACCACGGTGAACGCCATGACGGTGACCACCCGCCCGTGCGGGGCGACCACCGCGCCCGCGACGCCGTTGATGAGCACCGGGTGCACGTACTGCGACAGCCGGGCCCACCGCACGGCCTGCCCGGCCACCTCGTGCGCGCCGCGCAGCACCACGGACAGCTGCGGCCGCTTGGCCCCGCCGTCCGAGCGCAGCACGATGTCCGGCGCGAGCAGCGCCACCAGCGCGTCCAGATCGCCCTCGTGGGCCGCGGCGAAGAACGCGTCGACCGCCGCGCGCTGCCGTGCCGGATCGGCGTCGGGCTCCGGTGCGCCGTCCCGCACCCGCCGCCGCGCCCGGCTCGCCAGCTGCCGGGTGGCCGCCGGCGTCTTCTCCACCAGCGGCGCGATCTCCTCGAACGGCACCGCGAACATGTCGTGCAGCACGAACGCCAGCCGCTCGGCCGGGGCCATCGCGTCCATCACCACCATCAGCGCGAGGCCGACCGCGTCCGCGATCAGCACCTGCTGCTCGGGGTCATGGGCGCCGGGGTCGCCGATCAGCGGGTCGGGCATGCGGTGGGCCGTCCACGGCACGGCCGCGGCGCCGTCGGCGTACGCGTCGCCCGGCGCGCCCGCGTACGCGTACGCGTCGAGCGGCTCCTCGCGGCGGCGCTCGCGGGTCCGCAGCATGGTCAGGCAGACCCGGCCGACCACGGTGGTCAGCCAGGCGGCGGGGTCGCGTACCGCCTCGGCGTCCGCGCGGCTGACCCGCACCCAGGCGTCCTGGACCGCGTCGTCGGTCTCGGCGAGCGAACCGAGCATGCGGTAGGCGACCGCGCGCAGCCGCGGCCGGTGCTCCTCGAAACGCTCCAACAGCCACGCCTGCCGGTCCACCGCCGCCGCCTCTCCGCCCGGTCGGCCCCGCGCCCCCCGGCACGGGCGTCACCGCCTGGCGGAAACATAACGAACCAGGCGGCGCGCCCGTGACATCCCCCCGCGGCGCCGGCCGCCGCACCTGCGGTCGGTCGGGAGCAGGCCCCGCCCCCCGCGGCGCCGGCCGCCGCACTCGCGGACGGCCGGGAGCCGGCCCGGACCGGCCGGGGCGTTGCCGTCGGACCGGTCGGCGGCCTCACCCGCGCACGTACGCCGCCAGGTGCTCGCCCGTGAGCGTCGTGGGGGAGGCGACCAGCTCGGCGGGGGTGCCCTCGAAGACGACGCGACCGCCCTCGTGGCCGGCGCCCGGGCCGAGGTCGATGATCCAGTCGGCGTGCGCCATCACCGCCTGGTGGTGCTCGATCACGACGACGGACCTGCCCGCGTCCACCAGCCGGTCCAGCAGGCCGAGCAGCTGCTCGACGTCGGCGAGGTGCAGGCCGGCGGTCGGCTCGTCCAGGACGTACAGGCCCGCCTTGTCGCCCATGCGGGTGGCCAGCTTCAGCCGCTGCCGCTCGCCGCCGGACAGCGTGGTGAGCGGCTGGCCGAGGGTGAGGTAGCCGAGGCCGACGTCGGCGAGCCGGTCCAGGACGGCGACCGCGGCCGGCGTGCGCGCCTCGCCCTCGGCGAAGAACGCGCGGGCCTCGTCCACCGGCATCGCCAGCACCTCGCTGATGTCCCGGCCGCCCAGGCGGTACTCCAGCACCGACGCCTGGAACCGCCGGCCCTCGCACTCCTCGCACGGCGTGGCGACGCCGGCCATCATCGCCAGGTCCGTGTAGACGACGCCGGCGCCGTTGCAGGTCGGGCAGGCGCCCTCCGAATTGGCGCTGAACAGCGCCGGCTTGACGCCGCCCGCCTTCGCGAACGCCTTGCGGACCGGTTCCAGCAGCCCGGTGTACGTCGCGGGGTTGCTGCGCCGCGAGCCGCGGATCGGGCTCTGGTCGACGGCCACCACGCCGCCCGGGACGCCGTCCAGGCCCTCGGGCGACCCGTGCACCAGCGACCCGTGCACCAGCGAGCTCTTCCCGGAGCCCGCCACGCCGGTGACCACGCAGAGCACGCCGAGCGGCACGTCCACGTCCACGTCGCGCAGGTTGTGCGTGCGGGCGCCGCGGATCGCCAGGCGCCCGGTGGGCGTGCGCACCGACTTCTTCAGCGCGGCGCGGTCGCCGAGGTGGCGGCCGGTGACGGTGCCGCTCGCCCGCAGGCCCTCGACCGTGCCCTCGAAGCAGACCGTGCCGCCGGCCGCGCCCGCGCCCGGGCCGAGGTCCACCACGTGGTCGGCGATGGCGAGGGTCTCCGGCTTGTGCTCCACGACCAGCACACTGTTGCCCTTGTCGCGCAGCCGCAGCAGCAGCTCGTTCATCCGCTGGATGTCGTGCGGGTGCAGGCCGACCGTGGGCTCGTCGAAGACGTACGTCACGTCGGTCAGCGAGGAGCCGAGGTGGCGGACCATCTTCACCCGCTGCGCCTCGCCGCCGGACAGGCTGCCGGCCGGGCGGTCCAGCGAGAGGTAGCCGAGGCCGATCTCGGTGAACGAGTCCAGGCTGTCGCGCAGCGCGGCCAGCAGCGGCGCCACCGAGGGCTCGTCCAGTCCGCGGACCCAGTCCGCCAGGTCGCTGATCTGCATCGCGCACGCGTCGGCGATGCTGACGCCGGCGATGCGCGAGGACCTGGCGCCCTCGCTGAGCCGGGTGCCGCCGCAGTCCGGGCAGTCCGCGAAGGTCACCGCGCGCTCCACGAACTCCCGCACGTGCGGCTGCATCGCCTCCTTGTCCTTGCTCAGCATCGACTTCTGGATGCGCGGGACCAGGCCCTCGTAGGTCATGTTGATGCCCGCGATCTTCATCCTGGTCGGCTCGCGGTGCAGGAAGTCGTGCAGCTCCTTCTCCGTGAACCGCGCGATCGGCTTGTCCGGGTCGTAGAAGCCGGACTCGGCGTAGAGACGGGAGTTCCAGCCGCCGCCCTTGTAGCCGGGGACGGTGATCGCGCCCTCGCTGAGCGACTTGGAGGCGTCGTAGAGCTGGCTGAGGTCGATGTCGGAGACCGTGCCGCGGCCCTCGCAGCGCGGGCACATCCCGCCGGTGCGGGTGAAGGTCGCCTTCTGCGTCCTGCGCCCGCCGCGTTCCACGGTGATCGCGCCGCTGGCCCGCACCGAGGGGACGTTGAAGGCGTACGCGGCGGGCGGGCCGATGTGCGGGTCGCCGAGCCGGCTGAAGAGGATGCGCAGCAGGGCGTTGGCGTCGGTGGCGGTGCCGACGGTGGAGCGCGGGTCGGCGCCCATCCGCTGCTGGTCCACGGTGATCGCGGTGGTCAGCCCGTCCAGGACGTCCACGTCGGGGCGGCCGAGCGTCGGCATGAAGCCCTGCACGAAGGCGCTGTACGTCTCGTTGATCAGCCGCTGCGACTCGGCGGCGATCGTGCCGAACACCAGGGAGCTCTTGCCGGAGCCGGAGACACCGGTGAACACGGTCAGGCGCCGCTTCGGGATCTCGACGCTGACGTCCTTGAGGTTGTTCTCGCGGGCGCCGTGCACCCGGATCATGTCGTGGCCGTCGGCGGCGCTCATCGGTGTCCTCGTCTCTCGGTCTCTCGTTCCGTGGTACGTCGGTTTCCGCGGGTGTCGCCGGCTCAGCGGTCCTGGAGCAGGCCCAGTACGTTGCCGTCGGCGTCGGCGAAGGTGGCCACGAGGCGGCCGCCGCCGACATCGTGGGCCTGCTCCCGCACGGTCGCGCCCGCGGCGACGACCTCGGCGAGCTTGGCCTCGATGTCGGCGACGCGCCAGTAGGCGACCGGCGAGGCCATATCCTGCGGCCCGCCGCGCGGCACCAGCCCGATCTGCTGCCCGGCGGCCTCGAACCCCACGTAGTACGGCGTGTCGGTGCTCGGCCGCACCCCGAGCAGCGCCGCGTACACCTCCTTGGCCTTCTCCAGGTCCGCGACCGGGTGCAGCACGGTCGTGATCCCTTGCGTGGCAGAGCGCTCGGTGTCGGTCATGTCCACTCCCGATGTCGTCCGGTGTGCCGTGAATGTCAGGCTCAAGCACATGTCCGAAACGCTATGCGCCCCCGATCCGGCCCGCTTCTCGATTCCTGATCGATGCGTCCTGATCGATGCGGCGGCGCCCCTGCCCGCTCGATGCGGCGGCGCCCCTGCCCGCCGTGTCCCGCCGCGGCCGGCTCCGCTGGACGTCCCGGTGTGAGGTTGCTCGCAGGTGCAAGCAGTGTGCTTGCAAAAGTTAGCGCGGTGGGGCACGGTGGGGTCATGGGTGCGCTGAACGTGGGGGGCCTCGGGGAGTATCTGCGGGAGCAGCGGCGCGGCGCGCGGCTCAGCCTGCGGCAGCTCGCGGACGCGGCCGGCGTGTCGAATCCGTATCTGAGCCAGATCGAGCGCGGGCTGCGCAAGCCGTCCGCGGAGATCCTGCAGCAGCTCGCCAAGGCGCTGCGGATATCCGCCGAGACGCTCTACGTGCAGGCGGGGATCCTCGACGCGCGCGAGCGCGACGAGCTGGAGGTGCCCGCGGCGATCCTGACCGACCCGTGGATCGACGAGCGCCAGAAGCGCGTGCTCATCCAGATCTACGAGTCCTTCCGCAAGGAGAACGCCGCGGCGGGGGACGACGACGAGAAGACGCCGGGGCCCGGCCCCGTACGGGAGGAATCCGAGCAATGACGATCACCGATGACATCGTGAAGGGCCTGCGCAACCCGACCCCGCTGTACGCGGTCGCCGGCACCGCGGACCTGGCCGCGGAGAAGCTGCGCGAGGTGCCCGCACTGCTGGACCGGCTGCGCTCCACCGACCCCAAGGACGTGCAGGGCCGGTTCGCCACGCAGGCCAAGGACGCGCAGACCAGGCTGGCCACGCAGGCCAAGGACGCCCAGGCGCGGCTGACCACGCAGGCCAGGGACGCGCAGAGCCGGCTGTCGGAGACCCTGTCGGACTTCGACCTGACCGTGAAGGTCCGCGAGCTGAAGGACCGCCCGCGCCCCGACCTGCGCAAGCTCGGCGAGTCCGTGCAGAGCTCGGTGCAGAACTTCGCGCTCCAGGGCGTCGGCCGCGCCGCCGAGTACGCGGTCAGGGCCCGCGAGACCTACGACGAGCTGGCCGAGCGCGGCAAGGGCGCGGTCGCCCAGTGGCGCGGCGAGGCCGCCGACGAGGTGGTGGAGATCGCCGCCAAGGTCGAGCCGGAGAAGCCGGCCGCGACGCCGGCGACGTCCGCCGCCGAGCCCGCGGGTACGGACAAGGCCGCCGGTACGGACAAGGCCGCCAAGCCGGCCGCGAAGCCCGCCGCCGCCAAGCCCGCCGCGAAGAAGTCCGCGCCGCGCCGCGG
The DNA here is from genome assembly GCF_035825295.1 of Actinacidiphila sp. DG2A-62. Classification (NCBI taxonomy): domain Bacteria; kingdom Bacillati; phylum Actinomycetota; class Actinomycetes; order Kitasatosporales; family Streptomycetaceae; genus Actinacidiphila; species Actinacidiphila sp. DG2A-62. The sequence continues at coordinate 4,897,686 of NZ_JAYMGI010000002.1, forward strand.
CTCCGCGCCGAAGAAGCCGGCCGAGTAGTCCCTCGGAAGGGCACGACCCCGCGCGACGGACCGGGCACGCATCGCGAGCCCGGTCCGTTGACCGGGCGGGACCGGTACCGTTGGCAGCGAACGGACGGCAAAGACGGTAAGGAAGGCGGTGGACGGCGTGCTGATCACGGGATTCTTCACGGTGTTCGGGCTGATTTCGCTGGCCCTGTTCCTCTTCGCGCTCTTCGCGTTCGTCGACGCGGCGTTCCACCGCGAGGACGCGTACCGCGCGGCGGACAAGAACACCAAGGCGTTCTGGCTGATCATCCTCGGCATCGCCGCGGTGGTGATGAAGCTGTTCTCCGTGCTGTCGTTCCTGCCGATCATCGGCCTGGTCGCCGTGATCGTGTACATGGTCGACGTCCGGCCCGCGGTCCGCGGGGTCAGCGGCAAGGGCCGCGGCAACCGCCGCGGCGGCTTCCGCAACCGCAGCGGCAGCAGCAGCGACGGACCGTACGGCCCGTACAACGGCCGCCGCTGAGCCGACCCGCCCGCCGGCCCGGCCCCGCGACCGACCCGCGCGCCGCGGCCGACCCGCCGGCCCGGCCCCGGCCCCGCGTCGGGCGTCAGCCCCGCCACTCCAGCAGCACCGCCGCGAGATCGTCCGTCAGCTCGCCACCGTTCAGCTCGCGCACCTCCGTCACCGCCGCGTCCAGCAGCTCCTCGCCGCCGAGCCCGGCGGCCAGCAGGCGGGAGGCGAGACGTACCATCCCGTCCTGCCCCAGCCGCTGCGTCCCCTCGCCGACCCGGCCCTCGATCAGGCCGTCGGTGTAGAGCAGCAGGCTCCACGCGCCGTCCAGCGGCACGTCGATCCGGTCCCAGGAGGCGTCCGGCAGCAGGCCGAGCGCCGGGCCGCCGTCCTCGTAGGGCAGCAGCTCGGGCGCGCGGCCCGGCACGGCCAGCAGCGGCGCCGGGTGCCCGGCCAGGTGCAGCGCGGCGCTGCGGCCGTCCGGCGCGAGGTCCACCCCGCACAGCGTCGCGAAGATCTCGTCGCTGGCCCGCTCGTGCAGCAGCACGTCCTGCAGGATCCGCAGCAGCGTCTCGCCGCCGATCCCGGCGAACGTCAACGCCCGCCAGGCGATGCGCAGTTCCACGCCGAGCGCGGCCGCGTCCGGGCCGTGCCCGCACACGTCGCCGATCATCGCGTGCACGGTCCCGTCCGGGGTGCGCACGGTGTCGTAGAAGTCGCCGCCGAGCAGCGCGCGGCTGCGCCCGGGACGGTAGCGGGCGGCGAACCGCAGCCCGGTGGCGCCCTGGAGCAGCGGCGTCGGCAGCAGGCCGCGCTCCAGCCGCGAGTTCTCCTGCGCCAGCAGCTTGGTCTCGGTGAGCTGCCGCTGCGCGAGGTCGGCCCGCTTGCGCTCGATCGCGTACCGCACCGCGCGGGTCACGGTGACCGCGTCGACCTCGTCGCGGGCCAGCAGGTCCTGCGCCCCGGCGCGCACGGCCTCGGCGGCGCGGCCGTCGTCCGGCCCGTCGGTGAGCACCAGCACGGCGGTGCCCGGCGCGGCCTGCTCGATGTGCGGCAGGCTCGCCAGCGGGTCGGGCAGGTCGAGCAGCACGCAGTGCACGTCGTCGGTGAGCAGGCCAGGCCGCGGTCAGGTTCGCGGCGCGCAGCACCCGGACCCGCGGGCCCGAGCCCTCCTGGAACCACGGCGCGGTGAACGCGCCGGTCGGGTCGTCGCCGATGACCAGCAGCGTCAGCGGCGCGGTCGGCTCGGCGGCGTCGGTGCGCTGTCGGGGCAGCGTCAGCCGGGCGCCGGGCGCGCGGCCGCTCGGCTCGTGGTCGCCGGGCCGGTACGTACTGGGCTCGTGGCCGCCGGGCCGGTACGTGCTGGGCTCGTGGCCGCCGGGCCCGTGCGCGGACTCCGCGGACTCCGGCGGCTGCGCGGAAGCCTGCGGCTGCGCGGACTCCAGCGGCTCCCCGGACTCCAGTGGCTCCAGCGGCTCCAGCGGCGTCGCGGACAGCGCGTGGGGACCCCCGGCCCCCGGATCACGCTCGGGGGCTGAGGGCCGTTCGGTGCCGCGCCTGGCTGCGGACATCAGACGACTCCTTCCGTCCCCCTTGGCCATCCGGTGACCTTAGTGGCACTCGGCGGCGTGACGGGAGGGCAGAAAGTGAACCTGGAGTGTCATATGCCGTGGCCAGCGTGGGGTTTTGCTCGCGATGTGCCGAAGCGCACATGACAGAGATCACGTTTTGGGCATGCAACCGTGCCCCCGAATCAGCCCTCTTGCGGACCCCGCGCACTGCTTTCCGCCGGAGCGCCGGGAGTTGGCGGCTTCGTCCGCTTCACGCCCGTTTCGGGCCGGCCGCGGGCCGCCGGGTAGGGACCGCCGCCGCCCCGCGGACAGGCCCTACGTCCGCGGCGCCAGTGCCGCCCACGCCACCGTCACCTCGCCCTGCCGCCACCGCGCCGGCCCGTCCACCACCGGCCAGCCGCCCGCCCGCAGCGCCCCCACCGCCCTGATCCACCGCTGCCGGGCGCCGAGCGCGGACAGCGGCGCCGCCGCGGCCCACGCGTGGTCGAAAGCGGTGAGGAAGGCGTGCACCGGCTCGCCCGGCACATTGCGGTGGATCAGCGCCTTCGGCAGGCGTTCGGCCAGGTCGGAGGGGCGTTCCAGGGAGCCCAGGCGGGTCGCGAAGGTCACCGTGCGCGGCCCCTCGGGCCCCAGCGCCACCCACACGTGCCGCCGCCCGATCTCGTCGCAGGTGCCCTCGACCAGCAGTCCGCCGGGCGCCAGCCGGCCGCGCAGCAGCTCCCACACCGCCGGGACCTCGGCCTCGGCGTACTGCCGCAGGACGTTCGCGGCCCGGATCAGCGTCGGGCGGCCCGGCACCGGGACCTCGAAGCCGCCGCGCAGGAACACCAGGCCCTCGCGCTCGTACGGGCGGGCCGCGGCGACCCGCGCCGGGTCGATCTCCACCCCGGCGACCCGCGCGTCCGGGCGGACCGCGCGCAGCCGGGCCAGCAGCTCGACCGCGGTCCACGGCGCGGCGCCGTAGCCCAGGTCGACGGCGAGCGGGTCGGCGCTGCGGCGCAGCTGCGCGGCGTGGACGGCGGCGATCCAGCGGTCCATCCGGCGCAGCCGATTGGGGTGAGTGGTCCCCCTGGTCGGCGCCCCGACCGGCCGTCCTGCGCGCACCCGCCCACTGTACGGCGTGCGCGCCGCGGCCTCCCGTACGCCCTGATTGCCCGCCCCCGCCGGGGGAACCCGAACCGCGTCACCGCGCGGCGGCGGGACAGGGGAGGGGAGGAGCCCGGAAGGGACGGCGGAGGAAATGGAATGCACCATTCCGGCGTTGAGATGAATTGACAGTGCACGTATGCCGGAAAGGACACGCGACGTGACCCAGTACATCTCCCGCCTCGGCGCCCGGCGCGCCGCGGCCACCCACAAGCGGTGGACCATGGGCGTGGGGCGCCGCGTGCGCAGGGTCGCGATGCTGAGCGTGCACACCTCCCCGCTGCACCAGCCCGGCACCGGCGACGCGGGCGGCATGAACGTCTACATCGTCGAGCTGGCCCGGCGCCTGGCCGAGCGCGACATCGAGGTCGAGATCTTCACCCGCGCGACCACCGGCAGCCTGCCCTGCACCGTCGAGATCGCGCCCGGCGTGCTGGTCCGGCACGTCGACGCGGGGCCGTACGAAGGCCTGGCCAAGGAGGAGCTGCCCGGCCAGCTGTGCGCCTTCACCCACGGCGTCATGCAGGCGTGGGCGCACCACCGCCCCGGCCACTACGACCTGGTGCACTCCCACTACTGGCTCTCCGGCCACGTCGGCTGGCTGGCCGCCGAGCGCTGGGGCGTCCCGCTGGTGCACGCCATGCACACCATGGCCAAGGTCAAGAACGCCTCGCTGGCCCAGGGCGACTGCCCCGAGCCGGCTGCCCGCGTCATCGGCGAGACGCAGGTCGTGGCCGCCGCCGACCGGCTGATCGCCAACACCGACGAGGAGGCCGGCGACCTGGTGCGGCACTACGACGCGCCGGCCGACAAGGTCGCGGTCGTCCACCCCGGGGTGAACCTGGACCGGTTCCGCCCCGAGCCCGGCCGCGCCGCCGCCCGCGCGCGCCTGGGGCTGCCGCAGGACGCGGTGATCCCGCTGTTCGCCGGCCGCATCCAGCCGCTCAAGGCGCCGGACGTGCTGGTCGAGGCGGTGGCGGTGCTGCTGGAGCAGGAGCCGGCGCTGCGCGAGCGGCTCGTGGTGCCGGTGGTCGGCGGGCCCAGCGGCACGGGCCTCGCGCGGCCCGAGGCGCTGCACAAGCTGGCCGCGAGGCTCGGCGTGTGCGACGTGATCCGCTTCCACCCGCCGGTGGACCAGGACCGGCTGGCCGACTGGTACCGCGCGGCGACCGTGCTGGTCATGCCCTCGTACAGCGAGTCCTTCGGGCTGGTGGCGATAGAGGCGCAGGCGTGCGGCACGCCGGTGATCGCGGCGTCGGTCGGCGGCCTGCCGGTCGCGGTGCGCGACGGCGTGACCGGCTTCCTGGTCGACGGCCACGACCCGCGCGACTACGCCGCGGTGCTGCGCCGCTTCGTCGACCACGCCGAGCTGGGCGACCGTCTCGGCGCGGCGGCGGCCCGGCACGCGCGGGCCTTCGGCTGGGACACGGCCGCGGCGGACACCGCGGAGGTGTACGGAGCGGCGCTGTCGGAGCACCGCGAGCAGCGGCGTCACCTACGATCGGGGCATGGCAGCCATGGGTGAGTCCGGTACGTCCGAGGCGGGGGCCGCGGCGGCGGTCGAGCAGGCGCTGCGCGAGGCCGAACTCGACTGGGAGTCACCGCAGTCCGGCACGTACGTCGTCCAACTCCCCGGCACCCGCAAGCTGTCGACCACCTGCCAGTTGATCGTCGGCCGGCACACCCTGTCCCTCAACGCCTTCGTGGTGCGCCGCCCGGACGAGAACCACGAGGCGTTCTACCGCTGGCTGCTGGAGCGCAACCTCAAGCTGTACGGGGTGGGTTACGCGGTCGACCGGCTCGGCGACGTCTACCTCACCGGCCGGCTGCCGCTCGCCGCGGTGACGCCCGAGGAGGTCGACCGACTGCTCGGCGCGGTCGTCGAGAACGCGGACGGCTCCTTCAACGTCCTGCTGGAGCTGGGCTTCGCGTCGGCGATCCGCAAGGAGTACGCATGGCGGGTGTCGCGGGGGGAGTCCACGCGGAATCTTGAGGCGTTCGGGCATCTGACGGGCGGGGACGGGGCCGGGCCCGGCGCTTCCTAGGGGTTTTCGGCGGCGTCGGCGAGCGCGGCGTCGGCGTCGGCGTCGGCGTCGGCGTCGGCGAGTGTGTCCGGCGGGACCGCGACCGTTTCGGCGTCCGGCGCGGTCGTCGGCGTCGCGGCGTACCGCTGATTCGCGGGCGGCCTCGTCCTCGGCAGCGACGCCGGCGCGGGCCGGGTGCGCAGCAGGACGTAGTAGCCGAGCGCGGCGACCGTGCCGAGCAGCGCGCAGCCCGACCAGACCGCGCCGCGCCCGAGGTGGTCCAGCGTGAGGCCGCCGACGAGCGGGCCGGCGAAGGCGGAGCCGGACCAGGCGACCGAGTACATCCCCTGGTAGCGGCCGCGCGCGGTGGCCGGCGCGAGGTCGGCGACCACCGACATCGACGCCGGCGCGTGCACGATCTCGCCGAGCGTCCAGACCACCACGGTGAGCGCGTAGAGGCCGACCGAGCCGGCCAGGTACGTCAGCCCGAAGCCCCACGCCATCAGCAGACCGCCCGCGCCGAGCAGCTCCGCGGCCGGGCGGGAGCGCAGCGCGCGGGTGACCGGGAGCTGCAGGACGACGATCACGACGCCGTTGATCGCGGCGACCAGCCCGTACTGGCGGGCCGAGAGCCCGTGCGCGCCCATGTCGACGGCGAGCGTGGAGGAGCCCTGCTGCAGGACCGTGCCGAAGAGGAAGGTCAGGCCGACCACGACCATGAAGCGGCGGTCGCGCAGGACGTGCGCGAGGGTGATGCCGGCCGGGGGCGGGGGCGTACCGCGCGGGTGCGGCGTACCGCGCGGGTGGGACGTACCACGCGGGTGCGGCGTACCGCGCGTCCGAGACGTACCGCGTGTCCGAGACGTGTCGCGCGTCCCCGTGAGCAGCGTCTCCTTGGCCTTGGCGAAGACCACCACCGCGCACAGCAGCGTGGTGAACGCGTCGCCGAGGAACAGCCACACGTAGCCGGCCGTCGCGATGAAGCCGGCCGCGGCGGCGGAGACGCCGAAGCCGATGTTGATCGCCCAGTAGTTCAGGGAGAACGCCCGGACCCGGTCCTCGGCCGGCACCAGGTCGGCGATCATCGCCTGGAGCGCGGGGCGCGAGGCGTTGCCGGTCAGGCCGGCGAGCGCGGCGACCACCGCGATCGCCACCGGGTGGGTGACCAGGCCGAGCACGGCCGTGGTGAGCGCGGCGCCGAGCTGCGCGGCCAGCAGCGTCACCCGCCGGCCGAACCGGTCCGCGACGACGCCGCCGAGCACCGCGCCGACCGCGCCGCCCTGCCCGAAGAGCGCGGCGACCAGGCCGGCGTACGAGGCGGAGTAACCGCGCCGCACGGTCAGGTACAGCGCGAGGAAGGTGATGACGAAGCCGCCGAGCCGGTTGATCAGGGTGCTGGTCCACAGCCACCAGAACTGCCGGGGGAGCCCCCCGACGGTCTCCCGCAACGCTCCTCGCGCGCCCACCGCGGCCTCCCCGTTCCCCGCGCCCGTACCGGTGGCCACCGGCCGTCGTCGGTAATAGCTGTCAACGCCTCGCGCAGGTTACATAGGCCGGTCGAGGGGCGCCACCGCATTTCCATTAGGCTCGGCCCCATGGCTGCTGCTGCGTACAAGCTGATCCTGCTCCGCCACGGCGAGAGCGAGTGGAACGCGAAGAACCTGTTCACCGGCTGGGTGGACGTGAACCTCAACGACAAGGGCGAGAAGGAGGCGGTCCGGGGCGGCGAGCTGCTCAAGGACGCCGGCCTGCTGCCCGACGTCGTGCACACCTCGCTCCAGAAGCGGGCGATCCGCACGGCGCAGCTCGCGCTGGAGGCGGCCGACCGGCACTGGATCCCGGTGCACCGCACCTGGCGGCTGAACGAGCGCCACTACGGCGCCCTCCAGGGCAAGGACAAGGCGCAGACGCTCGCGGAGTTCGGCGAGGAGCAGTTCATGCTCTGGCGCCGCTCGTACGACACCCCGCCGCCGCCGCTCGCCGACGACGCGGAGTTCTCGCAGGCCGACGACCCGCGCTACGCGAGCGTCCCGCCGGAGCTGCGGCCGCGCACCGAGTGCCTGAAGGACGTGGTGCACCGGATGCTGCCGTACTGGTACGACGGCATCGTGCCCGACCTGCTGACCGGCCGCACCGTCCTGGTTGCCGCGCACGGCAACTCCCTGCGCGCCCTGGTCAAGCACCTCGACGGCATCTCCGACGCGGACATCGCCGGCCTGAACATCCCCACCGGCATCCCCCTCGCCTACGACCTGGACGCCGACTTCCACCCCACCACCCCCGGCGGCACCTACCTCGACCCCGAGGCGGCGGCAGCGGCGATCGAAGCAGTGAAGAACCAGGGCAAGAAGAAGTAGTTCTTCGACGCCAACACGCCCCCGACCTGCGGGTTCTCCCGTGGGGAGGGGGCATGTTTGCGTCCGGGGCCGTCTCCGGGCCGTCAGGCGCGGAGTTGGCGCTCCCAACGAAGGCGCACGCGCAACTTGAAGGCCACGGCGAGGCTGGCCGGAACCGCGATCACGGGTGGTGCGCTGCTCCAAAGAGCGAGCGCGCCTCCGCTGGTGCCGGCGACGAATAGCGAGCCCTCTCGCGGGGCCGCCTCGATGGTCAGGACAGGACGTGAGACTATGTACTTCTCCAAGTGATCCTCCGGGTTCTCATGCGGGTTCGGGGGCATACCAATGGAGATGAAAGCCGCCTCCCAGGCAGGGGAGGCGGTTTTCGCTCTTTCGCTCCTTGGCGGGGTCAGTATGGCGCTCTTAGGCTCCTGCCGCAAAGGCAATGGTGAGACGCCCACGATGCAACGATAGGTCGTCGGGGCGCGCATTTTCTTGTATCGCATACTCATGTGCCGTCTGCGCGGTCGGCGAGCCCCTGCGTGACGGACCGACGGACCGAGCTCTGTCGGCAAGGCTGGCTCGCATGGGCAGGCAGGAGGGGGTGCGCCCGTCATTATTAAGCGGATTCATAGTTGTCAACTATGACTCCGCTTAATAATCGGCATAGTTGCCAACTATGACTTGGGGTGGTGTCTAATTAAGACACCCACGAGATAGTTGTATCTATGTGCAGATCCAACTGTCGCCAACTAAAATTATGTCTCGTACTATTTCGTAGCGCTTAAAATTTCGGCGATAGCCTTACGAGTACGTTCCCGGCTACTCGGCATCAGGTGCGCGTACACCCTCAGCGTCAGCCCGGCGTCCGAGTGGCCCAGGTACTCGGCCAGCGCCTTCACGCTCTCGCCCGCGTCCAGCAGCACCGATGCGTAGAAGTGCCTCAGCGCGTGCATGCCGTGCTCCCGCGCGGAGGCGTGCTCCTCGCCCTTGGCCGGCACCGGGATGGCCCCGGCCGCGGCGAGCGCGGGCTTCCAGGCGTCGGGGTTAACGAGCTGCGCCAGACGTGCCCGCCGAGAGGCCCCGTGAAGACGAGCTTCCTGGTCACCACCGGTCCACCCGCCACCTTCCACGGCAGCGTGACATCCACCGGCGGGAACCGCTTCATGTGCGCCCGTAAGGCGTCCGCCACGGGACCGGGCAGCGGCACGTCCCGGAGCTTCCCGCCCTTCGGCGGCGCGAACACCGCCTTGCTCCGGCTGAGCTTCAGCTGCTGCACCACGTGCACCGTGTCCGCCTCGAAATCGATCGCGTCCACGGCGATGCCCAGGATCTCGCCCTGCCGCAAGCCGCAGCCCGCACCCAGGTCCACGGTCGCCTGGTACCGATCCGGCAGAGCCGCCCGCACGGCGAAGACCCGCTCAGCCGTCCAGGGCACGACCCGCTTGATCTCGACCGTGGGCGCCTTCACCGAGCGCGCCGCACACGGGTTCTTGGGCAGGTGCCCGTCGTCCACAGCAGCGCTGAGCACACTGCGCACGTTGGAGTAGATCACCCGAGCGTACGAACCGGTGACGCCGGCCGCCGCGAGCTGGCCCACCCAGTCCCGGATGTGCACGGGCTGGAACGAGCCGAGCGGCCGTGACCCGAGGTACGGGAAGGCATGCCGCCGGAGCTGGCTCTCCATGGAGAATCCGGTGTTCGGGTCGGCCCCGTGGTTGCTGAGCCAGCGCTCCGCGTACTGCCGGAAGGTGATCCGGCTCGCCTTGGGGTCGATGTAGTGGCCCCGCTCCATGTCCGCCTGCGTCTGCACGAGCCAGGCTTCGGCGAGGCGGCGCTGCCGGTCGGGGAAGCTCTTGCTCTTCTCCGTCCCGTCCGGCCCGACGTACCGGGCGCGGTAACGCAGGCCCGAGCCGTAACGCTCGGTCTTCACCTTGCGGCTCTTGCCGTCCGGTCCGACCTCGGTCCTGTACCAGCGATCCTGGATGTGCCCGGCCATCAGGCGGCCACCTCTTCGCGCCGGCCGTCCACCCAGGCCCGTACGTCAGCCGGGTCGAAGCGCAGGTGACGGCCGATCCGGAACCCCCGAGGCCCGGTCCGCTTCCGGCGCCACTGGTACACCGTCTCGACGCTGGGCAGCTCGAACATCGCCACCAGGTCTTCCGGCGTGAGGTATCGGGTGGGAAGGACGGGCGGGGCGGTGGCCGCTTCCACGGCCTGGCGGCGTCGCTCAGCCATGGGTGGGTTCTCCTTCCGTTCCGGGGGCGGGTTCGAGGGAGGCGGCGAGCCAGGTTTCGGCGGGGGTCAGGCCGGTGCCGGTGAAGGTCCAGTGGGAGAGGACGTAGGTCGTTTCCTCGGGGTGGTTCGGCGTCCCGGCTTGGGCGCGGCGGTAGTCCGCGCGGGCGGTGCGCAGGGCGCCGAGGGTGGTGGAGTAGTGGCGGGTTTTGGTGGAGAAGCGGCCGCGGAAGCCGAGCATGTGGGCCCAGGCGCGCAGGCGTAGGTGTTCGAGGTCTTTGCGGGCGCCGAGGGTCCATGCGGTGCGGATCATGCGGCGGGCGTGGTCGGTGAGGTGGAGGTGGGCGAGTTCGGCGAGGAAGCGGATGGGGCGGTCGAGGGTGCCGGTGGCGGTCTCGGCGCCCTTGGTGGCGTATTTGGCGATGTAGGCGGCGACCGCCCGGTCGGTGAGGTCGGAGCCGGTGAAGTCGTTGCTCCGGATGGTGCGGACGTCGAGTTGGCGGCCGAAGGCGAAGGTGTGGGTGCGGCCGTCGAGGGTGGGCCCGGCGACGCGGGCGGTCGCCGCGGCGGCGCGGATGGCGTCGGTGAGGAGGTCGGCGGTAGCCCAGGCGGGCGGTGGAGTCGTGCCGCCTTCCGGGCCGTCGAGGCGGATGACGGCGTGGAAGTGGACGGCGCCGCGCTTCTGGTATTCGGCGACCTTGGCGAAGGAGACGCGGGCGTACCGGCGGAAGGCGCTTTGGCTGAGTCCGGCCTGCTTGGCGATCTCGCGGCGCAGGTAGATGGAGAAGCGTCGCCACAGGGCTCCGGCGTGGGCGTTCCACAGGACGGCGGCTTCGTAGTCGTACGTGTCGGGGTCCAGCGGGGTGCCGAGCTCGGGTGCGTCGGCTTCGTGCGCGGTCCCGCAGCGGCAGCGGCCGGAGTCGGGACGGTTGTGGACCGGGCCGAAGCCTGGGGCGGTGAACGTCGCGAAGACGCGGGGGTGTTGGGCGACCTCTTCGGGGGTGCCTTTGCCGCCGCGCAGTCCGGCGGTGATCAGGTGGAAGGTGTCGCGGCGGTAGGTCTCGGCGCAGGCCGGGCAGCGGGTCGTGCGGCGGTTGTTGCAGCGGACGAGGAGGTGGCCGGCGGGGAGCTGGTCGGAGGTGAGGCGGTGCAGGACGGGGCCTATCTCGCCGGTGGTGGTGTCGAGGGTGTGTTCGGTGCGGTGGCCGTCGAGGCGGATGGGGTGGGTGCAGCCGCCGAGGCCGGAGAGCTGGCGGAGGAGTTCCGGCATGGTGCCCGTGGCGGCCAGGGCGCCGAGTTCGGGCAGCGGGGGCGGGGTCGGGCGGGTGATGATGGGACTCCCTTCGCGGGCCGGTGTGCGTGGAGGTGGGCTGCCGGGGCGGCGGATGCTTGGCGGTATCGGTGCCGCCCCGGCAGTGCGTTGGCGGTGGTCAGCGCTGGCGCGGGGGTGCGAGGAGCGCGCGCAGGACCACGGCGACGACGGCGACCGAGACGGCCGCGGCGGTGACGGCGACCAGGAGGGCGGTCAGGACGACGCCGACCGTGATCACGACGGCCGCGCCACCGGCGATCACGCCGACCGTGGGAGCCGTGCGGCGGACGGGGGCGGGGGCCTGGCAATGGCAGGCAGGTGCGTGCTGCGTGGGGTGGACCGGGACGGCTGGGGGTGGGGCGTGCTTGGGGCTCAGGAACACGACGGACTCCTCTCGACTACTCGTCTAGGTGTGTTTGCCGTTGACGATCTGGACGCCGTCGCGCGTGGTGGTGTCGACGGCGGGGGCGAGGAAGGTGTGAGCGAGGTAGAAGCCGAACAGGGCGATGACGACGGCGACCCACAGGCGGATGCCGAGGAACTTGATCGCGGCCCAGGCGATGATGCCGAGGACGACGACCAGGGGCAGGCTGACGGTCACGGGCGGGCGGGTTCCTTTCAGCGGGCGGGGCAGCGGTGGGTACGGGCGGCCAGCTCGGCGGCGGCCCGGGAGTCGTACTCGGCCGAGAAGCCGCAGCGCGGGGCGGTGCAGGCGGCGGTGTGCCTCTCGCGGCCCAGCCGGTCGTAGGCGGTGCCGACCTGGACCGGGCCGATGCGGATGAGGTTGCGGAAGCGGCGGTGGGCGGGCATGGGTGTCTCCTCCTTTCAGAGCTGGGCGGCGATGGCTTCGGCGAGCGGCGCGGGGACGCCGAGGCGGGCGCGCAGGGTCGGGGTGTCGATGGCCGTGCCGGTACGGGTGAGGTGGTCGGCGGCAACCTTGCGGGCGTGGGCGACCAGGGCGGCCGGGACGGCGGGGGCAGGTGGCGCGGGTGCCAGGTCGGGGGCAGGTACGGATGGAGGTGGGGTTGCCGGGGCTGGCGCGGCGGTCGGTGTCGGGCTGTGCGCGAGGAGCGTTCCGCCGAGGAAGGCCACGGCCGGCCAGCCCGCGACGAGGATGCGCAGCCACGCGGGTACGGCGTGGACGTCGAGGAGCCCGGCGGTGGCGATGTTGGCCCCGAGGGAGGCGGTCAGCGAGATCACGAACCAGCACCAGGCCGCGCCCTTGCCGGTACCGGAACGGAGCCGTCTCCAGGCCGCGACGAGCAGCAGGTCGACGAAGACGGGGTAGGCCCATGCCTTCCAGCCGTGCTGTCCGGCGGCGCCCGCGATGTCGTGCAGGTGAGCGAAGGACAGCGCGGCGGCGATGACCGCTTGGACGAGCACCGCGTCGACGCGGGCCAGATGGGCGCGCATGCTGCGGCTCCTTCCGGGTTCGGGCAGGGGAGGGGTAGGGACATGGCGTGAGGCGGTCACGCCGACCGGGGACGCGTGCGGACGCGGGTCAGTCGGTCACCGGGCGGGGCCGCACGACCGGGCCCGGTGTCTCGGCGGGCGGCCGTACGGGCACGTCGGGCCGGAAGGGCTTGAGCGCGGGCAGGTCGGGGACCAGGTGGGCCCACTCGCGGCAGGTCTCGGCGGCTTCGCCGAGGGAGAGGTACGGGGTGCGGATGCGGGACCAGTCGCCGGAGGTGTCACCGGCCACGGCGAGGCCGGGCCGTTCGGGGGCGATGGCGCAGGCAGCGGAGACCGCCTCGGGGGCGATGTCGCCGAGTGCCATCTTGGCGGAGGCTTCGTCGTTGACGCGGTGGCAGACGCGGCCGGTCAACTGGGCTCACAGCATGGTCGCGCCCTTGCCCAGTTCGGCGCCGAAGCGCTGGCCGCAGACTTCCAGGTAGATGCCGGCGGCCCGGCCGAGCTGGGCGAGCCGGATGAGTTGGGTGACCATCTCGTCCCGGCGTTCCTCGTCCTTCTTCGTGGCGACGAGGAAGAGTTCGGCCACCTCGTCGACGAACAGCACGACGGGCACCGGGCGTTCGTGCTCGGGCAGGCCCCAGATGTCGGAGGTGCTCTCCTCGTCCGGTGTGTTCGGCGCGATGCCCTGCCGGGCTTTGATCAGGTCGTACCGGTCCTCCATTTCCTTGATCAGCACGGGCAGCAGTTCGGCGGCCTGCTCCGGGTCGGTGGCGAGCGCCGACAGGCGCGGGGCGAAGGGCGCCAGTTCCACGCCTCGCTTGCAGTCGATGCCGACCAGGGCAACGGGCTGAGGGGCGAGGCCGGCGACGAGGTGACGCAGGTGCATGGACTTGCCGGACAGCGTGGCGCCGAGGGTGAGTTGGTGCGGAACGGTGCGGTAGTCGCGTACGAACGGAGTGGCGTCCTCGCGCAGCGCGACCGGCACCCGGAGCAGGTCCGGGCGGAGTTTGCGCGGCATGCGCACCCGCCGCAGCACGTCGAAGCCGACGAGCCGCAGTTCGACCACGCCCGGGCATCACCCATGCCGACGGCCGCATCACCTGGACGATCCGACCAGCGATCTTCCTGCCCCTCGCACACCGGCAGGACGCCGAACTCCCAGCATGCGCACGAAGCTTCAAGCCCCACCGCGCAGACTGAGTTACAACTTTCTCTACTGGTTCGAGGTGACGCAGGTGCATGGACTTGCCGGACAGCGTGGCGCCGAGGGTGAGTTGGTGCGGAACGGTGCGGTAGTCGCGTACGAACGGAGTGGCGTCCTCGCGCAGCGCGACCGGCACCCGGAGCAGGTCCGGGCGGAGTTTGCGCGGCATGCGCACCCGCCGCAGCACGTCGAAGCCGACGAGCCGCAGTTCGACCACGCCCGGGCATCACCCATGCCGACGGCCGCATCACCTGGACGATCCGACCAGCGATCTTCCTGCCCCTCGCACACCGGCAGGACGCCGAACTCCCAGCATGCGCACGAAGCTTCAAGCCCCACCGCGCAGACTGAGTTACAACTTTCTCTACTGGTTCAAGGCGGCTCGCTCCGCTCCCCGCGCGCGGCACGGGCGCCGGCCGGGCCTGCGCTCCTGTCTCCGCCCCGCTCCAGCCCGGCCGGCGCCCGTGCCGCGCGCATAGCAATCGGCCACCTGACGTCATAGAAGGGGTACGTCGTGGCTGGGGCGGTCGGCTACGCGGCTTTACGGAGCCACTTTGGCGCGAGCCTCGAAGGGCATGGCCCCATCGTCGTGCTTTACCGGGCTGGTCCACAGACTGTCCGACGCGCCGGAAGCTTACGGGGCATGATCACTCGCGCCAAAGCAGCGCCACCCCAAAGCCGCTACGCCAACCTGATCATGACGCCAGACGAGGTGATTCAGTGCCCCAACCGGCGCCGGCCACGCGGGCTGGTCTGGAACGACCTGATGGCGGAGAAGATCGCGCAAATACCCGTTTTGAGTGCGAGGTTCGGCTCTGGTTGACTGAACGCACCGATACCGTCTGCGTGATGTAAGCGGGGCAAGAAGTGGAACGTGTTGAATCTGAAGATCACGACGTGCACCCCGTTGAGAACACGTCACCTGACCAGTCTTCTGCGCCGGGCCTCACCCCATACCAGCATGACTCGGCTGTCGTACCGGCCTTGGCTCAGCTTGCTGACGTGGCTTGCGAAGGAGCCGAGGGCTTTTTCGAGGTGGGTGTCAACGTACAGGAGCTCGCTGCAAAGCCGATGCCGCCCCTCGATCCCGCTGCGGTGCGCGAACTGGTGACGACTTTCGCGTATCACCTTTCGGTGATGCCGCTCGGATCAGCTCAGCCAGGCGCATCCCTCGTTCCGCTCGATGGACCGGCTATTCCTAGAGCACTGAACGATTCCGACGATGAAGTTCGTGCCCTGTGGCGGGAGCTAGCGGGTAGCGTAACGCATCCTGCGGCACGGGCGCGCTGCGCTGATATTCTCTTCACCCTCCGCCTTGCTAATCCTCGCGATGCGGCTGAGCAGGCCGCTCATGGTTATCTTGACTTGGTCGGCGGAGACTTCCGGATGACCGAGCAGAGCCATGCGTTGCTTCGTGCCTGGACACTGGCCCGCTCTGTCAAGCTCATGCCACTAATGCAACAAGTGGCCTCCGTCATGTTTGATACAGCACAGGACGCACTGACTCGCCAGGACGCCCCCCATGTCTTTGTGAACCTGCTGGACGCGCTTACGGCACCGCAGCGGAAAAAGAATGCCCAGCCAGTGGATCGGAGGGTGGACGATCTGCTCGATCGGGCATTGTTGACGTACACCGATACGCATATCGTCACCCAGGTTGCGAGATTGGTGCGCAGACGAGCTGTGGGCGACGACTCGCGCATTCGGAAGGCTAGTGAGGCAGAGGTGACGGCCTACCTGAACGACGCTGATCGAGCAACCGATGGGATTGTTTTCCGGGCCCACCTGAACAATGCAGCTTCAAGGGCGCGTCAGTTAAACGTGACCGAGCTGGAGAAGATTGCAGTCTCCCGTCTACAGTCGGCGCCACCTGTGGAATGGAAGACGATAGAGGCTGAGATCAAGATCCCGAACACCCTGTTCCGCAGCTACCTGCGCCCGTTCGAGCGTGCGGACACATGGCTTGCTGCTCTGGGGTACTGGTTTCATACCGATTCGCCCAGCGGCACGCTCGCGGTTAACGAACGCACGGCACGTGAAGTTTTCAATCAGTCTGTGTTTAGCCGACTGGCTACGACTGTCATGTTCGGCGACAACGACCTACCGAAGCGGGTTCTTGGCGACGATGATGACGCCCTCCAGCGGGAGCTCATCCGTGTTGAGACCATGAACATTCACTTGCACGGGATCGTTCTGGCGGATGCTCTGGATCTCATCAAGACCCGGTTCGGTATTCCGTCGTTTGAAGACTTGAACGCGCCGCTGATTGAGTCAGGGGTCCATCCGGACTTTGCACACGCCCTGGCAAAGGCTTTTATCCTCTACTGGGTTGGCGAGTTTGAAGCCAGCGCTCACCTGGCAGTCCCTAAGGTCGAAGCGGCAGCTCGCGCGCTTCTGCTAGAGCTCAATGAACCTCTGTACCGAACGGCAGTCGGCGATGGGAGCGGTCAGTTTCCTGGGTTGGGAGTTCTCCTCGCCCCGTTGACAGAGAACGACTTCGATCCGGACTGGAGCCGGTTTCTCGAAACATTCCTGCTTGGAGAGGGAATGAACGTCCGTAACCTCATCGCCCACGGCTTCATGAAAGAAGTAGGTCGTGAGAGGGCGGCCCTCGGTCTGCGAGCACTTGCGCTATTGGCTCTGATCACTTCTGCCGATTCTGTAGATCGCGATGAGGCATCCGTACGTGCGGCCCTAGCCAATCCGCACGGCACCCCTTCGCGTTCGTGGAGGCAACGGGCCGTAAATGCTGTAAGAGCTGCATGGATCGAGCTCCGTAGGTAACTGAGTGGTCTGCGCCACGAAGGTCCCGCTCCAGTGCGACAGGAAGGCTAGAGCGACGTGTACTAGTCTCAACTTCCGCGCTTTACGTTAAAAAATGCTGGCATCTAGGTTCCGCTTTGCCAGCGTCATAAGCATGTCCGCTCGACTGTAAGCAATCCCCGCTATGAGAATGATGCGACTGTGTTCGTCTAGTGCCCGTAGGAGTTCCTCAGGATAGCCTGAAGCCTTAGGAATATCCCACGCGCCTTTCAGGAGGGAGTCGAGGTCACTCTCTTTTACGCGCAACAAAGTGTGAACGTCCCATTTTGGAAGCTGGTTAAGCGCTGCTCGCGAGGGGCGGTTGTTCACTGCAAGCCGACTGCCAGCTAGTTCGAGGGCGCGAAGCATGGCCACCTCTGAAAGAGTGGTGAAGAGAAGATCCTGATTCGTATTTAAATTCTCGCTTCGTAACATGCATCAAGTCCCACGTGATTGAGTAGTGAAGATCCTTGTCCGCAGGTGAGCCTGCGTCGCTTCTGCCGACAGTTAGTCATCCATCGACAGCGATGCGCCCTGCTCCTTGTGACCCGGCGCTCTGGCTACACCTCAACGCCCAGGATGCTAGCGCGTCGATCTTCTTCGTCCGTCTCGGTTTCGCCAAATTCAGCACAGTCCACGGCTGTCCAGAGCGGACCGGAAGCCTCGACCGGTAGTTGTCCTCCCAGGGCCACACCACGACAGGCCCGCACCATAACCGCACCAGATCGAGCGGGGAACAAGGGGGAATCATGGTGCAAGCAGCCAAGCGCGCCGAGCCGCAGAACCAGCCGTTCGAGCAGGTCAGCTCCTAAAGTGGGCCTTCAATACTCGCAGCTTCCCAAGCTGATGGCTCAGGCAGTGTGCTCACGGGCCGGGCGTCCTGGGTGCCTCCGGTCGACGACACCTCGACAGCATGGCTGAGGGCAGTAGGGGTGCAGCGAGGCACACGCGCGCCTGATCGGTCGGCAAACCCGCCATCGTGGCTGACTGTCGTGGGTTGAGGTGCAGACGACTTGAGCCAACGGGGCACCGTGCGGTCCGGCTGAGGTGACGTCCCTGCTGGGCGTGATTCTGCGATGTGGAAGGGGAATGCAGCCCTGTGGCGGAGTAGGGCCAGGGGAGGGGCAAACAGGTGGCGCAACGGGGCAGCGGCCGAGGCAACGACTATCAGCGGCAACAGCAAGCTTTACGACGTACCCAGGAGCAACGGGCACGACAAGCGGAGCGGGAACGCAAGGCTGCTGAGACGGCCAGCAAGCGGCAGGAACGCGAGCGGAAGGCCGCGTATCAGGAGCAGCAGGCCGAGCAGGCGCGGGTTCGCACGATCGGGGTCGAGCACGAGGTCGAGCAGCTTGGGCAGTTGCTCCGTGACGCGCTGGTTGGGGATCCGCCGACGACCTTTGAGCGCCGGCGGAGGACTCACACACCGAGGAAGTTAGACGAGCGTCCTTGGTCTCGTCCTGAGCCTTCCCCGCGTTGGGAGGAGTTCGCACCACCGGAACCCGGTGGTCTGGCTGCTGTCCTGGGTCTTGGCAGGAAGCGCTATGAGGTTGAGGTTGCCGAGGCGCGTGTGCGGTTCGGCGAAGCACAGGATCGCCACAGGCGGGCGGAAGAGAAGCGGCTGGCAACGCTGGAGCGAAAGCGTGCCGAGCACCGCCAGGCCGAAGCGAAGGCCCTTGATGAGGTGGCGACCTTCAACGGGAAATTGGATGAAGAGCGCGAGGCATACAGGGCAGGGGAGCCCGCGGCGGTCGAGGCTCATCTAGGGGCTGTTCTGGATGCGTCGGTGTACCCAGTGGGCTTCCCGCACGAGCATCGAATCGCCTTTCGCCCTGCCACCGGTGACGTACTCGTTGAGATCCATTTGCCTCCTGAGGCGATCGTTCCTACCGCCCGGGGCTACCGGTACGTGAAAAACCGAGACGAGACGACCGTGCTGCCTCGTCCCGAGAAGGAGCGCAGGGAGATCTACGCCTCAGTCCTGGCGCAAGTCGCTCTGAGGACTGTCCACGAGGTCCTGACGAGCGATCCGGACCGGGTCGTCAATGGCGTGATCCTGAACGGCCATGTGAGAACCATCGACCGGGCTACCGGTCAGGAGGTCTCACCCTGTTTGGTGACGCTCAGCGCCAGTAGGGAGCAGTTCGGGAAGCTCCGTCTCAGTCAGGTTGATCCAGCGCAGTGCCTCAGGGGACTCAACGCTCTGGTGTCTCCCAACCCCTACGATCTCGAACCGATCCGCCCCATCGTCGAGTTCGACCTGTCGAAGTACCGGCTCATGGACAGCATGGATGTAGTCGCCGGCCTGGACAGCAGGCCCGTGCTGGTGAAGCTGACGCCCACCGAGTTCGAGCACCTGATTCGCCAACTGTTTGAGGCGATCGGCATGGAGGCCTGGAACACCCAGGCCTCCAAAGACGAGGGTGTTGATGCGGTGGCCGTCAGCAAGGACCCCGTCTTCAACGGTGAGTGCATCATTCAGGCGAAGCGCTACAGCAAGCTCGTGGGTGTTGAGTCCGTTCAGGCGCTCGCCGGAGTGGTCGAGCACAAGCGTGCTGCCAAGGGGGTCCTGATCACCACATCGTGGTTCGGCAGGGCCAGCCACGACTTTGCCCGCCAACATGGTCGGCTCCAGCTGATCGAAGGGCCGGAACTCAAGTACCTAATTAAGGAACACCTTGGCAAGGATGTGATCCCGGGCCCGGTTCCCCCGAAGAGGCGCCCCTCGCGTTGAGGCCGGCGGGCGGCCCACTCAGACCGAGGAGCTGGGCCGTCCCTGGGCCGTCCGAGGCCGCTCGACAGTGGCCAATGACGACCAACGACGACCACCAGGCACACGAGCCCACCGCTCCTGAGCAGGGAAAACCCAGGTCGCAAAGACCCCCGGCAAGACCCAGGGCAAGAAGAAGTAGTTCTTCCCCTTTACCTGAGGCGCCCCCGGCCCGCGGACCTCCCCGGACGGCCGGGGGCGTCCGGCTTCACGTGGCCGGGAGCCGGTACGCGAGGACGTACGCGTCGGCGGCCATGACGGTGTCGCAGACCTCCACCGCGCGCCCTTCTGCGTCGTATGCGGTGCGGACGAGGTGGATGACGGGGACGCTGGCGGCCAGGCGGAGCGTCTTGACCTCGCCGGGTGTGGGCATGCGGGCGCGGATCTCTTCCTCGAAGTGGTCGAGGGTGTGGCCGAGTTCTTCGAGCCGGGCGTAGATGCCGCCGGGCCCGGGGTTGGGCTCGGCGATGGGAGTTCCCCGTGCCAGGTCCAGCGGCAGATACGAGGTCGCGAACTCCACCGGCCGTCCGTCCAGCAGATACCGGCGCCGCCGCGCCAGCACTTTGCGCGGACCACCCAGCCGGGCCGCGACGTCGTGCGTCGGCCGCTCCTCGTTGATCTCCAGGCTGTCCACGGTGGGGTGGCTGCCCGCCGCGTCGGCCTCGACGATGAACGCGGACTTGCCCTGTTCGCGGTGGCGGCGTGCGAAGCGGTCGGAGGCCAGGCGGCGGACGGGGCCGTACGGCGACCGGGACCCACCCCTACCCCAACCCGCACCCAGCAGCGAGTAACAACCCCCTCCACAAGCCCAAGGCACCCACCATCGCTGCCGCTCCGCGGCCCACAGCCCGGGACGTCACTTCTGCTTCGCCGGGCGCCGCTGGCCGTGCACGAGCAGCAACGGCATGCCCCAGGCTCAACGAGGCCGACTGCGGCTTGGGCCCGGCTCCGCGGCTTTAGGCAGCACCATGGGGGCCTGAGGGACCGGTGCCCACTTCGGGCTATGACGGATAGGGCCACAGACCGCCCGAGTTGCGCAAACTTTACGTGCCTCGACCTCTCGCCCCATGGCAGCTCCCGCTGAAACTCACTCCACCGATCTATCGCTGCGTGTGGCGCTATTTGAGTAGCTCAGAAAGGTACTGCTCCGTGAAGTCCCGAGTGCGCCCAAAATCACGGTTGATCTCTTGACCGCCAGCAAGCTTAACCAGCGCTTCGGTGCAAGTCTGGACGGCTGCGAGATAGCGATCGTCATCCCACAAGAACGCATTGAAAGGCTTGCAGTCCTTTTCCGCCTTCTTGTCGATGCTCTCAACTCTTTCTGGCATGCTCGACTTAGAATAAATCGTTCGCACCCCTGCCAGAAGGTGGTATCGGGCAGGCTTCAACTCCCGTGCGATCGCTCCGCTCCTGAAGAAATGGTCGAGCTTGCAGAAGGCGTAGGCGGCGGAATAGTAGTAGGCCTCATTGTGCGAATCGGAGAAGACGTCGTTGCCTACACGGTTACGGAGGTCTCCGTAATAACGTGCAGCCGTGTGAGGGATTCTAAGGTAAAGCGAAGCGAAAGCCTGCATCAGGTTGCGGAAAGAAATCACCCGCCATGTACCGCGAACTTGAGCCGACCCGGACCATTGTCGCGAACGCCGTTCGTAGTAGATCCGCTTGCCGGGCTCCGCTTCAAACGAATTGAAGTACGCTTCGATCCTTTTTTGCAGATCTGACAGAGCGAAAAGGTTCTCCTTGGTCACCTGGCCTTGCTTGTTCGTTGCTTTGGTGATGCTCTTGGCTACTTCATCATCCAAGGTCACGATCAAGCGGAAGGGGACGTATACACCGTCCAAGTTTTCTCGCTCAGAGTGAAGAATATGACTAGTCTGGCAACCGTTTACGACTTGGAAGTCGACTAGGGTCAGACGATTGCCCGTGGATTTGAGATCATGTGCGACTACCGTGACACCGTTGTTTAGGACGCAAAATCGGCTACGATCACCTGATGCCAATGTCTGCCTAATATCCGCGTTAACGTCAGTCTCGCCTTGAAAGTCGCGGACGTTATCGAAGAAGAGTGTCTTGCGGATTTCCCCTTCGTCGTCGGTCACAAGCTTGATAAATTCGCTGCCCGGAAGAACACCGAGGTAAGCTTCACGCACCCCTTCCACTTCGGGCAGCGTAGTGCGGTTTTCGAACTGAACTGTCACTTCAAGAGCGGAATCGATAGCGCGCCAGTTCCTCTGAACTTCGCTAGCCCCCCATACGCGAAAGTCGACGCGCGAGAACAAATTTGACCCAAGGAGTCGCTTTTCGGTGTCCCTAGTCTTTTTTACGATGGGGCCCCGATTGTTCCATGCGCCGAGGGTTACATAATAGAGGCGGCATACAGGGTTCTCGCGAAAACGACTCGATTCATCGAAGACTCTGTGAAGCATCTTCTGTTGATTCGTCAGGTTAGGGTGAGGAGGTTCATCCTCCGTGAGCAGGGTGATTGAGGCGTCTGAGAAGACGCTCAGATCCCCCAGGTCGAAACTCGCCGACGTCTTCACCTGCGTCAACGTGATCGAGACCTCGACAGCCCCGCCACCAGAAAGCGCGTCTTCCAGTTCCGCCATATCGGATACGAGTTCACCGTTGATGGAGAGTGCAAAACCATCGATTCCGAGGGTGCCGTCGTCGCCGCAGCAGAAATCCTCAACGCTGAACTGCTGGTCGTGGTGGCGCGAGAAAACAATGAAATTGACGAAGCGTTCGAAGGCGACGTATTCTTTCAGGTGCCCAACCCCCGCACCATTTGTCCAGCTTTCCATCAACCCACGAGTAACTCTGTCCATTGCCCCTCCGTGTCACGACACCCGCCCTTCGCCGGGCTCGGCGATGAATACCTACCGTACCTAGGTTTCAGTAGTTGCGTGTCCATAACAGCGGCTAACACAATGAGGTGGTTCGGTCCTGGTGGCCCTGTCCAGGGTGGTTGTTGCGCGTTCGGTTTGGTGTGAGTGCTGAGCCGTGGAAGGTGTCGGATGACTTGTGGCAGCGGATCGAGCCGCTGTTGCCGAGGCGGGAGCGGCGGTTTCGGTATCCGGGCCGCAGGCCGGTGCCGGACCGGGATGTGCTGTGCGGGATCTTGTACGTGCTGCATACCGGGGTGCAGTGGGAGTACCTGCCCAAGGAGCTGGGCTTCGGCTCAGGGATGACGTGCTGGCGGCGGCTACGGGACTGGAACGAGGCTGGAGTCTGGCAGCGTCTTCACGAGGTCCTGCTCGCCGAGCTCAACGCGGCCTCGCGCCTGGACTGGTCACGATGCGTGGTGGACTCTTCGCACGTCAGGGCGTTAAAAGGGGGCTCGCGACGGGCCCGTCGCCGGTCGACCGAGGCCGGGCGGGCTCGAAACACCACCTGATCACCGACGGGCACGGCACCCCGCTGGCAGTGCTGCTCACTGGCGGCAACCGCAATGACGTCACCCAGCTCCTGCCACTGCTCGACGCGGTTCCGCCGGTGCGCGGCCGACGTGGCCGCCCGCGCCGCAAGCCCGACTCGCTGTTCGCCGACCGCGGCTACGACCACGACGTCTACCGCGACCAGGTCCGCGCCCGCCGCATCGTGCCGGCCATCGCCCGCCGGGGAACCAGGCACGGCACCGGCCTGGGAACCTACCGCTGGGTCGTGGAACGCACCTTCGCCTGGCTCCACGGGTTCAAACGACTCCGCACCCGCTGGGAACGAAGGGCCGACATCCACGAGGCCTTCCTCAAACTCGCCTGCTGCCTCATCACTCACCGACAACTCAGCTCATTGTGTTAGCCGCTGTAAGTGCAGCTTCCGACCTGAGAGGCACGGTCGACGACGGACAAGTTCGCCAGACCATGCCAGACCAGGCGTACTGGCGACGAGCACGGGGGAGTCAAGGGGCGATCGCGCCCGCCGGCTCGCCGAAGCCGTCGGCATTGGCAGCGCCCAGCGCGACCTGCTGATTTGCCGCCGCAACAACGGACGCTGGGAGCCGCCTGGTGGGGTGCTCGAAGCCGGGGGGACGATCCCGACGTCCTGCGGCGCGAGGCGGTGGAGGAGGCAGCACCGGAGCGCGGGCCCGGTGGACTTGGTCGTGGCCGCGACCGCGGAACTCCAGGGGCTGACCCTCCTGCACCGTGACCGGGATTTCGACTGCATCGCCGGCGTCACCGGGCAGCCCCTCCAGTGGTACGGCCCCGACCCGGGGATGTAGCCCCCACGGCTCGGTACGGAAGCCCCGCGGCCCGCGGGTCAGCGGGTCAGCGGGTCAGCGGGTCATGTCCAGGACGAAGCGGTACGTCACGTCGTTCGCCGCGAGGCGGGTCAGCGCGGTGTTGACCTCCGACGCGGGGAGGACCTCGACCGTTGCCGTGATGTCGTGGGCCGCGCAGAAATCGAGCATCTCGCGGGTCGCCGCGAGGCCTCCGCCGCCCGCGCCGGCCAAGCGCTTGCGGCCGATGACCAGGGCCATCGGGTCGAAGGGCATCTCCTGGACCATGCCCAGCGAGCAGAGCGTGCGGTCGAAGCGGAGGGCGTGCAGGTAGGGGGTCAGGTCGTGCGCGCGCGGGACGGTGTCGAGGATGACGTCGAACCGGCCGCGCTGCTCGGCCATCGCCTCCGCGTCGGTGGAGACGACCACGTCGTCCGCGCCGAGCGCGCGCATGTCCTCGGCCTTGGCCGGCGAGGTGGTGAAGCCCACCACCTCCGCGCCCAGCGCCTTGGCCAGCTTCACCGCCATGTGCCCGAGTCCGCCCAGGCCGACGATCCCGACCGTCCGCCCGGGGCCGGCCTCCCACCGCCGCAGCGGCACCCACGTGGTGATCCCCGCGCACATCAGCGGCGCGGTCCCGGCCGGGTCGAGCCCCTCGGGCCGCCGGTGGACGAAGGACGCGTCGGCCACGTACTCGTCGCTGAAGCCGCCCTGCGTCAGCGTCCCGTCGACCCGGTCCCGCCCGGCGTACGTCAGCGTCGGGAACTCCTCGCAGAACACCTCGTCACCGCTGCGGCACGCCTCGCACACCCCGCACGAGTCGACGATGTTGCCCACGCACACCGGATCGCCGACCCGCAGATCCGTCACCCCGGCGCCGACCGCCGTCACCTCGCCCACCATCTCGTGCCCGGGCACCAGCGGGAAGATCTCCGGCCGCTCCTGCCCCGGCTCGGGCCGTACGTGGTCCAGGTCGGTGAAGCACACGCCCGCGTGCGTCACCCGCAGCGCGACGTCGGTGGGCCGCAGGTCGCGGCGCTCGAAACGCCACGGCCGCAGCGCCTCCCCGGGCGCGTGGGCGGCCCAGCCGTTCACCGTGCGCATGGTGGTCCCCTTCCGTTCGGTACGCCGTCCGGGCCGAGCCGCGCGCACCCGGTCGGCTTCGGTACGCCGTCCGGACCGCGTGGCAGGTGTCCGGACCGCTTCGGTACGCCGTCCAGGCTGCGCGGCCCGCGCCAGGCCCGCCATCGGTGGCCGGAGCCTGGGAACCGCAGGGCCACCCTCGAAGCGCCCCGCCCGCCGCCGCGCGATCTACCGTGGAGGCATGGACAACGCCGCCTTCGCGCAGTTCCTGCGTGCTCGCCGGGCCCTGGTCCGCCCCGAGGACGTGGGGCTCGACGAGGCCGCGGGCGACCACCGCCGGCGGGTGGCCGGGCTGCGCCGGGAGGAGCTGGCCCTGCTCGCCGGCGTCAGCGCCGACTACTACGTACGGCTGGAGCAGGGCCGCGGCCACCGGCCGTCGGAGAGCGTGCTGGAGTCGCTGGCCCGGGCGCTGCGCCTGGACGAGCACCTGACCGAGCACCTGTACGCGCTGGCCAGGCCCGCGCCGACCGCGCCGCGCACCCGCGAGCACGTGCCGGAGGCGGTGCGGGAACTGCTGGACGCCTGGACCATGACGCCGGCCTCGGTGACCAGCCGCCGGATGAACGTCGTCGCGGCCAACCCGCTGGCCTGCGAGCTGGCCCCCTGCTACACGCCGGGCACCAATCTGCTGCGGGCGATGTTCCTGGACCCCGAGACCCGGCACTCGCACGTGGACTGGCCGATGTCCGCGTCGGAGGTGGTGGCGAACTTCCGGGCGATGATCGGCACCGAGCGCGACGACCCGGCGCTCCGCGACCTCATCGGCGAACTGTCGCTGCAAAGCCAGGACTTCCGCGATCTGTGGGCGCGCCACGACGTCCACACGACCACCTCGGGCGCGAAGAGCTTCCGGCACCCGGAGGTCGGCGTCATCAACCTCCGCTTCCACGCGATGCCGTTGGAGGACGGCCAGGTGCTGACCGTTCTGCACGCCAGGCCCGGCTCCGCGGACGAGCGGTCCCTGGCGCTGCTCTCGTCGATGGTCGCGACGCGCGCGGGCTGACGCCGGTCACCCGGAGCGCCGGCCCCGGACCCGCCGGACGGGGCTCACGACGCGACGATGCCGTGGTCGCGCAGGAGCGCGGGGAGTCCGCCCGGATATCCCTTGCCGCCGAGGACGAACGCCCAGTCGCCGTTCGGCCGGCGCCGGAACGAGCCCAGGACCAGGGCGGTCTCGTGCGGGCGGCCGTCGGAGACGTCGAGCCGGTCCACCTCGTCGCGGACGTGGTCCAGCAGGCGTACCCGGGCGTCGGTGAAGGCGGCGAGGTCCGCGTCCGGCGCGGCCTCCCGGTCGACCGCGGCGACCAGGACCAGCCGGTCGGCCTCCGCGGGCAGCGCGTCGAACGCGACCTCCAGCGCCGCCCGGTCCGGCGCCACCGCGGGGACGGCCCGCACCGAGCCGTCCGGCGTCGCGGCGTTGTTGAAGAAGACGAAGTGGGCGTCGCTCAGCGCCCGTTCGCCGCGGCACACCAGCGCGCACACGTCGACCGGGACGGCGCCGGTCCAGGTCAGACTGAGGATGTTGTGGCCGGGCGGGGTCGGCGTGCCAGTGGGGGTCGCCGCGACGCCGGATGTCCGCGCGCCGACCGCGCCGACCGCGCCGGCACGCCGGGAAGCCGCGCCGACCGCACCGGCCGCGGCAGCCGTACGCGAGGCGGCAGCCGTACGCGAGGCGGCAGCCGTCCGCGCGGGCCGCGCGGCCACCGCGCCCGCACCACCGCCCGCGCCACCGCCACCGCCGACACGACCGCCCGCACCCCCGCCGCCGCGTCCGCCCCGCGCGCCGCCGTCGCCCAACCGCCCGCGCAGGCCGTGCTGGTGGAGCAGGTCCACGAGTTCCGCGCCGGACATCAGCTCCAGCGGCTTGCCCTCGACGAAGGCGCGCGTCTGCGGGCCGAACCCCGAAGTCGCCACCAGGTCGCCCTTGTTGGCGCCCCTGGCATGGACCGTTCCGAACAGGTCCCTTATGACGGCCGGTTGGACCGTGGCGCGGTAACGCTTCACCTGCACCACGATCTTGCCGCCCTGGATCGGCCGCGGGTCCAGCACGTCCAGGTCCACGCCGCCGTCGTTCGAGCGCGGCGTCGGCGACACCTGCATGCCCATCGCGCGGAAGAGGTCGCCGACGAGGTTCTCGAACTCGACCGGGTCCATGGTGTAGAGGTCGGGCTCCTCACCGCCGTCCCCGTCGTCCGGCGCCTGCGCGCCGTGCTCGCCGGCCGGCCGCGGCGCGACGGCGTCGGGTACGTCGTCCGGCCGGCGTACCGGCCGCACCGCCGCGAGTTGGTCGGGCCGGGCCGACAACTGCCCCCGCAGCGCGTCGGTCAGGCAGCTCACCGGGTCGGCCTGGGCCACGTGCAGCTCGGCGAAGAGCTCCCGCGGCGCGACCGCGGTGGCCAGGACGATGGGCCCGCGCTGACCCGTCACCGGGTCGTGGTCGTCCACGAAGCCGTTCAGCACGACCGAGTCGAGGACCTCCCCCGCGCCCGCCGCCGCGGCAGCCGCGAAGAGCTGGTGCAGCACCAGCAGCAGGCACTGCGCGGCCACCTCGCGGTACAGCGACCGCCGTTGCGCCGCCGGCCGCGCGGTCTCCCTGTCCTGGTCCGCCGAGACCACGTACCGCACCGACTTGGCCTCCGGCACCACCGCGTAGCCGGGCAGCTCCCAGTCCACCACCAACTGCCGCTCCACCGCGTCGTAGGCGGCCGACAGCTGCCGCGGGAAGTGCGCGGGCCAGGCCGGCGAGGCGTACAGCGCGGCGGAGAAGAACTCCACGACCGCCTCGGGGTCGCCGCGCCGCACCCCCGCCACCGCCTGGTCGACGCTCGCGTTGTGCCGCCGCACCTCGGCGCGGTGGGCCGCGACCCGCTGTTCGTACGCCCGCTGGTACGCCGCGAACTGCTGCTGCCGCTGGGCCTCGGCGGCCTGCGCCGCGTGCCAGTCGCGCTCGAACCTGGCGCGCGCCTCCGCCTGGGCCTGGGCGCGGCGGGCCGCGGTCCAGCCGGTGTTCGTCTCGTACTGCCGCGGGTCGGGCATGGGCAGCGGGTGGGCGAGCGGGCCGGGCGCGAACGGCTCGGGCTCCTCCGCGCGCCGCAGCGCCTCGGCGCGGAACGCGGGCGCCCGGCACCCGGCGGCCAGCAGCCCCTGCAACGCCGCGACCTGCGCGTCCAGCTCCTGGGTGCGCCGCGCCGCCTCGGCCTGGCGGTACTCGCGGTGGCTCTGCGCCATGCGCCGCTGGTAGGCGGCGGCCTGCCGGGCCTGCTCCCTGCGCCGCCGCTCGTCGGCCTCCGCCTGCCGCTGGCGCTGACGCTGCACCTCGGCCCAGACCCCGACCGGACCGGTGGAACGACGACTCATGTGCTGCGGTCCCCTCCCCAGGACGTCGCCACGTCACCGGGGGAGAGCGGACAGCGCCGCCACCGGCGGTGACGGTACGACTCTATCCAGCCGGGCGCGGCGCGGCAGCGTCCCGTACGGCCCGGGCCGCCGGCCCGCGCGCCCGCGCGGAGCCCGCGCACGCGGAAGGCGGGCCGCCGGCCCGCGCACACCGTCCCGCGCACGCGCGAGGGCCCCACCCGGCGGTGAACCGGGCGGGGCCCTCACGCGTGCGCGGGACGGATCAGTCGGTGCAGCCGCCGCACTGGCAGGCGCCGCCGTTCTGGCAGCCGCACCCGCAGCCGGAACCGCAGCCGCACGCGGCCACCAGGGGGAGCGGGATACGCAGGGGAGCGGCGTCGGGCGCGGTGCGCTCGCCCGCGACGGGCGTGGGAGTGGGAGATTCCGGCATCAGTGCAGCCTCCTCGGGCTTGCTCAGGCTTGCCTGCGCCCAGTCAAGCGTGCCCCGGCGCGGCGCATCAAGGGCGCACGAGGGTGGCAGGAGAGCGGTCCGCCCGCGCCGCTCCGGCGCGCACGCCCCCCCGCCGCACGCCCCCCGGCCCGACCCCGGCCCCCTGGCCGGACCCCGGCCCCCTGGCCGGGCCCGGGCCGCGCCGAGCCCGAGGACTCTCCGCCTCGGACCCCGCCTGCCCGGAACGCCTACGTCGCGCCCGGGACCCGCCCCGCCCGGGACCCCTACGCCCCCTCGACCGCCGTCGGCGCCGGCGACATCTCGTCGGCGTGCTCGCCGGTCACCAGGTACACCACCCGCTTGGCGACCGACACCGCGTGGTCGGCGAACCGCTCGTAGTACCGGCCGACCAGCGTCACGTCGACCGCCGTCTCGATGCCGTGCTTCCAGCGGTCGTCCAGCAGGTGCTGGAAGAGCGTGCGGTGCAGCTCGTCCATGCGGTCGTCGTCGGCTTCCAGCTGCAGCGCGTCGTCGACGTCCTTGGTGACGATGACCTCGGCCGCCTTGGCCATCAGCCGCTGCGCGAGCTGCCCCATCTCCAGGATGGTGCTGTGCAGGTCGCGCGGCACCGCGGACTCCGGGAAGCGCAGCCGGGCCAGCTTGGCCACGTGCCGGGCCAGGTCGCCCGAGCGCTCCAGGTCCGCGCTCATCCGCAGGCTGGTGACGACGATCCGCAGGTCGGTGGCGACCGGCTGCTGCCGGGCCAGCAGGGTGATCGCCCGGTTCTCCAGCTCGCGCTGGAGGTCGTCGACCTTCTCGTCGGCGGCGATCACGCTCTCCGCGACATTCAGGTCGGCGTCGAGCAGAGCCGTGGTGGCGCGGCCGATCGCGGAGCCGACCAGCCGGGCCATCTCGACCAGTCCGTCGCCGATCGAGTCCAGCTCCTCGTGGTATGCGTCCCGCATCAGCAGTCCTTCCGTAACCCGTCATCTGCGCGGCGCCTGCCGGCACCGGTCGTCCACGCTGCCACGCTGATGGGCGTACGCGTACCGGTCGCGCACCAGCGGTGAACCGGTGC
This sequence comes from Actinacidiphila sp. DG2A-62, assembly GCF_035825295.1. Taxonomy (NCBI): domain Bacteria; kingdom Bacillati; phylum Actinomycetota; class Actinomycetes; order Kitasatosporales; family Streptomycetaceae; genus Actinacidiphila; species Actinacidiphila sp. DG2A-62. Next base: position 4,927,231 of record NZ_JAYMGI010000002.1, read on the forward strand.
CTACGTGAAGGTGAACTCTTGGCAACGTACATCCGAGAGCTGTCCCACAGGCTTGTGGACTGCTTGAACAGGCCACTTAACCTGGAGCCGTGGACGTGAACGCGGCAGTCGCCGCAGCCAGCGCGATCGCCGGTCTGCTGACCGGCGTCATCGCCGTGCTCGCGTTCCGCTGGAGCGAACGGGAGCAGGCCCGCCCGACCCGCACGGCGGTGCGGGCCGAACAGGGCGCGGCCGTGCTGCCGCCGGGCGTGGACACCGTGCTGTCGGTGCTGCGCTCGTCGGCGGTCGTCCTGGACGAGGGCGACACCGTGGTCAAGGCCAGCTCGGCCGCGTACGCGCTCGGACTGGTCAGGGGCGGCCGGCTGGCCGTGGACCAGATGCTCCAGATGGCCCGCGAGACCCGGCGGGACGGCGAGATACGGCAGGTCGAGCTGGACCTGCCGCGCCGCGGCGCCTCGCGCGGCGAGGGCCTGGCGGTCTCCGCCCGGGTCGCGCCGCTGGGCTCCCGGCTGGTGCTGCTGCTGGTCGAGGACCTCACCGAGGCCCGCCGCATCGAGGCGGTCCGCCGCGACTTCGTGGCGAACGTCAGCCACGAGCTGAAGACCCCGGTCGGCGCGCTGTCGCTGCTGTCGGAGGCCGTGATGGACGCGGCCGACGACCCGGAGGCGGTCAACCGCTTCGCCGGCCGGATGCAGATCGAGGCCACCCGGCTGACCAGCCTGGTGCAGGAGATCATCGACCTGTCCCGGGTCCAGGACGACGACCTGCTCGACGACGCCGAGCCGGTCGCCGTGGACGACCTGGTGGCCGAGGCGGTCGACCGCTGCCGCCACCAGGCCAACACCAAGCAGATCACCATGGCCACCGGCACCACCCCCGACCTCTTCATCTGGGGCAACCGGGGCCAGCTCGCCGCCGCCCTCGGCAACCTGGTCGAGAACGCCGTGAACTACTCCCCGGCCAGGACCAGGGTCGGCATAGCCGGGCGCCGCATCGCCGCGCCCGGCGGCTCCGGGGGAGGGGACCTCATCGAGATCTCCGTCACGGACCAGGGCATCGGCATCTCCGAGAAGGACCGCGACCGGGTCTTCGAGCGCTTCTACCGGGTGGACCCGGCGCGCTCGCGGGCGACCGGCGGGACCGGGCTCGGCCTGTCCATCGTCAAGCACGTGGCCGCCTCGCACGGCGGGGAGGTCACGGTGTGGAGCGCCGAGGGTCAGGGCTCCACCTTCACCCTGCGGCTGCCCGAGGCCGGGATCGCCAAGGACCGCGCGCTGCCGCCGGGCCTGGACCCCGACGCCGAGGCCGCCTACGAGGGCGACGCCGAGCCGGCCGACGAGCCGGACGTCCCTTCCGAAGACCAGCTTTTCCAGACCCTCCCCGAACACATCCCCGCCCCGGAGGTCCTTCCGTGACCCGCGTTCTTGTCGTGGAGGACGAAGAGTCCTTCAGCGACGCGCTGTCCTACATGCTGCGCAAGGAGGGCTTCGAGGTCGCCGTGTCCGCGACCGGGCCCGACGCGCTGGACGAGTTCGAGCGCAACGGCGCCGACCTGGTCCTGCTCGACCTGATGCTGCCGGGGCTGCCCGGCACCGAGGTCTGCCGCCAGCTGCGGCTGAAGTCCAATGTCCCGGTGATCATGGTGACCGCCAAGGACAGCGAGATCGACAAGGTCGTCGGCCTGGAGATAGGCGCGGACGACTACGTGACCAAGCCGTTCTCCTCGCGCGAGCTGGTGGCCCGCATCCGCGCGGTGCTGCGCCGCCGCGGCGAGCCCGAGGAGATCTCCCCGGCCGCCCTGGAGGCGGGCCCGGTGCGGATGGACGTGGACCGGCACGTGGTGACGGTCGGCGGCGGCAAGGTGGACCTGCCGCTGAAGGAGTTCGACCTGCTGGAGATGCTGCTGCGCAACGCCGGCCGGGTGCTCACCCGGATGCAGCTGATCGACCGGGTCTGGGGCGCGGACTACGTGGGCGACACCAAGACCCTCGACGTCCACGTCAAGCGCCTGCGCGCCAAGATCGAGCCGGACCCGGGCGCGCCGCGCTACCTGGTGACGGTGCGGGGGCTGGGCTACAAGTTCGAGCCGTAGGCCGGGGCCGGGGGCCGCGCGCGAGGCCGCCGGGCGTCCGTACGGGCGCCCGGCGGCCTTTCCGTGTCAGCGCCTGTCAGGTGGTGGGGAGGGCGGAGGTGGGGGTGCTGGACGGCGTGGGGATGCCCGGAGTGGTCGTCGCGCCGCCGGAGGCCGTGGGGCTGGGGCCGTACGGCTGGTAGAAGCCGGCCGACGGCAGGACGTTGGCGAGCACGGTGACCGGCCCCGCGTCGCTGAAGGTGAAGACCGCGTTCTGCACGTCGCCGTCGCGCAGCGCCTCGCTGCCGGTGTCGATGGTCGCCGCCGGGTTGCCCTTGCCGCCCAGCAGCACACTGCCGTGCGCGGGGACGGTGACGCCCTGGCCGCCGCCGCTGCCGGTCAGCGTCGCGCTGATGCCGCCGGACAGCTGCACCGACTGCAGCGTCTCGGCGGACGAGCCGTTGTTGAACAGCCGGGCGGTGACCGTCGCCGGGCCGCTGTCCTGGGTGAGCACGAAGGCGTTCTGCACCTTGACCGGGCCGGCGCTCGCCGACGCGCTGTCGGGCTCGACCTCCAGGGTCGCCGCGTCGTTGCCCGCGGCGCAGGCGGCGGCGAGGGGTGCGAGCGTGAGCGCGAGGACGGCGGCGACGGCGCCGCGACGGAAGCTGCGGACCACGGCGGCGCATCTCCTTGGGCAGGGCGGAAAGATCTTCTGGCGGCCTTAGATTACCGACGCCCCCCGCGGCCCGCGCACCGGGCCCGCCCTTTAGCGTGACCACCGCCGTGATCACTTCGCGTGATCACTTCCCGCCGCCCGTCCGCGGGCGGCGGCGCGCGATTTCCATGATGTCGCAAAATTGGATCTTCGACGGCCGAGAACCCGAACGGAGTAGCGACGACTCACTCACTCGGGAGGGACAAAGGTGGACGTATCGCCCCTTGTTCGGGGCCTTCGAGGTCTGTAACGCCCGCGTTTCAGCGTCCTCGAATATGTGCTCCGACCTGCGGATACCTCGTCGCGGGTGCACCCTCCAGCACGACGCAGGGGCCCTTGTCAAGCCCCGAGATATGCCCTGACCTGCGAAAACGCCATTCAGAAGAGGCCGTTCCCGTGTTACCCTGGATAGCCACGGAAGGGGTACCTGTCACATGACGTTCAAGGTTGGCGACACCGTGGTCTATCCCCATCACGGGGCCGCGCTGATCGAGGCCATCGAAATTCGCCAGATCAAAGGCGTGGACAAGACCTACTTGGTGCTCAAGGTCGCCCAGGGCGACTTGACGGTACGCGTGCCCGCGGACAATGCGGAGTTCGTCGGCGTACGCGACGTGGTCGGTCAGGAGGGTCTGGACCGGGTCTTCGAGGTGCTGCGCGCGCCGTACACCGAGGAGCCCACCAACTGGTCCCGCCGATACAAGGCAAATCTGGAGAAGCTCGCCTCCGGTGATGTCATCAAGGTCGCGGAAGTCGTGCGTGACCTGTGGCGTCGTGAGCGCGAGCGCGGCCTGTCGGCCGGCGAGAAGCGCATGCTCGCCAAGGCGCGGCAGATCCTGGTCAGCGAGCTCGCCCTCGCGGAGAACACCAACGAGGACAAGGCCGAAGCGCTGCTCGACGAAGTCCTCGCGTCGTAAGACCGTCCCCTCCGGACGTTCTCGTGTCGCGCCCCGGTGAGGGTGTGCCGAACCCACATCCCCCCGCAGCTCCCGACATACGTTGACGCAAACCCCCGCCACCACGGGGGACTGCTACGGCACCCGGTCGCGTACCACACGCGGACGACCGGGTGCCGCGGCATGCCGGCACTCGGATACGGTGGTGCCGCCTGCTGCTCCCTGTCGTCACGGAAGGGATCAGGGAGAGCGCCCACCCCGCACCTTGAGTGCGATACCCATCTCATACAAGGACACAAACCTGCGTACCGCAGCAGTCATTCCCGCCGCCGGACGTGGAGTTCGGCTGGGCCCCGGCGCCCCCAAGGCGCTGCGCACCCTCGGCGGGGTCCCGATCCTGGTGCACGCCGTGCGCGCGATGGCGCGCGCCCGCGCCGTGCAGGTCCTCGTCGTGGTCGCCCCGCCGGAGGGCGCCGCCGAGGTCAGAGCGCTGCTCGACGCGCACGGACTGCCCGAGTCGACCGACATAAGGGTGGTGCCGGGCGGCGAGTCCCGGCAGGAGTCCGTACGCCTGGGCCTGGCCGCGCTGCCGGACGACGTCGACGTGGTGCTGGTGCACGACGCGGCGCGCCCGCTGGTGCCGGTCGAGACCGTCGAGGGCGTCATCGACGCGGTACGCGCCGGCGCGCCCGCCGTGGTCCCGGGGATCCCGCTCGCCGACACCGTCAAGAGCGTCGACCCGGACACCGGCGAGGTCACCGGCACCCCGCGGCGGGCGCTGCTGCGCGCCGTGCAGACCCCGCAGGGCTTCGACCTGGCCACGCTGGCCAAGGCGCACGCCACGGTCACCGAGGACGTCACGGACGACGCGGGCATGGTCGAGCGGCTCGGCGTGCCGGTGCTGGTCGTGCCGGGGCACGAGGAGGCGTTCAAGGTGACCAGGCCGCTGGACCTGGTGCTCGCGGAGGCCGTGCTCGCGCGCAGGAGGGCCACCGATGGCTACTGACCCGCCCGGACCCGGGGCCCGGCCCGAGCCCGTGTCCGCGGACGCGGCCGGCGCGACGCCCGCGCTCCCGCCGGGGGTCGTGCTCCCGCAGGTCGGCGTCGGCACCGACATCCACGCCTTCGAGGAGGGCCGCGAGCTGTGGTGCGCGGGCCTGCTGTGGGAGGACCAGGGTCCCGGCCTGGCCGGGCACTCCGACGCCGACGTGGTGGCGCACGCGGCCTGCAACGCGCTGTTCTCCGCGGCCGGCCTCGGCGACCTCGGCGCCCACTTCGGCACCGACCGGCCCGAGTGGGCCGGCGCGTCGGGGGTGGCGCTGCTCACCGAGGCGGCCCGCATCGTCCGCGCCGAGGGCTACGTGATCGGCAACGTCGCCGTCCAGGTGATCGGCCGCCGCCCGAAGATCGGCCGGCGCCGCGAGGAGGCGCAGAAGGTGCTGTCCGCCGCGGTCGGCGCACCCGTCGCGCTCAGCGCCGCCACCACGGACGGCCTGGGTTTCACCGGCCGCGGCGAGGGCCTGGCGGCCGTCGCGACCGCGCTGGTGGCCCGCGCCGCCTGAGCCCGCCCGGGGTCCGCCTGCCCGCCCAAGGTCCGCTTGAGCCCGCCTGAGCCCGCCCCGGTCCGCCCGTACGACGCCCCCGCCCGCCCGCGCGCCCTTACGGCGGCCGTGCCCGGCCCCCCGCGCCGCCCGAACGGCATCGGGGCCGGCCCCGGAGGGCCGGCCCCGACGGGCTCAGCGGCGCGCGGTCACGCCGGCGCGGTGCGCGAGCGCCCCGCGCGGCGCGCTCACGCCACGTCGAACCGGTCCAGGTTCGACACCTTCACCCACGCCGCCACGAAGTCCTTGACGAACTTCTCCTTCGCGTCGTCGCTCGCGTAGACCTCCGCGAGGGCGCGCAGCTCGGAGTTGGACCCGAAGACCAGGTCCGCGCGGGTGCCGGTCCACTTGACCGCGCCGGTGGCCGCGTCGCGGCCCTCGAACGAGGTCTGGTCCGCCGACGTCGACGACCACGTCGTGCCCAGGTCGAGCAGGTTGACGAAGAAGTCGTTGGTCAGCACGCCCGGCGTCTCGGTGAAGACGCCCAGCTTGGAGCCGTCGTAGTTGGCGCCGAGCACGCGCAGGCCGCCGACCAGGACGGTCATCTCCGGGGCGCTGAGGGTGAGCAGGTTCGCCCGGTCCAGCAGCAGGTACTCGGCCGGCAGCCGGTTGCCCTTGCCCAGGTAGTTGCGGAACCCGTCGGCCGGGGGCTCCAGCGCCTCGAAGGACTCGGTGTCGGTCTGCTCCTCGGTCGCGTCGACGCGGCCCGGGGCGAACGGCACCTCGACCTCGACCCCGCCGTCCTTGGCGGCCTTCTCGACCGCCGCGGCGCCGCCCAGCACGATCAGGTCGGCCAGCGAGACCTTCTTGGCGCCGGAGGCGGCGTTGAAGTCGCGCTGGACGCCCTCCAGGACGCGCAGCACCTGCGCCAGCTCGTCCGGGTTGTTGACCTCCCAGCCGCTCTGCGGCTGCAGGCGGATGCGGGCGCCGTTGGCGCCGCCGCGCTTGTCGCTGCCGCGGAAGGTCGAGGCCGACGCCCACGCGGTGGTGACCAGCTGCGAGACGGTGAGCCCGGAGTCCAGGAGCTTGGCCTTCAGGGCCGCGACGTCCTCGGCGCCGATGGTCTCGTAGTCCGCCTCGGGCAGCGGGTCCTGCCAGATCAGCGTCTCGGCCGGCACCTCGGGGCCCAGGTGCAGGGACTTCGGGCCCAGGTCGCGGTGGGTCAGCTTGTACCAGGCGCGGGCGAAGGCGTCCGCGAACTGGTCGGGGTTCTCGTGGAAGCGGCGCGAGATCGGCTCGTAGACCGGGTCGAAGCGCAGCGCCAGGTCGGTGGTGAGCATCGCCGGCGCGATCTTCTTCGTCGCGTCGTGGGCGTGCGGGACGGTGCCCTCGCCCGCGCCGTCCTTCGGCTTCCACTGCTTGGCGCCGGCCGGGCTCTCGGTCAGCTCCCACTCGTAGCCGAAGAGGTTGTCGAAGAAGCCGTTGCTCCACCGGGTGGGCGTGCTGGTCCAGGTCACCTCCAGGCCGGAGGTGATGGTGTCCGCGCCCTTGCCGGTGCCGTAGCTGTTGCGCCAGCCCAGGCCCTGCTCCTCCAGGCCGGCGGCCTCGGGGTCGGGGCCGACGTTGTCGGCCGGGCCCGCGCCGTGGGTCTTGCCGAAGGTGTGGCCGCCGGCGATCAGCGCGACGGTCTCCTCGTCGTTCATCGCCATCCGGCGGAAGGTCTCGCGGATGTCGCGGGCGGCGGCGATCGGGTCCGGGTTGCCGTTGGGGCCCTCGGGGTTGACGTAGATCAGGCCCATCTGGACCGCGCCGAGCGGGCTCTCCAGCTCGCGGTCGCCGGTGTAGCGCTCGTCGCCGAGCCAGGTGCGCTCGGGGCCCCAGTAGACGTCCTCCTCCGGCTCCCAGACGTCCTCGCGGCCGCCGGAGAACCCGAAGGTCTCGAAGCCCATCGTCTCCAGCGCGACGTTGCCGGACAGCACCAGCAGGTCGGCCCAGGACAGGCTCTGGCCGTACTTCTTCTTGACCGGCCACAGCAGCAGGCGGGCCTTGTCCAGGTTGGCGTTGTCCGGCCAGCTGTTCAGCGGCGCGAACCGCTGCTGGCCGGCGCCGGCGCCGCCGCGGCCGTCGCTGATCCGGTAGGTGCCGGCGCTGTGCCAGGCCATCCGGATGATGAACGGGCCGTAGTTGCCGAAGTCGGCCGGCCACCAGTCCTGCGAGGTGGTCAGCACCTCGGCGATGTCCCGCTTGACCGCCGCCAGGTCCAGGCTCTGGAAGGCCGCGGCGTAGTCGAAGTCCTCACCGAGCGGGTTGGCCACCGCGGGGTTCTTGGCGAGGATCTTCAGGTTCAGCCGCTCCGGCCACCATTCGCGGTTCCCGCCGCCCTGGGTGGGGTGCGGGGCGCGGTCGTGCGCGACCGGGCAGCCGCCGCCCTCCGCCTTCGCGTCCGTGACGATTGCGTCGTGGTTCTCAGTCATGGGATTCCCGTCTCCTGCCGAGTCGTGCCGGCCCCTTGGCTCTCACCGAGTGTCGATCCTACGATGGACACTGTCCAAGTCAAGAAGAGCGCCAACTCCGTATTCGATCATAAATCGGACGAGGACTGGTAAAGTTCGGGTGTCCCGCCGAGCTGGATAGGTGATCCGATATGAGCGACCTGCTGGACCGGCTGCGCGGACGCGGCTGGCGGCTGACCGCCCAGCGGCGTGTCGTGGCCGAGGTGCTCGACGGTCACCACGTGCATCTGACGGCCGACGAGGTGCACGCCAGGGCCTCGCAGCGGCTGCCCGAGATCTCCCGGGCGACGGTCTACAACACCCTGGGCGAACTCGTCTCGCTCGGCGAGGTGATAGAGGTCGCCACCGACGGCCGCGCCCGGCGCTACGACCCCAACGCCCGCCGCCCGCACCAGCACCTGGTCTGCTCCGGCTGCGGCACCATCCGCGACGTGCACCCCGAGGGCGACCCGCTGGCGGACCTGCCGGCCGCGGAGCGCTTCGGCTTCACCGTCTCCACCGCCGAGGTCACCTACCGCGGGCTCTGCCCGGACTGCGCATAGCCGCAGTGCGGGGCGGGGGAGCGCGTGCAGCCGTCACGCGGGGCCGGGGCGTGCGCGTAGCCGTCGCTCACCTGCCCGTCGCCCCGCATGCGCGGAGCCGTCACGGGCAGCCGCCCCGGCCCGATACCCTTGAGGCGTGACCATTCGCCTGTACGACACCGACGCACGCCAGATCCGTGACTTCGTCCCGCTCACCGCGGGCTGTGTCTCGATCTACCTGTGCGGTGCCACCGTGCAGGCCGCCCCGCACATCGGGCACATCAGGTCGGGCCTGAACTTCGACATCCTCCAGCGCTGGTTCCGCTACCGCGGCTACGAGGTCACCTTCGTCCGCAACGTCACCGACATCGACGACAAGATCATCGCCAAGGCCGCCGAGCAGCACCGCCCGTGGTGGGCGATCGGCTACGAGAACGAGCGCGCCTTCACCGACGGCTACGACGCGCTGGGCTGCCAGCCGCCCACGTACGAGCCGCGGGCCACCGGCCATGTGCCGGAGATGATCGAGATGATGCAGGGGCTGATCGCGCGCGGCCACGCGTACGAGGCCGAGGGCAACGTCTACTTCGACGTGCGCTCCTTCCCCGGCTACCTGGAGCTGTCCAACCAGGAGCTGGACAACCTGCGGGCCACCGAGGGCGAGGTCGACACCGGCAAGCGCGACCCCCGGGACTTCGCGATGTGGAAGGCCGCCAAGCCCGGCGAGCCGTCCTGGGACACCCCCTGGGGCCGCGGCCGGCCCGGCTGGCACCTGGAGTGCTCGGCGATGGCCCACAAGTATTTGGGCGGCGCCTTCGACATCCACGGCGGCGGCATCGACCTGATCTTCCCGCACCACGAGAACGAGATCGCCCAGTCCAAGGCGTACGGCGACGCGTTCGCCCGGTACTGGGTGCACAACGCGTGGGTCACCATGAGCGGCGAGAAGATGAGCAAATCGCTCGGCAACTCGGTGCTGGTCTCGGAGATGGTCAAGCGCTGGCGGCCGATCGTGCTCCGCTACTACCTGGGCACCCCGCACTACCGCTCGATGATCGAGTACAGCGAGGACGCGCTGCGCGAGGCCGAGGCGGCGTTCGCGCGGATCGAGGGCTTCGTGCAGCGGGTCATCGAGAAGGCCGGGCCGGTCGAGCCGGCCGCCGAGGTGCCGCCGGCCTTCGCCGAGGCGATGGACGACGACCTGGGCGTGCCGCAGGCGCTGGCCGTCGTGCACACCACCGTCCGCCAGGGCAACAGCGCGCTGACCGCGGACGACAAGGAGACCGCCGTCGCGCGGCTGGCCGAGGTCCGTGCGATGCTCGGGGTGCTGGGCCTGGACCCGCTCGACCCGCACTGGGCCGGCGCCGACCGCGGCGACGACCTGCACGGCGTGGTCGACTCGCTGGTCCGGCTGGTGCTCGACCAGCGGCAGTCGGCCAGGTCCCGCAAGGACTACGCGACCGCCGACGCGATCCGCGACGAACTGGTCCAGGCGGGCCTGGAGATCGAGGACACGCCGACCGGATCGCGCTGGACTCTGCGGGGCTGACCGCTCCGCCGGGCCCGCCGCGCCCCGCCGGGCGCGGGGCGCGCGCCGGGCCGCTACGCCCGTGGACGCCGTAGTTTTCCGCCTGACCGACGAAGTGAGAGTCCCATGGCCGGCAACAGCCAGCGCAGGAACCGCCGTACGACCAACAAGAAGGGCGCCACGGTCGGCAGCGGCGGCCAGCGCCGCAAGGCTCTGGAGGGCAAGGGCCCGACGCCGCCGGCCGAGATGCGCAAGGGCCACAAGAAGAACCGCATCGCCACCGCCCAGGCCAAGCGGGCGGTCTCCGCGCAGTCCCGGCGGCCCTCCGGCCGCGGCGCCAAGTCCACCGCCGAACTCGTCGTCGGCCGCAACCCCGTGGTCGAGGCGCTGCGCGCGGACATCCCGGCGACCGCGGTCTACGTCCAGCAGTTCATCGACAACGACGACCGGGTGCGCGAGGCGCTCAAGCTCGCCACCGACCGCGGCGTGCCGCTGATGGAGGCGGCCCGGCCCGAACTGGACCGGCTCACCGCGGGGCTCAACCACCAGGGCCTGGTGCTGCAGATCCCGCCGTACGAGTACGCGCACCCCGAGGACCTGCTCGCCGACGCCGCGGACGCCGGCCAGGACCCGCTGATCGTGGCGCTGGACGGCGTCACCGACCCGCGCAACCTGGGCGCGGTGGTCCGCTCGGTCGCCGCGTTCGGCGGCCACGGCGTGGTGGTGCCCGAGCGGCGCGCGGCGGGCATGACCGCGGGCGCGTGGAAGACCTCGGCGGGCACCGCGGCGCGCGTGCCGGTGGCGCGGGCCACCAACCTGACCCGCACCCTGGAGGCGTACCAGAAGGCCGGGCTGACCGTGGTCGGCCTGGCCGCGGACGGCGAGGTCGAACTCCAGGACCTGGAACTGCTGTCCGGGCCGGTCGTCGTCGTCGCCGGCAGCGAGGGCAAGGGCCTGTCCCGCCTGGTCGGCGAGACCTGCGACCTGCGGGTGCGCATCCCGATGCCGGGCGGCGCGGAGTCGCTGAACGCGGGCGTCGCGGCGGGCGTGGTGCTGTACGAGGCGTCGCGCCGCAGGGCGTAGCGGCGGCGGGGCGCGGGTCGCGGGCCCGTCGGGGCGGGCGGTGGCGCGGCCCGTGGCGCCGGTCGCGGGTTGGGCCGCGGGTCGCGGGGCTTTGTCGGGGCTCCGACAGCAAGCACGCTGCGAAGCCGTTTCTAAACGGTGTGTCACTCGGTTAGATGAGTGTGGACACCAGAACACCCCGCACTCCCTCGGGGGAGGGGCGCCCGGATTCGACGAGCGTGTGCTGACGATGCCTCGGGTTCCGAGCGATCCCGCCCAGGTCATCGTCAACCATGCGAGCTTCCGGGTGCGGTTGGGGGCGACCTCGACCCGTGCCCTCGGCCTCGGCGGCGACGGCCTCGCCGACACCGCCAGGATTCCCGTCGTCCCGCAGGGCGCCGGCCGGCGCCGCGCCCCCGTGGTGTGGTCCGGGCAGGGCGCGCCGGGCGACGCCCTGGCCGGCGAACTGCTCCAGGCGGTCCGCAGGACCGAGCCCGGCGCGGCCACCCAGGTGCTGCCGCGCCTCGACGAGACGTCCGTCCTGCCGCCCGCCGCGCCCACCGTGGTCGGCCAGCGCGGCGCGCCCGCCGCGGACGGCCTGCGGCCCGGGGCCGCCGACGAGCCCGCGGTCGGCTGGACCGGCGGCGACGGCTCGGACCGGTACGGCCCCGGTACGGACGGCCCCGACCCGTACGGCGACGGCGTGCGCGGCCCCGGCCGGGACCTGCCCGGCGCGCCCGAGGCGGAGCGGCGGCCCCGCAACCGCCGCGGCGAGCCGGTCAAGCACGCCTGGTACCCCGGCCGCCGGATGAACCTCGGCATCGTGCTGCTCCCGCTGCGCGTCTTCCTCGGCTTCGTCTGCATCTACGCCGGCATGGGCAAGCTGTGCGACCGCGTCTACTTCGACGGCGGCAAGCGCGGCTCGATGGTCACCTGGCTGACCTCGCTGCACCCCTGGAAGGTCGCCGAGCCGCTGCGGGACGCCGCGCTGAGCCACCCGGTGGGCGCGGGCCTGAGCATCGCCTTCCTCCAGGTCGTGGTCGGCGTGCTGACCGTCTGCGGGCTGTGGCAGCGGATCGCCGCGGTCTTCGGCGCCGGCCTGTCGATCGCGCTGCTGGTCACCGTGAGCTGGCGGACCGTGCCGGTCTACGACGCGCCGGACTTCATCTACCTCGCCGCGTGGAGCCCGCTGATCATCGCCGGCGCGCCGGTCTACTCCGTCGACGGCCACCTGGCCGGCGACGCGTGGCGGCGGCTCGGCCCCCGGGTCACGCTGTGGGACCTGCGGCGGCGGGTGCTGCGCCGCGGCGCCGTGCTGGCCACGGTGGTCATCGGCCTGACGCTGCTGGTGGGTTCGGTGCTCGGCGCGGCGGTCCGCGCCAGCACCGGGCACGAGGACCGGCCCGGTCCGGCGGTCACGCCGACCAACAACCTGCCCGGCTCGCCGCTGCCGGAGGTCTCCGGCGGCCAGAGCGACGGCGCGTCCCCCTCGCCCTCGGCGTCGGCGCACAAGAAGAAGCACCACGCGCAGGAGAGCACCGAGCCCTCGGCCACGTCGCAGCCCACCCACCACGCGGCCTCGCAGGGCGGCACGACCGCGCCCACGCACTCCGGCGGCGGTTCGAGCAGCACGCCGAGCGGGTCCGGCTCCGGCTCCGGGTCCGGATCGGGCGGCTCGAGTTCGAGCGGCGGCTCCGGCGCCCAGCCGCCCGCCACCTCCGCGCCCACCCAGGCGCCCCCGCCGCCCCCGCCGGCCGACCCCAAGCCCAGCCAGGGCGCGATCGGCGGCCTGCTCGGGCTGCACGCGCCGAGCGGGCTGCTCGGGATGCCGGCGGGATCGGGGTCCCCGACGACGGCGTGACGCCGCGCGTGACGCCGCGCACGGCGTCGTGGGCGGTGAGGTGAGCGGGGCCGGCCCTTGACGGGCCCGGCCCCGCTCGTCGTTGCGCGGGCGCGGGTCCGGGTTCGTACGGTGGCGTGCGGCAGGGCGGTGCGGCGCGGGTCCGGGCTCGTACGGTGGCGTGCGGCGCGGGCGCGGGGCGGACGGGGCCGGCCCGGGCTCGTAGGGCTCAGCGGGCGCCGAGTTCCTTCGCGGCCTCGCTGAGGTCCTTGGCGGTGTCGATCGCCCGCCAGTACGCGCCCTGCGGGATCGGGAAGCCGGCCAGTCGCCGTTCGCGGGCCAGCCGGGGGAAGGTCGTACGCTCGTGGTCGCCGTGGTCCGGCAGCAGCGAGGTGAACTCCGGCGCGAAGACGTACACGCCCGCGTTGATCAGGAACGGCGACGGCGGCGCCTCGATGAAGTCCAGCACCTGGCCGAACTCGTTGGTCTCCACCGCGCCCCACGGGATGCGCGGGCGGGCCAGCGCGAGCGTCGCCGCGGCGTCGCGCTCCTCGTGGAAGGCGGCCATCTCGCGCAGGGAGAAGCGCGTCCAGATGTCGCCGTTGGTGGCGTACCACGGCTCGTCGGCGCGCGGCAGCGACGCGGCGGCGTACTTCAGCCCGCCGCCGCGGCCCAGCGGTTCGTGCTCGACGACCGTCGTGACGTTCAGCGGCAGCGGCGCGGCGTCCAGCCACTCCTGCAGCACCTCGGCGAGGTGCCCGCACGACACCACGGCGTCGGTGACGCCCTCCTCGGCCAGCCAGGCCAGTTGGTGGCCGATGATCGGCGTGCCCGTGCCGGGGATCTCCACCATCGGCTTGGGCCGGTCGTCGGTGTACGGCCGCAGCCGCGAGCCCTGACCGCCGGCGAGCAGGACGGCCTGGGTGACCGCGGTGGCGACGGGTCGGGGGGTCGGGGGTGGTCGGCGCTCGTCATGGAGCGCACCCTATGCGACCGGGGCGCGCCGCCCGGGGAGGGGCGGCACGCCCCGAGGCGTGCCGGGGGCCGGCGTGCCGGCAGGCCGCGGCGGGACCGCGCCGGGGGTCAGCCGACGGAGGCGACGCCCGTGGCGAACGCGGTGTCGCACACCGGGCGGGACCACGCCTGCGCCCGCTTGGTCGCCCCGTCGTACTTCGCCACCGCCGCGCGGCCCAGCGAACGCGCGATGGACGTGCAGTACTTGGCGAGCGAGGGGTGCTTGGCCATGGCGACCTGGAGGTCGGTCAGGGCGGCGCCCGGGTCCTTCTCCTGGAGTTCCGCCAGGAGTCGGCGGCGCAGGGCCTCCTGCGGGGCCTTCGCCGCGCGCTCCGCCTCGGTCTCCTTGGGGGACTTGGCGGACGCGGTGAGGATCTGCGCGTCCGACGACGAGGCGGCCCACGGGACGCGGGTGACGGCGAGCGTTCCCGACAGCACGAGAACGACCGGGAGTACGAGCGCGAATGTCTTGCCGAGACGGCGTGCTACCTGGTTCACGCATCGGATGGTAGCGGCCGGTGATGATTTGGCGACATTTAGTCACTCCGACGAGGGAGTGAAATGCCGCCGGGTGCGTTCGTCGGTTGACGAACGCACCCGGAAGGCCCGATTTGCTGATGTATGCGACGTGCCGCGCCGGCGGCGCGGCGTCAGTCGCTCAGGCGCTCGCCCGTGGAGGTGGAGAACACGTGGGTCTCGCCCGGACGCGGGACGACGTGCAGCACGGAGCCCTTCTCCGGGATCTCGCGGCCGCCGACCCGGAGCACCAGGTCCTTGTGCTCGCCGCCGACCTCCGCGGAGCCGTACACGTAGCCGTCGGCGCCGAGCTCCTCGACGACGTTGACGGTCACGGCCAGGCCCTCGGGGCCCTCCTTGGACAGGCCGCTCGCGCCGCCGGAGGTGATGTCGAAGTGCTCGGGGCGGACGCCCACGGTCACCGTCTTGTCGCCCTTGTCGGCGGCGGCCTGGACCGCGTCGCGCGCCACGTTGACTACGGTGTTGCCGAACTTCACGCCGCCGTCGGTGATCGGGACCTCGACCAGGTTCATCGCCGGGGAGCCGATGAAGCCCGCGACGAAGAGGTTGGCCGGCTTGTCGTACATGTTGCGCGGGCTGTCGACCTGCTGCAGCAGGCCGTCCTTGAGCACCGCGACGCGGTCGCCCATCGTCATGGCCTCGACCTGGTCGTGGGTGACGTAGACCGTGGTGACGCCGAGCCGGCGCTGCAGGCTGGCGATCTGGGTGCGGGTCTGCACGCGGAGCTTGGCGTCGAGGTTCGACAGCGGCTCGTCCATGAGGAAGACCTGCGGCTCGCGGACGATCGCGCGGCCCATCGCGACGCGCTGGCGCTGACCACCGGACAGGGCCTTCGGCTTGCGCGAGAGGTACTCGGTGAGGTCGAGGATCTTCGCGGCCTCCTCCACCCGGGTGCGGATCTCCGCCTTGTTGACGCCGGCGATCTTCAGGGCGAAGCCCATGTTGTCCGCGACGGTCATGTGCGGGTAGAGCGCGTAGTTCTGGAACACCATCGCGATGTCCCGGTCCTTCGGCGGCAGGTGCGTGACGTCGCGCTCACCGATGCGGATGGCGCCGGCGTTGACGTCCTCCAGCCCCGCGAGCATGCGGAGCGAGGTCGACTTGCCGCAGCCGGAGGGGCCGACGAGGACGAGGAACTCGCCGTCGCCCACCTCGATGTCCAGGCCGTCCACGGCGGGCTTCTCGCCGCCCGGGTAGATCCGGGTCGCCTTGTCGAACGTGACAGTTGCCATGACTGGGGTCAGTCCCTTCACCGGCAGGAACGTGCCGGACGATCCGAGTAAAGGAAAGGTATTGGTCTAGTCCGGTGTGAGCGGACCAACAGCGACGCTACCTGCCCGAACCCCCCTTGTCACCAGCCCCCGGCCAACGATTTCCCCCCGGCCCCCCTCGCCACGCCCGCTACACTTCCTCTCGCGCCTCCTTAGCTCAGCTGGCCAGAGCGACGCTCTTGTAAAGCGTAGGTCGTCGGTTCGAACCCGACAGGGGGCTCCGCTGAGGTCCGGGTCGGATGGCTTCCGACCTGGGCTTTTCTGCTTTCCCGCGCCGATCGGCGGAGGCAGCGGGTCCTCGCGGGAGTTCGTTGATCGCCGCCGGTGGACAACCGGTGGACAGGCGTGCAGCGGGCGTGCAGACCCGGGGACAAGCAGGCGGTCGCCAAGGAGCGATGAGGGGGGTGATCACACGGGTGCGTCCGCACTTCTCCGGCAGCGCCGTGTCGCCAGATCTCTTGGGGGGTTCCCATGGAGCGGGCGGCTCGCGGCCCTGATTGGAGAATCAGCAGGTCTGTAGTTCGTTGTGGAGGTTCTGGTCGTGAACGTGATGCGCTTCGACGCGGAGGTGGGGGAGTTCGTCCTCGGCGTCCGGGAGGAGAGCGTGCATCTTCTCAAAGGCATGGGCACGATCTGCCTCCAGGTGGGACTGGACGTGAAGGCGCCCGTCGCCACGAAGGCGGGGAGGTTCCTCGCGTTGCAGGCTGACCTCTACGGCATCGGGGGTTCTTACCAGCGGAATCTCGTGGGCCGGGTGACGGAGATGCTGTCGTTCACTCCCGAGACCGGTGTCGAGCGCCCGGTCTTGAAGTTCCTCATCACCTCGGCCCAGCTCCACGCCATCAATGAGGCCCGCGACGGGGACCTGCGGATGGAACTGGAAGTCACCGGCACGCTGCCGCAAGCCCCGGGCTATCCCGGCCGTACGACGGAGGTGCTGCGCTTCAGCGTGGCCAAGAGCCGCTGGACCGATCAGATCACGGCGCTCGGCCCCTCGGTCGCCTTCGAAATGCAGGTGCCGTTCCCGCTGGAGGACGACCCCCGTGCTGAGCCTGCGCAGCATCTGCGCGCGGCCCAGCGTCGGCTCTTGGACAAGGACATCGACGGCGCGATTCTGGAAACCCGTCAGGCGCTGGAGTGGGTACGGCTGCACAGCGGGTGGACGTGGCCTCTCAACAAGGACCCCCGTCAGCGTGGGCAGGGCGAGCGGTGGGCGGCGATCCGCACGGCTGTGGAAGACCAGGCCAGCGGATCTGTTCATGCGGACGCCGTGACAGCGGCGTTCACGTACAGCCTGGACGAGGCCAGAGCGTTGATCGCCATCGCAGCAGCGCTGCTGACGGTCGTGGACAAACCCGTTTGAACGCTCAGGGAGGCACGCGGATCGGCCCGCCACAAAGGCCGGAGCCCCGGTCAGCTTGCCTCTGACCGGGGCTCCTCTCTCGTCTTCCGCACGCTGTCAGGCGGAACGGTCCTGTTTCGGCACCTCCTTCCTACGTGGCGGCACCATCCTCGGCCTCCGGGAAGCCGTGTTGGGATTTGCCTGTTCATCGTGGACGGCTGCCAGCGGTTTGCGGGGGTGCGGAACGAGCTGCACGACCTTCTCGGCAGCGTCGCGGGCCAGGTCGTCGAGCACGGACTGGTAGATGTCCCGCGTGATCCGAGTGTCGGAGTGACCGAGGGTTTCGGAGACCACCTTGATGTCGACCCCGGCGGCCAGCATCAGCGTGGCGGCGACATGGCGGAGATCGTGGAGCCGGATGGGGGGCAGGCCGGCGGCCCCGGTGAGGCGCTCGAAGAGGTCGCTCACCTTTCCGGGGTGGAGGAGCGAACCGTCTTCCTGGGTGAAGATGCGGCCGGTGTCCTGCCAGCCTTCGCCCCACTCCTGCCGTTCTTGCTGCTGGCGTGCCTTGTGCGCGAGGAGACCTGTGTTGGTCTCCTCGTCCAAGGCCAGCAAACGCACACCGCTGGCGGTCTTGGGTGCATCTTCGTAGACGTCCCAGCCGTCTTGGACAAGCTGGGTGGCGATAGCCAAGGAACCGGCCTTGGCGGAGTGGTCCTCCCAACGGACGCCGCAGGCTTCGCCGCGTCGTGTGCCTCGGAAGGCGATGATCCGCCAGAGCATGTAAAGGCGATCCTGGGCGACGAAGTCGAGGAAGGCACCAGCCTGTTGGGGAGTCCAGACCATGACCGGCGAGGGTCGCTCGCCGGTCTCCTTCCAGCGTGCGATGCGCTCGTCGGTCCAGATCAGGGCCTTCGGCTTCGTCCCCGGTAGCAGCTCGACGTGGGCTGCCGGATTGAAGGCGGGCGTCACCTGCTGGGCGATGGCGACATTCAGGGCGGCGCGCAGGGTGATGCGGATCCGGGGCTGGGTGTTCAACCCGGTGATCCGGCGGAAGGGAGGCATTGCGTCGAGCTGGGCTGAAAGCCACTTCCGCCTCGCCCGGTTCTCAACTCCCCTGTTCGGAGTAGCTTTCAGCTCGTCCGCTACCGCTCGTCGCTGGGCGTTCTGCTCCTGGATCTCGATGTTTCGCTCGTTGATGGCGTCGAACATCTCCGAGACGTGGTGGACCCGAAGCCTGTCGAGGCGGAGGTGCCCCAGGTGGGGCTTGAGGTGAATGCGGATGTCTGACTCGTAGCGTGCGTACCCTGACTTGCGTAGACGCTTACGCCCGGCCAGCCAGGTGTCCAGCCACTCGCCCACGGTGACCTTGGAATTCAGCGCCTGACCGGTCTGGAACCGGCGGCGGATCTCGTCGTAGTCCGGCACGGGAGACTTGTCCTTGACGCAGCTCTCGAGCAGGTCGCTGATCTGCGTTTTGCCCCAGGCGTCGTCCTCTTCGGGGATGGCCATGAGGGCGCGGACCTTGTCCAACTCCTCCTTGGCCTTGGCGGAGGTGTCGAAGCCGCCTCGCCGAAAGCGGCGGCGGCGACCGTCCTGAGCTGGGTCCAGTTCCTGGAAGACTCCGTACGTTCCGTGACGCCGCGACCGGAGCTTGGGACACGACGCCCCGAGATCCTTGCCGGTCTCGGGATCGGTGCACCGGCACCGCCTGGTTATGGTGCCGTTCTTCACTCGCTCTCCTCCGCAGCTGCATCGGGTTCGTCGACGAACGCGAGGTCGTCGGGAAGAGGCGGGGGCACGAGGTCGCGATCGCGCATCCGGGTGCGGAAGGCGCGCAGATCGGCGCAGTCCTCGAAGGCGTGTTCTTCGTACCCGGCTGCACGTTCCAGGAGGGTGGCTCTGCGCTCGCGGTCCAGGGTGGTGCTGGCCTCGCGCCGCCGCTCCTTGGCCAGAGCGGTCGAGGCGGTGGCGGCGGCGACGAGGTCGCCGTGGGTCCGGAAGAGATCGAGCACTTCACGGGCGCTGCCCTGGGGGCCGGCTGGTCGGTGGGGGCTTCGCCGGTGAACCAGGCGAGGGCCTCCCAAATGGAGACCTCCCGGTCCGGGAGGACCTCGACGGTGGCGTCGGCGCCGAGGGGGAAGAGGAGAGTGACCGGGGGGACGCCGAGGACGTCGGCCAGAACGACGAGATCGGCGATCGTGATGCTGGCCCGGCGTCCGCCTTCCCAGTTCTTGATGGTCTGCTCTTTGACGTCCGGGTAACCGCGGTCAGCGCAGCCCTGGGCAACATCGCCCATGGTGAGGCCCGCGGTTTGCCGTGCCTCGCGCATCGCCTGGACCACGCGTGCGGTGAAGACTGCTGGCCATCGCTCTTGTGTCATGACTGCACTTTATGGTCATCAAAAGTGCATCCGCAACATTGTGGTAGACCTTCACCGCGCACAAGGCGCCAGAAACCGTCAGGAGGTCATCGTGAAGGCACTAAAAGCAGCGCGTGAAGTGCGCGGACTGACAGGCGAAGAACTCCTCGGCCTGCCGGCGGTCATCGACCTCGACACCGCGAACCGTGCATTGATGATCGGCCGATCTACCGGGTACGGGCTCGCCAGGCAAGGCGACTACCCGGTCAGGGTGCTCCGCCTGGGAAACGCCTACCGGGTCGTGACGGCTGACCTGCTGAAGTTGCTCGGGCTAGAGCGTCAGCCGGCGGTCGCCAGCCGAACTGACGACGTCGGGAGCGAGCACGGCCTGTGTGCCTGACGGAGGAGAACGTCGCCGATCGCCACAGGGGGGAGCCGGTAGGGTGGACGGCGAGATCACTGTCCGACACAGAAGGCTGCGCGCTGTGACCGCTGCTGCTGGTGTGGCCCCCGCTGCGGATACTTCGGACTTCTAGTCACCAGGCCATTCCGCTGATCTCGTCCACGATGCGGTAGGGGGTGACCCTGTCGTCGAGCTTGCGGACGTCGTTCCGGAGGCTCTCGGTCAGCAGGTAGCCCGCTTCGCAGAAGCGGTCGGTCCGGGCGCTGGCCCCGTTCGCGCAGGTGTCGCCGCAGCCGTCGCCGGTCGAGCACTGGAGCTTGCCGAACGGGTGCGCGGCGAGCACGACCTTCACGTCCAGCGGCGCGAAGTCCTCGTCGTCCAGGTCGGTGAACCCGGGTGCCGTGGTCAGGGTGGTGCCGGTCATGGTGATGTCCTTCCGTCGGGTCGAGGCAGTACGGGAGTTCCGGCCTGCGATTACTGCTGTGCGGTCGGCCAGGACAGGGAGATCCGGGTGTGGGTCTTGTCGATGATCCGGTCGCCGGGGATCTGGTCGTCGGGGGTGCCGGCGGGGTGGACGCGGATGATCGGGCTGGGGCCGCCGCGGTGGGTGTCGGCCCAGTCGTGGAGGTGGCCGGTGAGGATCTGGGCGAAGGCGGCGGCGTCGGGGCCGAGGGCGTGGACGCCGTATTCGACGTGCTGGTTGTCCTGCGTGCGGCGGGTGGTGAGGTAGGCGAAGGTGGTGCCGGTGTCGTTCACAGCGGCCAGGGAGAAGCTCTTGTTGGCCGGGGCGACGATGCCGGTGTCCAGGTCGGGGTCGACGGCCATGGTGCAGAAGCCGGGCAGGGCGATGGCCAGGTGCATCTGGAGGGTGTCCAGCAGCTCGCTGAGGCCGACGGTCACGCCGGTCCACGTCTCGTGGCGGGGGTGGGTGACGGCGTTGTCGAGCAGGCGGGGATCGGTGGGCAGGCCGTCGTCGAAGCGCAGTCCGATCTCCGGGGTGCCGTTGACCAGGAGCAGGTCCTCGTGGTGTGCGGTGGAGCCCTGCATGGGAACGAAAGCAGATCTTCGCCGATTCGCTCTCCAGGTGGTCGCCGGCGCGGGTGAAGGCGATGGAGCGGGTCAGGCCGCGCATCCGCAGCGGCACGACGATGCGGCCGGCGGGGGTGAGCTGGTCGGTCCAGGCGGGCGGGATGTCCCAGGCGCCGGCGGTCACCATGACCACGTCGACCGTGCCCAGGCCGGGGATCGCCTCGGCGGCGTCGGCGGTGACGACGGTGACCCGGCCGTACCCGTGCTCGTCCAGCAGGCGGCGGGCGCGGTCGGTGACGGCGGGGTCGATGTCCACGGTGGTGACCTGGCCCTGGGGGCCGGTGAGTTCGGCGAGGTAGGCGGCGTTGAGGCCGCCCGAGCCGATCTCCAGCACCCGCATCCCGGGGCAGAGGCGGGCCTGCTCCAGCATCAGGGCCTGGATCTGCGGCGCGGACACCGAGCTGAGCTGCACACCGTGCTCGTCGGTCTTGGTGATCACCGCCGCGAACGGGTTGTACGCCTCCTGCACGCTCGCCTCGGGCGCGAACTCATGGCGCGGAACCCTACGCATCACCGCTTCGACCTCGCGGGAGGTGATCCAGCCCCGGTCGCGCAGGGTGTCGACGGCGTTGTTGCGCAGGCGGGTGGCGTCGTCGGGTTCGACGGTGGTCGTCATGAAAGCGGTGCCTTTCGTTGGGCGGTGGTGAGGAGACACGCAGGTCGGCGGGACCAGCCTGAGTGCCCGGGCTGACGAGGTCGACGAGCGCCCCTACGCGGTCGGGGAGCGGCAGGCAAGCGGGGCGGAATCGGGCGACGAGCGGGAACCGCCGGACAGTCCGGCCCTCAGGTCCGGACGCGGGTCACCGCCAGTGGACAACGATGCGGTTCAGCGGGGTGTCGATGGCGAAGAGGCCGGGCCGCTGCTCGCTCGCGGGTGCGTCGAGTCGCTGGATCTCGAAGGATGCCTCACGGCCCCGGTGGTCGCGGTCCCACGTGCGGATCGCGTCGGCGACCTGCGCGGCCAGTTCGTCGGCGCCGGGGCCGTGGCCGATGACGCCGAACTCCCAGAGCTTGCCGCCCTCGGGCCTGGTCTTGTCCAGCGGGCGGCGGGCGAGGTAGGTGAGGGCGCCGTTGTCGACGGCCGCGGTGGAGGAGGGGTAGGGGTCGTCGGTGAGCAGCGTGCCTTTGGCCGCGGTGGGGAACAGCATCCGGAACAGGCCGCTGGGCAGGGAGCAGGAGACGAACAGCTCCATCCACTCCGGCGACTCCATGGCCCGGACGGTCATGCCCGTCCACTCCTCGGTGCGCGGCTGGTCCAGCACGCCGGCCAGGGCTTCGGCGTCGATGGGCTGTCCTGCGAGGCCTGGAGTCGCACGGTGCCGTCGGTGCTGAGGGGGATGACGCGGCGGTCGTCGTCGGCGATGCCCCTGCGCAGCGGCATGAAGGTGTTCACCTTGCTGCTGATGCTGGTCCAGCGGCCGTGGCGCTGTTCGTAGGCGATGGAGCGCGACACGCTTCCCTTGAGGCGCTGGGGGACGACGAGCCGTCCGCCGGGGGCGAGTTGCTCCATCCAGGCGTGGGGGACGCCGTGGGCGCCGACGGTGGCGATGATCCGGTCGTACGGTGCGCCCTCGGCGTGACCGAGCGCTCCGTCGCGGTCAGGGCCTGCACGTTGGTGAATCCGGCGGTGGCCAGGTGGGTGCGGGCTCCTTCCACGAGGTCGTCGACGTCGATGGTGGTGACGTGGCCCCTGTCGCCGACGAGGTGGGCGAGGAGGGCGGCGTTGTCGCCGGTGCCGGCGCCCAGTTCGAGGATGCGTTCGCCAGGCTGCGCGTCGAGCTGGTCGAGCATGAGGGCGACGATGCTGGGTTGGGACGCGCAGGAGATCGATGTGCCGTCGGTGTCGTACTTGATGCTGACCGGGCTGTTGGCGTAGGCGTCCTGGAGGGAGGCGTCGGGCACGAACAGGTGGCGGGGGACGGTCCGCAGCGCGGCCTCGACCGCGGAGGTGCCGACGTGTCCGGCCGCGGTGAGCTCGTCGGCCAGCTGGTGGCGCAGAGCGGTGGCCTCGTCGAGGTCTGTGGCGGGGGGTGTGGTCACGTGCGGGCCTTTCGGTCGGACGGGTTATAGCTGGTCGGGGACGGTGGGTGCGGTGGGGTGGGGATGGTCGGGCGGGCCGGGTTGCGGCGTGCTCGATCGCTCACCTGGCCTGGGCTTCGTCGTGGTCCCGCAGGAGGCGTTTCAGCGCGGCTTCACCGAGGACGACGGACTCGGACAGGGCTTGCCGGTGGCGTGCGGACAGGGTGCCGGCGCCGAGACCGGCCGCCTCGACCACCGAGCCGAGCGTTCCTGCCTGCTCGGCGCTGAGGAGTGCCCGGGCGTGCGGGTGGTTCAGCACCTCACGTGCGGCGTGGGCGTCGAGACGGGCCGCGTCGGCTAGGGCTTCACCGAGCGCCCTCGGCCGGCACCTGCTGCTGCCGAGTTCCAGGGCGGCCAGGCCGGCACGCGTCTGGAACACGGCGGTCGACGGCTCGGGGTCGGTGAGGAGTGCGGCAGCCGCGCGCCGGGCTTGGTCGAGTTCGGCGCGGGGAAGCGGTGCCTGGGCTGGTCGGCAGTGGGCGCGCAGGAGTTGGGCGACGAGGGTCTCCCAGAGCTCGGTGGGCCGTGTGGCGTCGATGAGGTCGCGAGCTTGCTCGTCCAGCCCCTGTTCCATGAGGGCCATGATCTTGATCTGTCTGCCGTCGAGAAGGCGGTTGCCGATGCCGTGGTGCTGGGCCATGGCGTCGGCCGCTGCCGTCCACCGGCCGATGCGGGCAAGGGCGCGGGCGCCGTCCACGAGCAGCGTGATGTAGAGCTCCTGGCACACCGTGCGCTGGTCCTCGTCCGTGCCGGTCAGAAGCGACAGGTCGACGGTGCGGCCGTCGATCGTCGTCTTTTCCCGGTGCCGCGCGGCGTGGTTGAGGCGGGCCAGCAGGTCGTAGGCGGCCTCGCCCCGGCCGTTGCGGGTCAGCAGCCGGGAGAGGTTGACCAGTGGCATCAGCGACATGACGGCGGTTCGCCCGCCCAGGCGTCCGGCGTCGGCGAAGACCCGGTGCTGGCGCCAGCACAGATCGGCGGCCATGTCGGGCAGGCCGATGTCGGAGGCGATGAGCGCGGCGTAGTTGAGGACTCCGCAGGTGCGGGCCACCAGGTCGTGATGGCCCGCGCTTGCGGGCGCGAAGTTCAGGCCGGTGAGGTGGTCGATGCGTTCTCCCAGGGGGAGCGCGGGCGCCTTGGCGCGGCGGACCAGGGGGATGCGGCCGGCTGTCGCGGGGATCAACGCTTCAGCCCTTGCGCGCCCGGTCGACGACGAGTCGGCTGTAGGGCTTGTCGATGACGAAGCGGGGATCGTCCGCCGCCAGCCGGTCGCGGCAGTCGGCGACGGCCATCCGGAAGCCCGGTTCGGGGGCGTCGTTGCCGCCGCCGGCGTCCCAGGCGCGGATCTCGCTCACAACATGCTCGGCGAGATCGGCACCTGCCTCGCCGTGGCCGATCACGCCGATCTCCCAGTAGCGGCCGCGCTCGTCCGCACCCTCACGTACGGTCAGGTACGCCAGCGACCCGCCGTCGAGGGCCGCCATCGAGCCCCAGCCGAAATGCGGGGTGAACCCGGGGCGCTTCCCCGGCAGGCGGGACAGGCCGTTGGGCAGCACGCAGGCCAGGTACAGGTACAGCCACTCCCACGCCGAGCCCTGCCGGAACTTCACTCCGGTGTAGATCTTGGTCTGTTGCCGGTCGAGGACGGTGCAGCGCGTCGCGGTCGATGTCCTGTTCGCTGAACGTCTCCAGGCGGGCGTTGCCCTCTCCGGCCAGCGGCACGACGGTGTACACGTCGTCGCAGACGCCCTTGCGCAGGGGAATGAAGGTGGCCATCTCGCAGGAGACGGTCTTCCACGTGTCGCCGTCGCGTTCGAAGGCGAACGAGCGGGAGATGCTGCCGCGGACGCGCATCGGAAGGACCAGGCGCCCGCCGGCCGCAAGCTGATCGAGGACGTTCACAGGGACGTCGCCGGCGCCGACGGTGAAGATGATCCGGTCATAGGGGGCGTGCTCGGGCAGTCCTTCCGCGCCGTCGGCCACCACTGCGGTGGCGTTGCCGACGCCGGCGTCGGCGAGGTGCTTGTCCGCGCCCGCGACGAGGTCCTCGTCGACGTCGAGGGTCCACACCTGTCCGCCGGGGGAGACGATCTTGCCGAGGAGGGCGGCGTTGTAACCGGTGGCGGCACCGGCTTCGAGGACCTTGTGGCCGGCCGCGGCGCCGAGCTGTTCGAGCTGGGTGGCGACGATGGAGGGCGCGGAGATGCAGGAGATCATCTCCCCGTGCTCGTCGTGCTTGATCGCAACCGCGTCCTCCTTGTACGCGGAGTCAAGGTCGGCACCGGGAAGGAAAGCGTGCCGGTCGGTGGTGCGGAAGGCGTTGATGGCCGCCTGGGTGCGCAGGTGGCCGCTGTCGACGAGGCGCTGGGCGAGGGCTTCGCTCAGCCGGGTGGTGTCGGTCACGGGTGTCACGGTGGTCTCCGTTCGGGGGAGGCTTGGGTCCTCCCGGTCGGACTTGCGGGCGGACACGTCCGCTCCTTCTCCGGTGGAGAAGGCGACGTGACGGCCGAGCCACGCGGTGGCCGCCTGCACGTCGGCGGGCACGCCCGCGCGGTTGAACGCGAAGATCGCATGGTGGGCGAGGACGCCCCGGATTCCGCGTGTGAGTCGGCCGTCAGCGGCGAGCCGGTGCAGGCGGCGGCCGGCGTCCTCGAACGCGGCGACGCGCTCGACCCAACCGGCTTCGGCGTCGGGGCGCAGGGCGGCGTCGGCGTTCATCAGCCGGCGCATCGCCGAAGCGGCTTGCTCCAGCGGGTGCCCCTTGGGCGCAGTGACGGGAGGCCGGAGGGCTGCCCATCGGGCGTAGACGTCGCCGGCTTCGAACGGGTCAAGACCGGCGGCGCGGATCATCGCGGACAGCAGCATCACGCCGCGCTCGCGGGCGCCGGGGGCGCCGGTCTCGGCGAGGGCGGCCGGGCTGTCGGCGCAGAACACGTCGTGCGCGACGTCCATGCCCTCGGGGCCGCCGAAGGCAAGGGTCTCCGGTTCGTAGATCCCGCCCGTCCAGCCGGTGATCACACGGTCGGCGACGAGCTGGTCCAGCAGGTCGGCGGCGGGCTGCGGGGTACGCAGGCGCACCCCGGCGTCCTTGCGCAGGAAGTGGAAGCGGCGCCCGGCCAGCGCGGTCGCCAGGGCCCGGGCCGCATCGGTGTGCGAGTCGGGGAAGACCACGGAGGCGTGCCACCAGGACCTGTCCCGAGGGAGCGGCAGGTTCTCGTCGTCGAAGCTCATGGGCAGGGATTTCCTTGTGGGGCGGCGGGGAAGGGGTCAGGTGAGCAGGAGGACGCGGGTCCAGCCGGTGGCGTCTGTGGCGTTCAGGGCGAGTTGCGCGCCGGCACGGCCCTCCATGACGCCGCGTTTGGTCAGGTGCTCCCAGTCGGCGGCCAACCTCCGGTGCAGGTCTTGCACGATCGGGGCGAAACGCTGGGGTGCGGGGCTGTCGGCGGCGACCGCGCGGGTCAGGACGAGCAGACCGGCCCAGCCGTGGCAGAGGGTCGAGTCGGTGATGCGGGCGAGGCACAGCGGGTCGGTCAGGATGGCCTCGACGGTGTCCTCGGCTGCCTGGCGCCGGGCGGGGTCGTCGAGGGCGAGCGCGGCGAGTTGCTGGGCACGCGCGGTACCGGGCCGGCCGTAGCACCAAGAGGGGCGGGTCGGTTCCGAGACGGGCGCTTGCTCCGCGCCCAGGTGAGCTGCGGTGGACCAGTAGCGGGTGCCGTGCCGGTCGAGCCAGGTCGCGAACGCGCCCACGGCTTCCTCCTGGCCGGGTACGCTGACGCCTTCCCGCAGGGCGAGGGAGAGGATGGCCAGGGGCCCGGCGATGCCATGGGCCATGCCGTTGTTGCCGTGCCCGCCGGCCATCTCCTTCCCGTCCGGGCCGACCGGCGACCACCACCCGGGCAGTATCCGGCCGTGGTTGCGGGCGGGGTGGGCGAGCGAGACGAGGCAGGCGAGCACGTCGGGCAGCCGGGGTGCTTTCGGGCGGCGGGTCAGCAGCAGCGCGGCGAGCCCGGTCAGGCCGCGGACGAGGTCCCATTCGGCGAGGTGGGGCAGGGCGCCGGACGCCTGGCGGCGGTGGGCGGCAGCCAGCCGGGCGTCCACGACGCGGTCGACGGCCGTGCGGATGTCGTCGCCGGCTCCGTGAGCGCGGGCCAGGACGAACTCCAGGGCGGGTGCGCCGTGAAACAGGCTGGCGTTGGTCCCGGTGCTCACCCCGCCGGCGGTGGCCTGGGTGAGGTGGCGGCGGGCGGTGGGCAGGTCACGGCGCTCGATGTCGAGCAGGGCCATTCCCAGGGCGCCCTCGGACAGGTCCTGTGTGCGGGGCACGGTCGTCGTGGTCATGAGCGCCTGGCCAGGGGGATGACGATGCTGTGGGCCCGGCCGCCGATCCACCCGTCGGCACCGGGCGGGGGTGCGTCGTGCAAGGTGGCGATGCCGAAGGGGCTGGCGTCCAGATGCGCGCGTAACAGGTCCAGGTCGATGTCGCGGGTCAGGACGAGGGGAAGGTGCTGGTCGTCCTCGGCGAGCAGGACCCGGTCCGGCACACCGGACCGGGCGCGCCAGGCGTGGAGGTGCTCCGCCCACTGGTGGAGTGGGGCGGTGCGGGCGGGCAGGATGCGGCGGTGGATCCTCCACCGGGCGGCGGTGAGGATCGTGCGCCGGTAGGTGAGGGCCGGGGTGAAGGGCAGGGCCCAGGCGGCGCCCCAGTCGAACCAGGTCACTTGCGGGGACGCGGCCCTGCTGATCTCGCTGAGGAAGCGCGCCATCGGCGGGGTGTAGTTGTTCCACTGGAAGTTGATGGCGGTGGGTGCCAGCAGTTCCAGAGGCTTGCCCGTCGCGGACTCCACCAGCTGCGGGCGGCCTTCGGTGACGGTCACCGCCAGGTCGCGGGGGAAGAGGACGTGCGGGTCGGGGTGCCGGAATTCGCCGACGCTGACGACGCGGGGCAGGGCCTGCGGTGCGCGGGTGAGCAGGTCGGCCGGCACACGTCCGGCGTGGAAGGAGAGCTGCACGAGTTCCGCCTCCGGATCGACCGTAGGCAGGTTCGCGTACGTCGCTGCGACGCCGGGGAACAGGTGCCAGAACCGGCCTGTCATCGATCCGGCCGAGCGGGAGACGGTCAGCACGCGCAGCCGGAAGTCCCCCGGTCCAGAGCCGGGACACAGGAGGAGTGGACCTGCACCGCCAGTTCGAGGTGGGGCGCCAGGCCGTAGGGCTTGTCGCCTGCTGCTTCGAGCTCCTCGATCATCGCTCCGGTCATCGCGACAGTGCGGCTGCCTTCGACGCCGGCCGTGCCGGCAAGCTCCAGCAGCAGGCGGTCACGTCGCGACATCGGCCGGGGCGGTTCGCTCGCCGTGACGAACCCTGCCGGGAAGCCCAATCCTCGGTCGGGGTCCGTCACCGCCTCCACCGGCACCGTGGCGTTCTCGCCGTAGCGCTCCGAGAACTGCTCGATCCACCGCCGCCAGGCCGGTGTCCCGTTCGGATGGGTGACCAGGCGGGCCAGCACGGTCGCCGCGGTCCCCGCTTCGGTCAGCACCTGTCCGGGCAGCCGCACCTCGGCGTCCAGTCGCAGGTCGCATGCGGTCCGCGGTCCTGTTGTCTGGGGGTGCGCCGCCGGAGGTAGGACGCCGGCGGGGTCGGTGACGGTGGCGGGCGCGCGCAGCGAGGAGCGCAGCAACCGCACGCGCAGCAGTTCACCCAACAGCCGGTCGAGCGCGGTCCCGCTCATGGCGGGGAACTCCGCGGCCAGCTTGTCGGACAGCTGGTCGTAGCCGATCGGGGACCGCGCCACGTCGAGCACGAGGCGCAATGCGGGGCTCAGCGCGAGGCGGAACTCGGCATCACCCTCGGACGGCACGTGGACGTGCCGGTCCCGCCGACGGATCAGGTTGTTGACGCAGACCTCGGCGTCGGCCATGCGGGAGGCGTCGCTCTCCCAGGCGCTGAGCATCCCGTCGAGCCCGATCGGGTCGGGGCGGGCGACGGCCTGGTGTTCCCCACCGAAGCGGACAGACGTGGCGTGGCCGAAGCCGAGCGGGGCGACTCCGGCGAACAGGCCGTACGGGATGGAGCGATGGGTGTAGCGGATCACGTAACGGGCCGTGGACAGCGCCGCCCGGCGAACCCTGCGCGCCTTCGGTGTGCGGCCGTCGATGATGGCCAGCACCTGGCCCGCCAGGTGAGGGCTCGCCTGCGACACGGTCCGCCGGAAGTCGCTGTCGGACCACACCGCGCTCAGCCACGACCGCCACTCCTCCACCGGCGCCGTATGCGTCGGCCAGGGCGGCATGGCGGGCCCCGTCGTGTGGACCGTGGCGCGCAGCATGGCCTGCCCCGCGCCCCCGTACAAGCTGGGCCGTTGCCGTGTCATCAGCGCTCTCCTCCTCTTCTGCGTCGCGCGGACGGACGGGGTGGGCCGGGCGGGGAGAGTCCCGCCCGGCCCGATGCCAAGGCGGTCCCGCCTACGAAGTGGTGCAGGCGCTGGGGCAGGAGCTGCCGCAGGTGTCGCCCGTGCTGCACATCAGGGTCGTTTCGGTCGCCGGCGTGCCCTCGATGAAGGTGATGTCGAGCCCGAACGGGTCGTTGTCGACCTTCACGGGGTCCGCCTGAGCGGGAGCGGTCGGCCTCGTGGCCTGGACGGCGGTCATGCATGCCTCCTGGGGATGGTGAACGGTACGGGCCACCGGAATCCGGCCGGACCCCGGAGATTGCGCCCAGACGGCCATGACCGGCGCAGTCACCTGGGCCGTGGCGCCTGGGAGTTGGAGTGCCGCGCAGGCAGGCTGCGGGGTGGTCTGCGGACGTTTTTCCTGACCGCATCGCAGGTCGCACTTCGACGCGAATGACGTTGTCAGCCACGGTCCACAGCCACTCCGGCGTCGGCCGGGCTCGGCCTGGACCACAGAGCCGGGAAGCCAGGCTGCAAGGCGAGATGGGGAGTCGGCTGTCCGAGGGCCCGCAGAAGCAACCGCTCTCCGACGAACGAGGTGCGGCCGTGCAGAAAGCGGTGGTTGTCCAGCACGATCCCCTGCCCCTCGAACAAGGTCAGGCGAATGGTGTTCCGCTCGATGGCTCGGCGTAGCGCCGGCAGGTGCGCTTCGGCTTCCGGAGAGAAGCGGGCGAGGGAATCCTGGCGCAGCCGAAGTCGCCACCGACCGTTGGCAAGACGCTCCAAGACCGGGGCGAAGTGGCCGTCCACACCCCCGAAGTACGCCGCCCGTGGCGCTGCGAGAGCCTCCAGCGCCGAAGGGCGGACGTCGGCGAGTTCGGTGAGAACGGTCCGGCCGTCCACCAGCAAGCTCTCACCGCCGGCATCGGCTGACCGTGCGCATGCCAGCAAGAGCAAACGGGGAGGGTGCGGCAGTTGGGCACACTCGGTGTGCAGCGCGAGGCTGCCGCGCCCCAGGCCGGCGAAGCCCGGTCGGCCCTCATGCCGGCCGGTGTCACGGATGACGGTCAGACCGTCCGGATCAGCGTCGCGGTGCTGCCACACCGCGGACATCAGCCGCCCCGCAGCACCGAGAACGCCCCCGCGTCCCCCGAGCCGCCCGAGCCGGATCAGTCCGCGGTCGCGCAGCGCCGCCGCGGCTCGCTCCAGCGCCTCGCCGCCCAGGGCATCGGGGGTGAACTCCTCGCCCGCAGACGCAACCGCGGTACGGAATGAAGGCATGGAGAATCCCCCTGGTGAGAACGGGCGGATGGGAGTGGACCCACTGTCTCGGACGCATCGGCCCGTAGTGAAGTGACAGATTGTCAAAGCCCGCTCACCCGCAGCGCGGGTATTCGCCGGCGGTCGACTGCTACGTTCGACGGACCCCATGCCCGCTCGCTCACTGCGGAAGAAGAGATGACCGGACAGTCTGAACAGCCCTACGTGCCAGCGACCTTTCCCATCTCGGTCAAGGGCGTCGTCCTCGACCCGCAGGAACGGGTCCTGCTGCTGAAAAATGAGCGGGCGGAGTGGGAGCTGCCCGGCGGGAAGCTGGAGGGATCGGAGACGCCCGAGCAGCGGGTCGAGACCGAGATCCGCGAGGAGAGCGGCTGGGGAGCACGTGCGGGCCACCTGCTCGACGTGTGGCTGTACGAGCCGATCCCCGGCCGACAGGTGTTCATCGTCACCTACGGCTGTACCGCGACGGACACCGGGCGGCCGCCGGTCGTCAGCCACGAACACAAGGAAGCAGGGCTGTTCCACCGCCACGAAGTCCCCGGCCTGGTCATGCCCCAGGGGTACAAGGACTCGATCGCCCGCTGGTACGAACTGCACGACCGGGCGTGACCGGTGAGCCGGCCGAACGCCCACGGCGGCATCCGCTGGCACTGGACGACTCCCCGCGCCCAGGCCATCCTGCGCCGCCGCAGCCTGTCCGAGATCCTCGCCTTCTACCGGGAGCTGAACCACCTCCCGCAGGAAGAACCCGGCGTCCTCCTGGGCTACTCCACCTCGTACATCTCCAGGGTGGAGACAGGGAGCCGAACCATCACCGACATCGGTGCGCTGCGGCACATCGCCGAGCGCCTTGGCCTGCCACCCCACGTCTTCGGTATCACCGACGACGCCGACGGAGACCACCGGGCCATGATCCAGTTCGGGGAGAGCGTGCTGCGACTGGCCGACATCGCCCGCCAGGCCGGTCACGCCGCCGCTGCCGTCGACGAACTCTGGCCTCTCGTCGCCCGCCTGGAAGCCGGCGCCGCCGACGGGCACGCCGACACCGACGTTCTGCGTCTGCTCGCCCGCGCCCGTGTCGGCCTCGGCGTCGCCCTCGGCCACGTCCTGCCGGAAGAACGCCTCGCCACCGCGGCCCGCTGGACGGGAAAGGGCGTAGCCGTCGCACGCCGCCTCGACGACCCCACGCTTCACGCCCACGCTCTGCGCCACCACGGCAACGAGTTGCGCAAGGCCGGTCTGCACCACGCGGCCCTCGAACGGCTCGGCCGCGCCCGCGACCTCTCCCGTACCGCGGACGAACGTGCGGCGGCCGTCATCCTGCTGGCCCGCGCCGCAGGGACTGCCGGCGCCACGAAAGTGTTCGACGATGCCGTGGCGGAATGCCGAAGCCTGCTCGAAACGGCCAGCGTCACCCCGCTGTTCTCCGAGTTCACCGTCCACGAGGTGCACCTGCGCGGGCTGGCCGCCACAGGCCGGACCCGGCAAGCCGTGGACCTGCTTGCACGCTCCCCTGCCCCGGGCCTGCAGGCCAGCCCGCAGTGGCGCATCATCTCCGCGATCACCGCCGGCGAAGTCCTGCTGCGGCGCGGCGGCCGTGACGCGGCAGCCGCGCAGATGCGCTCCGCGTTGCAGGGCGCCGAACTGCACCGCCTGCCGCACCAGGTCCAGCGGGTGGTCCGCGCCAGCGACTCCTTGCCCGACGTCCGTGAGCAGGCGCAGAACACGCTCGCACGGCTGCGGGCGGACATAGCGGCCTGAGCCCGGGGAGCCCAGGCGATACTCGCCCGCGCCGCCGGTGAGCACGTCCAGGCCCCGGCACACATCGAGAAGACAACGGCCCGCGCACCCGCCGGCCTGCCACGCACCCAGGCGCACTCCTGGGCACAACTCCCCACGCTCGCCGAACGCGGCCGGGAACGGGAAGCCGACGCCGGTCGTGCCACGGCCGCACGGGGACTGGAATCCGGCGCGGGCGGAGGGGCAACGGGACGGTTCGGCTACGACGCGGCCGCATATGCCGCCTACGAGGGCGACGCACACCGAGTCCTTCGACGGACCGAACGCGCGCCGGCCTGCGCCGGGCAGTCGCTGAAGGCCGGGCGGGCTGCTTGCTGATGCGGACGGCATGGCGTGTCGACGGTCGCCGGCAGCGAGCCTCGTCGAGCGGGCGGTGTGTTTCACCCGCCGATCTCCCAGGTGTGGTTGCCGGGGTGGGCGGCGAAGAGGCCGCAGGGTTTGCCGATTCCGGGGGAGCAGCTGGTGCAGTCGGGGAGAAGGAAGACGGTGGTGGGCGGGTCCTGGTTCCAGCGGGTCCAGATGGCTCCGGAGTCGTGGCCGGGGAGGTGGTCGTAGACGATGGCGAAGTGGTCGACGGTGTCGTCGTGTTCCGCCAGGTGACAGATGATCTCGTCGACGACGTGGTAGGGGGTGACCCTGTCGTCGAGCTTGCGGATGTCGTTCCGGAGGTTCTCGGTGAGGAGGAGGTAGCCGGCTTCGCAGAAGCGGTCCGTCCTGGTACTGCCGTCGTCGTCGGGGTGTGGTTCGGTCACGTCCGGGCGGCGCCCTTTCTTGTGTCGGAGAAGACGTTCACTGGTGCGCGCTGGCCGTGCACGGCCTACGACGGCCGGTGCGGTCAGTTGTCGTTGTAGGCCGTGGTCGTCAGGGCAGACGGCGGTGCCGCCCGGCGGGTGGAGGGAGCGTGTGGCGGGGCGCGCCGACTGCTGCGAACCCGGAAGCGGGAGATCGGTCCTTGATCATCTGGGACTCGATGATGTGATCGGCGAGTGCCTGCGCACATGGCGCGCAGGAGAAGACGTCCGCGGTGACGCCGTGGACGGACGCCGGGCCGAGCCAGACGACTCGGGTGGTCTCGCGGCCGCACCAGAACCAGCAGCGGCCGGTGGCCCAGCGGTTGCCGTCGTCGAAGTCCGCGATGGGCGGGAGCCGCCAGGGTGCGATGCGGTCGGGCCGGCCGTCCGCGCCGGTGGGTCGGCGGATTGTCACGGACGTTCCGTCGACAACTCGGTCCAGACGGTCTTGTCCGGGCCCACAACTTCTGTGCCCCACCGGTCCGCGATCGCGGCCACGATCAACAAGCCCCGCCCTCTCTCGGATTCCTCGTCGGGTGCGCGGAGCATCTCCGGCAGTGCCCCGCCCTGGTCGGAGACCGAGATGCGGATGCGGCGCTGCGCGAGCAGGGCGATGCTGAGTCGGAAGGACTGGCAGCCGGCGTGCTGGATGGCGTTGCCGGCGAGTTCGGAGGCGACGAGCGCGGCGTCCGCGCCGAGTTGGCCGATGCCCCATGCGGTTAACGCATCCCGGACCAACCTCTTCGCGTAGACCGCGGATTCGAGCTCGCAGGGCCAGGACCCGCTGAAACTGCTGGGTACGTCGGCCGTGCGGGCGTGGGCGCGTGTGTGAGTGGTGGTCACTGGTAGTCCCTCCGGGATCGCTGGAGGCAGCACGACGTGCCGACGGGCAGGCTGGGCCGCACTCCGGACAGAGACTTCGCCAGTACGGAGAGTCGGCATCGCTGTCCGAGAGCAACTCTGGCGTATGAGCAACGTTTCTAGCAACTAGAGTGAACAGAAACGTTGCTCATGCGAGGAAGTTGGCATATGCCAGCAACGTTGCTGGCGCTACCCTTCAAGCGATCACGAGAGAGGCGAGACCATGGCAGAAGCACGGCCCAACGTGCACCGCAGGCGGTTCGGCTCGGCGCTCCGCTCGCTGCGGCTCGCCTCCGGTCTCAGCCTCGAGGAAGCGGCGCAGCGCCTCGGCCTGGCCGGCAAACCCGCGCTCAGCAAGATCGAGACGGGCAAGCAGCGGGTCTCTGGTCTCGGACTGACGGCGTTCCTGAGCGTCTACGCGGTGGACAGCGAAGAGACCGTCGCCAAGATCAAGGCCATGGCTGCGCTCGCTTCGTCCAGCAAGCGAACGAACCTGCTCGACGAGTACAAGGAGGCGATCCAGACCGCCGAGTTCGAGGACTACCTGCACCTGGAAGGAATGGCCTCGAAACACGAGTCGTACCTGCACATGGTCCCGGGGCTCCTCCAGACCAGGGAGTACGCGACCTCCGTCGTGGAACGAAGCCAGGTGTGGGCGTCGCAGCGCGAGGTGAACCGCTTCGTAGACCTCCGGATCGCACGGCAGGCCGCATGGGCCCGGGAGAATCCCCTCAGTGTCTGGTGCATCCTCGACGAAGCGGCTCTGCGCCGCGTCGTCGGCGGCCCGGAGGTCATGCGCGGGCAGTTCCAGCGCCTCCTGGACGTGACCGAGGAGCACGCACACATCGTGATCCAGATCCTGCCGTTCAGTGCCGGAGCACACCCAGGGCTCGACGGTCCGTTCCAGCTCCTGCACTTCCCCGGCGGATCGCCGGTCGCCATGGTCGAGACAAAGACAACGTCCATCTACCTGGAGGAAGATGGCATCGTCGACCGTTATCGAACCGCCCTGGACACCCTCCGCGAAGAGGCTCTCGACGTACAGGCGAGCCGACGCCTCATTCGCGAACTGATCAAGGACAGCTGAATGAACAAGAACGTTGATCTCACGGACGCCCACTGGGTCAAGAGCGACCTGTCCAATGGGGGAAACAACTGCCTTGAGGTGGCCTTCGTGGACGGGGTCGTCGCACTGCGTGACTCGGTCGACGTGGGTGATCCCGAGGCCAAGGTGCTGATCATCTCCCGTAAGGACTACGACCTCTTCACCCAGAGCGTGCGGGCCGGCCAGGAGAACCTCCTCCGTCCCTGATCGCTTCGCCGCCGGTCTGTCACGGGGAGCGCTTGCGTTCGAGTGCCACGAGAGGGCAGTTGAGAGCGTCGGCGATCTTCTTGAGGTTCGCCGGAGTGGCGCTGCGCCAGCCGGACTCGATCTCACCCATCAACTGCTCGGAGATTCCGATGGTCTCGGCGAGAGCTCGTTTGGTCAGGCCCGCCTTCTCGCGCGCCCAGCGCACCACTTCCGGCTCTTGGTGAAGACGGCGAGGAGCCGTACGGGTGCGGGGGCCTGCGGGACGGTCCACGGAGAATTCCTTCCTGCTGTCTGCGAGCCGGTGATGGCCAGCGGCCGGCTGCCCGCGGGCTGGACTGGGCTAGCCTCGCCACCAGCAAACCGTGCGTAGCGACGCGGTGGTACTGGGTAGCGGTACGGGATGCCGTCAACGCCGTCAAAGATCATCTTTGGAACAAGGGGTGCACCATGGCGCGCACTCGGAACGAGTTGCTGGCCGCGGTCATTGCGGAGACTGGTTGGTCGCAGGCCCAAGTCGCAGCGCACGTCGTCAAAGTCGCGGCGGAGAACGGGGTGCAGGAACTGCAGAGCGTCTCCCGGTCCCACATCGCCATGTGGATCAGCGGAGTTCAGCCGGAACGGCGCGCACCGCATATCTTGTGCGAGACCCTCTCGCGGCGGCTCGGGCGCGTGGTGACGCTCAGCCAGCTGGGCCTCGCCCCCGTCGACCGCGCGTTACCCGCGGCGTCCGCATGGGAAGTCGACACTGCTGTCGCACTCGTGGATCTCGGAGACCAGGACATGAAGCGTCGGAGCGTGCTGACGGCCCCGGCGTACTCCGTGGCCCATGCGGCACTGCCGCCGGAGACCTGGTGGGACGAGACCCGTCGCACGGCACGCGATCGGCAGTCGGTGTCCCGGTTCACCGTCACCGTGGCGCACGTGGAGAGCATCCGCGAGGCAGCCCGCTTCTTCAGCCGGCAGGACCAACGTCTGGGCGGCGGCGCCAGCCGGGCAGCGCTCGATGCCTTCCTCAGAACCGACGTTGCGGCCTACGTCGCGGCCCGGTTTCCGAACGACACGGTCCGCCGCGCTCTCTTCTCCGCAGCCGGGGAACTGGTCTACCTGGGCGGATGGATGGCATTCGACTCCGGCGACCACCCCACGGCGCAGAGCCGGTTCACCCTGGCCACCAAGCTGGCAGCCGAGGCCGACGACGCACCGCTGGTCGGCCATGTCCTGCGCGCGGCGGCCCACCAGGCCGTCGATCTCGGGCACCCCACCGTCGCCGTCGAGTTCGCCGAGGGCTCCCTGGCGCGGCGCCGTTACACGTCGGCCAGTCCTCGGGAGAAGGCGCTCCTGGGCGTGGTGCACGCGCGCGCCCTGGCCATCGCCGGTCGAAAGGCCGATGCCCTGGGGGCACTTCGCCGTGCTGAGGACGATCTGCGCAGTGCCGCGGCCGGAGACGAGGAGCCCGAGCGCGTGTTCTTCTTTGCCGAAGCCTCCCTTGCCCACGAGACCGCGGCCACCTTGCGGGACCTGGGCGATCTCAAGGCCGCGGAGGCGCAGTTCAAGCGGAGCGTGCGGACCCGGTCCCTGCCCCTGGCCTCGCGCACCCACGCGGTGACCTTGGGATACCTGGGCGCCGTCCAGGCTCGGCGGGGGATGATCGATGTCGCGTGCGAGACGTGGACGCGGGCGCTGGACAGCATGGACGGCATCCAGTCCGGTCGTACCCGTGACGCTGTGGTGCAGATGCGGCGTTCGCTGTCGCCGGTGCTGCAACGCGGAGGCGGTCCGGCCCGCGAACTGGACCAGCGGGCGAGAGACGTTCTTCGCCGCATAGGCTGACGCCACGGCTCTCCCCGTTCCGCGGAGGAGGCCGCCAGCTTACCGGTCGGCCGGTCTGAGACGGGGAACGATGATGCCAGTCACGATCGAAATCGAGTCCATCGCCACGGTCGTCGGCGGTCACACGGTGCCGGCGGACGACTTTCAGGGCGGCGTCGAGTCGGTCATCCGGCTCGACGAGAGGTTCCCGCTGGAGACCCTGGCCGGTCTCGCGGAGTTCTCGCACCTTGAGGTCGTCTGGTGGTTCTCGAAGGCGTCGCCGAGCGACGTGGCCCTCCACGCGCGCAGCCCGAGGAACAACCCCGCTTGGCCCCGGACCGGCACGTTCGCCCACCGCAACCACCGGCGGCCCAACCAACTGGCGGTGTCCCACCCTCAGTTGCTCGGCGTCGACGGACGTGACCTGCGGGTCACCCACCTCGACGCGGTGGACGGCACGCCCGTCTTCGACATCTCGCCGTACTTCCCCGTCATGGGCCCACAGGGAGAGATCCGCGTGCCGACGTGGGTGTCGGAGATGCTCGACGGCTACTGGGCTCCGGCCGACCAGCGCCCGGGCGAGTAGCCCTTGCACGGTACGCAGCTGCGGAGGGTGGCGCGGGCCAGACGGTGCGTATCGGCGCCAGCGACGTCGCCGTGGTGCAGAGCATGACGGACAAGATCGCGGACATTCTCGATGAACTCGGCGGGGCCCACGCGCGTCCCATGGCAGCGGCGTTCGTCGTGAACCCCGCTGCTGCGCGGGATGGCGTTGCAGGCCGCGAACCTCAAGCACGCCAACAAGGCCCTGTCGCTGGCCGATTCCGCGGCCGAGGCCGCGCCTCGTTCCGGCCCGCGCCTGCAGGCGTTTCTGCGCGGACAGCAGGCCCACGGAGCGGCCCTGGTCGGCGACCGTCGTCTCGCTTTCGCCCATCTCGCCGACACCGAGGCGGCGTTGTCGAAGGCCGACAACCGCAGGGACGCGATCGGCGGATACGACCAGGCGGCGTACCACTTCCACGTGTCCAGCGTCCTGTACGCCTTGGGCGACCTTCCGGGGTCCATCGAGGCGATGAAGGCGTCGAACCGGGCACGTCCGGCGGTCGAACGCCAGGGCAACGCCCACGCCAACGGTCTGCTTGCCCAGCGCCAGATGGAGTTGGGACACCTGGAAGCGGCCTGCGAGACATGGCACGCGTTCCTCGACGACTACGCCACACTGGCCTCCGCCCGCGCCGACGAGCACTTCGACGTGCTGCGCCGCCGCATCCGCCCCCACCTGGGCAACGCGAAAGCACGCGAACTGAACACCCGTGCACGGGAGATGGCCCAGCAGAAAGCGCTGCGCTGACCCGGCGCCCGCGCGTCTCGCGCCATGGGCCGGGGGCTATCTGTGCGTCGATCACGTCCATCACGGAGCTGACGATGACCTACCGTGGCCTGATTCTCGACTTCGGCGGGGTTCTCACCGTCCACATGCGGCTGAACCGGGAGGCGTTCGAGCGCAGTGAGGGGCTGGAGCCCGGCGCCTACTACCGCGCGTTGAACGAGCATCCGGACGGGGTGGCGGTCTACGCGGCTTTGGAGGTGGGCGAGGCCACGCAGGAGGACTGGAACCGCGTCATCGGCGGCATCCTCGGTATCGATCCCACGGACCTGATGCGGCGCGCGCTGGCCAACCTCCACCTGGAGCCGGCCATGGTCGACGCCGCCCGTCGCGCCCGCGCCGCGGGCATCAAGGTCGCCATGCTCTCCAACAGCTTCGGCCTCACGCCCTTCAACCCCTACGCAGCGCTGGGCACGTGGGACGGAGAGTGGGACACGATCGTCCTGTCCGAGCAGCTCGGCGTACGCAAGCCCGACCCGGCCATCTACGCGCACACACTGAAGCAGCTCGACCTTCCCGGCGAGGACTGCGTGTTCGTCGACGACCGCGCGGCCAACCTGCCGCCGGCCGAAGCGCTCGGCATCCGCACGATCCACCACACGCAGGTGGCCGAGACGCTCGCCCAGCTCGACGCGCTGCTGAATCGCGCGCCGACGTCGAACTGACGTTGGACGGCATCACCGTGTCCAGTCGGTGGCCCTTCACCCATATCGCAGAGGCTGCGCGCCCTTTGGGCCGATGAGGAACCCGCGAGATGGCCGAGCGGTCGGTCACCGGGCGCGCCGGTTGCGAGCCCTTCGGGCTGATGAGGGACCC
This sequence comes from Actinacidiphila sp. DG2A-62, assembly GCF_035825295.1. Taxonomy (NCBI): domain Bacteria; kingdom Bacillati; phylum Actinomycetota; class Actinomycetes; order Kitasatosporales; family Streptomycetaceae; genus Actinacidiphila; species Actinacidiphila sp. DG2A-62. The sequence continues at coordinate 4,966,457 of NZ_JAYMGI010000002.1, forward strand.
GTCCACACGGTCCAGTTGACCGCGCCCGGCCCGGGTTGCGAGCCCTTCGGGCTGATGAGGGACGTGCGGCAGGTCGCCAGCGCGGAGCGGGATCTGGGGTTGCGAGCCCTTCGGGCTGATGAGGAACAGGCGTCGGCGCCCACCCCGTAGACCAGGGCGTGGTGTTGCGAGCCCTTCGGGCTGATGAGGAACGGGCCGGGTGTGGTCCACGCACGGCGCGGCGGTGATGTTGCGGGCCCTTCGGGCTGATGAGGAACGCGTGTACGCCGTGCATGGGGCGACCTGATGTCCCGGTTGCGAGCCCTTCGGGCTGATGAGGAACCTCCTGTGGGAGGGCGACGACCCGGCGGAGCCGGCGTTGCGAGCCCTTCGGGCTGATGAGGGACCTTGGCCGATCTCACCGATCAGCCTCACGGCCACGTGTTGCGAGCCCTTCGGGCTGATGAGGGACCAGGGCCGATCTCACCGATCAGCCTCACGGCCACGTGTTGCGAGCCCTTCGGGCTGATGAGGGACCTTGGCCGATCTCACCGATCAGCCTCACGGCCACGTGTTGCGAGCCCTTCGGGCTGATGAGGGACCAGGGCCACGCAGTCCGCGATCCACCTGGAGACCCGGTTGCGAGCCCTTCGGGCTGATGAGGGACGGTGATGTTGTGGTCGGCGCCGACGTAGACGCGGGCGTTGCGAGCCCTTCGGGCTGATGAGGGACCCGAGGGTAAAGGCGCAGGCCAGGCCGCGTCCACGCGGGGCTTCTCGTGGTGCTTCTGCAGCGAGCCATCGGTAGTGCATCTGCGGTGGTCAGAGCGTTTTGGGGTGGCCGAAGTCTGTCCCGCAGGCTAGTGGTTGCGAGCGCGGAGGAGCGTCGGTCGCCGCTCGCTGTCAGTGGGGCTCGCTAGCGTGCTCGTCGCGCTGTGGCCTCGCCGATGCCTTCCTGCTCTGGCTCGCTAGGCATATAGCACTTCCCTAGAGTCTTCATGATCTTTCATCTGAAAGACGTTCGTATCGTCGTTTCTTACGTTACGTTGCTCGCCATGAATGACGGTTTAGCCTCGCTCGTGGGGCACCGCCCGTCGCACCTTGGCGGGTGCGCATGCGGTTGAGAGTTGATGTCGCGTCGGATGCGCCCTCCCTCGCCTGGGACAACCTGCACGGTCCAGCGCGCGGTGTGGTGTACGGGCTGCTGCGCGAGCATGATCCCCAGCTGGCCCGGTCGTTGCACGACGACGGGTGGAAGGGGCAGCCGATGAAGCCGGTCGGTGTGGCCTGTCCGCGGTTTCGCGGGGTGCGGCGGCAGAAGGGGGTCTACGCGGCCTCGTCGCAGGGGTCGGTGTGGTTCGCGTCGCCGGTGCCGGAGATCGCGTCGGCGTTGGTGAGCGCGTTGGCCCGGCGTACGGAGATCGACTGGGGAACCGCCAAGCTGCGGGTGCGCGGCTTCACCGTCGACATCGACAATGCGGCCGTCGCTGACGGGTTCGTCGAGGTGGCGACCGCGACGCCCGTCGTCGTCCGGCACGACAGGTGGGATCTGCTGCCCGGCGACGAGCACTACGTGGAGCGCGTGACGCACAACCTCGTGCACAAGGCGGATGTGCTCGGTCTGCCCGCCCCGCAGGGGGTGCGGGTGTTGGAAGCAGGGCCGCGGCGGCGGTTCTCCGTGCGGGGCGCGCCTCGCATCGGGGCCCGGGTGCGGCTGGGGATGGAGGCCGACGCGCGGTTCGTGGACGCCCTGCGCTCATGGGGCGTCGGGCTCGACACCATCCAGGGGTTCGGGTGGGTGGAGTGACGGACGCGCCGGCACTGGCCGTGACGAGCCACCCGCTGCAGCGGGCGGGCGCCTGGGCGGCGGCGATCATCGCCGGCCGTGAACAGCCGGCGGAGATGACCGCCGACGACCTGGCAGCCGTGGCCTCCCGTCTCACGAGCGACATCTGCGAGGCGGCCACCGCATCGAAGGACGGGGCGGCGTACGACTGGTGGAAGGTCCTGTTCGCGCTGTATCCGAACTCGAAGGCGACGCACAGCAAGCGGCCGTCGGAGCAGCGGGCGCTCAAGCCGGAGATCGAGAACCTGTTCGCTCCGGACGCCGCGGGCGCGATCGTCCGCCCCTGCACGTTCTGCGGCGCCGACGCTGGCGCGGTGTGGGCGAAGTCGAACCTGCCGCTGTTCGACACCAGCAAGGCGCTCAACACCCTGCCGCCCGGCGTCCGGGGCTGGCCGGTGTGCCACGGCTGCCGGATCGCGATGTGGGCCCTGCCGTACGGGGCCTGGGTGACGGCCGGATCGGCGACGGTCCTGTCCTGCGAGAACGAGGCGGCGGAGCGGGAGTTCGCGCGACGCAACGTCCAGCGTGCCCGGCGCATTCTGCACGCGGGATTCAACGGACTCGTAGCCGGCGCCCGCGCCGAATTGGTCGCCGTCACCGCCCTGCGCGACGCGGCTGCCGGGCTGTGCGCCACCACCCTGTGGTCCTTCAAGAACGACAACCAGGAGCCCTGGCTGCGGGTGACCCGCACCCGCCGCGCCGTCTCCGTCTTCCTGGCGACGGTCGACGGCAACGCGTCACTGCGGCGCGGCTGGCACCTGCTGCGGCGCGCGCTCACGCGGTACGACGCCAAAGGCGCGGTCACCGCCGGGGGAGCGGGCGAAGCCGCACGGCTGTTGTTCGAAGCCGAGGATGGCCGTAGCCGGTCGCTCCTGCTGCAACTCCACTATCTGCTGAAGGAGTCGGAGGACTCCTGGCGCCTGGCCGACCGGGACGCCCTGACCCGACTCGCCTTCACCTACGCCGAAGAGGTCTACGGAATGACAACGGACCTGGAGCCCGTGGCCGTCCTGCTCACCGAGTGGATCGCCCGGGGTAGCAGCCCGCGCGGTCGCCTCGCCGAGTACAACAACGCCGCGCTGAGCGACTACCACCTCGGGCAGCTCCTGCTACGGGCGTCCGTGCGGCTGCAGATGGACGACACCGGCACGCCCATGGCCGGCCCCAGTACTGGGCGCCGCTGATCGAGCGCCGCCCGCGGGCCTGGGAGCAGCGGCTGCTGCTCTCCGCGCGGGTGCTTCTGCTGCTTCAGCAGCGCGGTGTCGCGGTCGGCGCGAAGGCGCCCGACCCCGAGGAGGAACGGCGGATCGAGGCCGAACTGGATCGGCCGCCGTTCGACGACAGCCACGACGACTTCGCGGCGGACGACTACAGCATGGGACCGGCGTAATGAGCTATCTGGCAGGGACGGTCGTACTCGCGGTCCAGGCGGGCGCGCCCAACAACGGCAAGGGCGAGGACACCACGGCGCGGGTGAAGTACGCGCAGGTGCGCGGACGTAAGCACCCTTACGTCTCCGCGCAGGCGGTACGCCGCTGGATTCGCGACGGCATGGTCGAACTCGGTGACAAAGCCTCCCCGGTGACGCGGGTGGGCAAGGCGCAGGGCAAGGCGCAGAAGGCCAACACCGAGGCGAACCCCGTCAAGTTCGCCGACGACGACCTGTTCGGCTACATGAAGGCCGGTGCCAAGCGGGACGACTCGGCGACGACGCTGCGCGACAGCCCGTTCATGCTCGGCACACTGATGTCCGTCGAACCGGTCTACCCCGCGGTGGACTTCGGAGTGATGTCGCGCGGGGTGACCGAACCGGTGCTGCACGGGCACGAGTTCTACACCGCCGACCTCGCGGCCCCGTTCCTTCTGGACCTGCCGCGCGTGGGCACCTTCACCCTTCCGAACGCCGACGGGGTGGGTCGCCCCAATTACCTCACCGCGGAGCAGGCGCTCCAGGTGGCGGAGGCGACCGCCCACGGCGCGAGCACCCTGCACTTCCGCGATCAGCCCGCTGTACGGCTCCCGCTGGAGGAGCGCGCCCGGCGCGCCGCGCTGCTGCTGGAGGCCATGGCGAATCTCAGCGGAGGGGCCAAGCAGGCGCTCCACTACGGGGACCGGGTGCCGTCGCTGATCGTCCTGGTCCCGTTCAAGGGCGGCATCAACCCCCTGGCCAACGTCATCGACAGCGACATGGTCACCGGGGTGCGAGTCCGCGGCGACGTGCTGCGCCAGGAACTGGAGGCGTGGCAGGGGGAGTGGGAGGCGCCGGTGCGCGTCGGATGGCGTCCCGGCTTCCGTGACCAGGCCCGCGAGGACTTCGAGAAGCAGTGCAAGGACCAGATCGACGACGGAACCGTCGTGATCGGTCACCCTCGGACCGTGCTGCTCGACCTGGCCAGGGAACTGCGCGACGGCAAGCGCAACGCCTGGTTCGACGACCCGGTCCGGCAGGAGGTGCGGTGATCCCGCCCCAGCGGACAGCGACCGCGACAGCTGAGCCCGTCCCGGCCTGGCGCGCGGAGTTCCACGCCCCGGTGGCCTCCTTCCGCGACCCGCTCTTCCCCGGTGTCACCCGCGGGCTCCCCGTCCCGCCGCCGTCGACCGTACGCGGCATGCTGGCGGCGGCCACCGGGGAATCGCTGGAGCCGGTGGTCCTGGGGATGGCCGCGTGGTCCGAGGGCAGCGGCGTGGACACCGAGACGTACCACCCCATCGCGGCGGACGGCACCAACCCGTCCTCCGGCGGCAGGGTGCGGGCCGTCAAGGGCGGGATGACGATCAGGGACCGCAGTTTCCTCGTCGACGTCCACCTCACCGTGTGGCTCCCGGAGCCTGACGGGGAACGGATCGCCCAGGCGCTCCGCCGCCCGCGCTGGCCGCTGCGCCTGGGCCGCTCGCAGGACGTCGTGCACCTCGAAGCCCTGCGCCGGGTGGAACTGCAGCCGGCCGCGACCGCTGTCGTGGACCACGCCCTGGCACCGCGGGACGGGCACGCGGTGGGTGCGGCGTTCGACTACCGCATGGCGACCCAGGTATCCCTCGACCGGCTGACGACCGCCTGGTCGGATTACCTGTGGTGCGACGAGCCCACTGGAGAGCAGCCGGTGTCCGGAGCCCTGCGCGACCCGGACGGAGGCCGGGCCGTATGGCTGCTGGCCCCCTGACCGCGGGCGGACGGCAGCGCAGCCTTGCTGATCTGCGCGCCAAGTCGCGTCCCAGGCACGACCCGGAACGGCTGACCACTCACCTGCGCGCGGTGCACGACGCCGTGGCGCAGATCGAAGCCCGCATCGCCGCCGCCGGGCCCATCGCGACGCGGTCCGGGTTCTGGACGGCCGTCCGCCGCGCGGCGCTCCTGCACGACGCCGGGAAAATCGCTGAAGGCTTCCAGCGGCAGGTCGAGCCCGGTGGGGCGGTGTGGGGCGAGCGGCACGAGGTCCTCTCGCTCGCCTACCTCGACCTGCTCGCACCGGCTGCGGGGTGGAGCAGCGCCGAGCGGCTGCTGATCGGCACGCTGGTCGCCTCCCACCACCGGGCGCTGCACGCCGCGTCGTCGCTCGGTGGCGGGAAGCCGGCGCTGTCCCGCGTGTACAACGAACGGACCAAGTGGGAGGAGGCGTTCTCCGCCACATCCGGGCCGGACGGCACCGTGGTTCAGGTACCGCGCTACCTGCACCAGCAGTTCCTCGCCTGGCTCAGCGGCTTCCTCGCCGTCGACCCGCCGCCGGCCGGCCGTGAGGACCCGCCGCTGGCACACCGCGCCAGCTGGGAACTCACCGATGTGCTCGACGCCTGGCGCGACCCGGTGAAACCCCACACGGGGCTGCTGGCCGTGCTCGCCCAAGGCGCGCTCACCCTGGCCGACCACGCCGGTTCCGCCCACGAGCGGCTCCAGACCCACATGCCGCTGCTGCCCGACTACCTCGAGCGGCTGCCGTACCCCGCCCATCAGCACCAACGGGAGGCCGGGACGACCCTGGGCCACCTCGTCCTCGTCGCCCCGACCGGCAGCGGCAAGACCGAAGCCGGCCTCGCCTGGGCCGCCCGCCAGGCCGACACCATGCCCGGACAGCCCCGCGTCGTGTGGACCCTGCCGTACCGCGCGTCGCTCAACGCGATCCGCCGCCGTTTCGAGAAGGGACTCGCCCCCGCTCCCGGCGAGCGCACCGCGGACATCGGCCTCCTGCACGGAGCCGTCGCGCGCACGCTCCTCTACGAAGCGGTCGAGGAGGACTGCGGGCCGGACACCGCCACGCGCCCGGTCCCCGACAAGGGCGACGCCGGCAAGGCACGGGCGCGGGCCAACGCCATGCGGCTGTTCGCCCAGCGGGTGCGCGTCGCGACCCCGTACCAGCTGCTCAGCGCCGCCATCGCCGGGCCTTCGCACTCCTCCGTCCTGCTGGAGCAGGCCAACTGCCTGTTCGTGATGGACGAACTGCATGCCTACGAGCCGGAGATCCTGGGACGGGTGTGCGCCGCGGCCCGGCTGTGGGAGCAACTCGGCAGCCGTTTCGCCGTGCTCTCCGCGACGCTTGCGCCGCAGCTCCTCGACCTCATCGGCGAGAGCGTCGAGCAACACGTCACCCTCCACAAGGCGCCGCCCGGCACCGCGCCGGTCAGGCACCGCCTCGTCCTCGACGAGTGGCCGATCGACGCCCCCGACAGCGTGACCAGGCTCGGGGAGTGGCTCGGCGAGGGGCACAGCGTCCTCGCCGTCGTCAACACCGTCGACACAGCACAGAAGCTGTTCACCACCCTCGCCGACGAAGTCCGCGCGGCGCGGCCCGACGACCCGCAGGCGGCGCTGCTGCTCCACTCCCGCTTCAAGAACCGCGACCGCGACGCCATCGAGCGCCGGCTGCTGCGCCGGCACCCCGAACGCCGCGAAGGCGAGGCAGAGTCACGCGGCGGGCTCGTCGTGGCGACCCAGGCCGTCGAGGTCTCCCTGACCCTGGACTTCGACCGGGGCGCGGTGGAGAACGCACCGGTCGAAGCCGTCGCCCAGCGGGCTGGCCGGGTCAACCGGCGCGGCCTCCACCCGCACGGCCCGGTCGAGTTCCGCGTGCACCGTGGGTCCGGTTTCCGCCCGTACGAGCAGGGCGCCGTCGAGGCCGCCTGGGAAGCGCTGAAGGCTCTGGGGGCCGAAGGCGCGGACGGCCTCGGCGAGCAGGACATCGACCGGCTGCTGGCCCTCGCGTACGACACCGAGTGGGGGCAGAAGTGGCTTGAGCGGGCCCGTGACGCCCGCGACGCCTTCACCGCGGAGTTCCTGACGTTCACCGACCCCTTCCACGACCGTACCGAGCACGCGAAGGCACTCAGCGAGCGCTTCGACACCGCCGAGGTGCTGCTGCGCGACGACCTCGACGAATACCGCCGGCTCGTCTCCGGCCGGCACGGCGATCCGCTCCTCGCCTCCGGCCTGCTCATCCCCCTGCGATACGGCCAACTCAACACCTACAACGCCGAACTCGACCGGCGCCTCGGCGTCTTCCTGATCGACGGCGACTACGACCCGGTCCTGGGCCTGCGCCCGCCGCCCGACCAGGAGACCATCCTGTGAGCCCCGCGAACCCTGGGAACTCCGGGAACCCCGGTAGCCCGGTTTCCCCGCTCGACCCCGGCGAGGACGACCAGTCGCTCGGCGGCGTCCACATCAAGTACCTGCACCACTGCCCGCGCCAACTCTGGCTGTACATGCGCGGATACCGCCCCGAAGCGCGCAGCGACCTCGTCGCTTTCGGCGAGGTCGTGGACGACACCACCTTCACCCGGCGCCGCGACGTGGACCTAGGCGAGGCGAAGATCGACTGGGTGACGGCCGGCGCGGTCGTCCACGAGACGAAATCCTCCCGGGCACCGTCGGCCGCGCACGAGGCCCAAGTGCGCCACTACTGCCTCCTGTTGGAGCGGCGCGGCATCAACGTCCGCGGCGGCGTCGTCCACTACCCGCTGATCCGGCGCACCACGGACGTCCCCTGGGACGACGAGGCACGCGACCTCGCGGAGACGGCGGAGGCCGACGCCCAGGCGGTCATCGCGGCCCCGACGCCGCCCGACCGCCTCACCCGCGGGAAATGCCGCGGCTGCTCGTATCTCGACTACTGCTGGGGAGAATGACCCATGGCCGCCGTCGGCCGCACCTACTGGCTGACCGAACCCTGCCGCATCCGCCGCGAGGACAACAGCATCCGCGTCGAACGCCCCGACGGCAGCCCGGTCCGCATCCCGATCACCGACATCCGGGACCTGATCGCCTTCGACAACGTCGACGTCAACACCTCCGCCATGTCGCTGCTGAGCCGCAACGGCGTCACGCTCCACGTCCTCGACCACTACGGCAACCATGCCGGCCACTTCGCCCCCGCCGAATCCATGGCCTCGGCCGCAGTCGTACGCCGCCAGGTCGAACTCACCGCCGACACTGCCGCGCGCCTCGCCGTCGCCCGCTCCCTCGTCCTGACCACCGCCGAGAACCTGCGCTGGTCCCTGGACACCGACCTCCTCGCCCCGGCCCTCGACGCTCTGCGTACCGCCGTCCCGACCTGCGAGGACACCGACGCGCTCATGGGCCAGGAAGGCAACTTCCGCCGTACGGGGTGGGCCGTGCTCGACACCTTCCTCCCGCCGTGGCTGCGCCTCAACGGCCGCACCCGCCGCCCGCCGACCAACGCCGGCAACGCCTTCGTCAGCTACCTCAACGCGCTCGTGTACGCCCGCGTTCTGACCGCCCTGCGCAGCACGCCCCTCCACCCGGCCATCGGCTTCCTCCACGCCGACACCGACCGCCGCCGCAACACCCTCGCACTCGACCTCGCGGAGCCTTTCAAGCCCTTGTTCGCCGAGCGTCTGCTCAAGCGCGCCGCGGCACAAAAGCAGCTCAAGGAGAGCGACTTCGAGACCGATGTCGGCCGCGCGTCGCTGAGCAAGGACGGCCGCAAGAAGGTCGCCGCACTCGTCCGCGAGGAACTCGCCACGACCGTCCACCACCGCACCCTGAAACGCCAGGTCTCCTACGACGAGCTGATCCATCTCGAAGCGCTCAAGCTCGTCCGCCTCTGCCTGGAAGGCACACCGTACAAGCCCTTCCGGCCGTGGTGGTGAGCCGACGGTGTTCGTCATCCTCGTCTACGACACGGCGGTCGAACGCAACCCGCACGTGCTGAAGACCTGCCGCAAATACCTCCACTGGACCCAGCGCAGCGTCTTCCAGGGCGAACTCACCGCGGGCCAGTACCGCGCCCTGATGACCACCCTCGGCACGGTCATCGACCCCGACCACGACAGCATCGTCACGTACACGGCCCGTTCCCCCGACTTCATCGCCACGTCCACGCTGGGCGTCTCTCTCGGAGGCCCGGGCGACATCCTCTGACCTGCGACGATGCATTACCGGAGCGCTGCTGCGGAATGATAGGTACGACGAGTTCCAAAGGTCGCCCTGACCTGCGACTTTACCGTCGGGCCGTCATCAGCCCGAGAGGGTTCGCAACGCGCTGACCGGGCTGCTGACCGTCAGCGCGGACACCGCCGTCATCAGCCCGAGAGGGTTCGCAACCAGGTCTCCACCTGGGACCTGAGCAGCGACGACGCCGCCGTCATCAGCCCGAGAGGGTTCGCAACTCCGGACCGAGGTGGAGAAGCTCACCGGCTCGATCGCCGTCATCAGCCCGAGAGGGTTCGCAACCCCGGCGCGCCGGCCAGCTGGACCGCGAGCCCACCAGCCGTCATCAGCCCGAGAGGGTTCGCAACACGAGGGCAGCGCGGGCGGCGAGGAGGAATGGCTGGCGCCGTCATCAGCCCGAGAGGGTTCGCAACAGCGACGGCAGAGCAAGGGTTTGGCGCTGCCACCGTGCCGTCATCAGCCCGAGAGGGTTCGAAACCCGCGGACTACGCCGCTGGCCGCCTCACCTGCGCCCGCCGTCATCAGCCCGGGAGGATTCGAAACAGCTCCATCAGTGCCCTGCCCGGGCCCGAGAGCTACGGCTGTCATCAACCTGAGAGGGATTCAAAACACGGAGATCCGCCCACGACGGAAGGGACGAGAACCCGTTGTGCTTCACCCACGGAAGATCGCTCCGTCTGTCGTCCTCTCCTCCCGACGTGCAGCGAACCGGTTGAGTGGCGCTTGGCAGCGGAGGAGGCTCAGGCTGCTGCCGCCGAGCTTGTCGGTGGCTCCTTGGGCGTTCGCGGAGCGAGGATGGTCATGCGGCATCCGGGGAGGCCGGCGGGTTCCATGACGTGGGTGACGAGTTCGGCTGGCCGCCCGTCGAACGTGGGGAGGGCTATCCGAAGCACGTGGCCGTCGTGGTGCTCGGTTATGTCGCCGGCGCTGCGGGTCCACAGGCCGCGGACGATCGGGTCCTGGGTGGTGTCGTGGATGAGCTGCTGGAGGTCGCAGTCCTTTGGGCGGGCGACGGCGGCGGCACGGAGCATGCGAACGCAGACGACGGCGTCGGCTTGCCAGTCGAGGTGCTGTTCTCTGGCCTCGGGGTTGAGCAGCAGCCAGCGCATGAGGTTGGCTTCCGGCTCGGCTGACCATGGGAACAACTTGGCCATCACCTCGTTGACCGCCAGCACGTTCCAGGCTGGGTCGACGACGTAGGCGGGGAACGGCTGCCGGTCCAGCAGGAGGCGCAGCTCGTCGCTGAGCTGCGGCCGTTCCTTGGGCGCCACCTGGCAGGCCAGCTCGCCCACCGTGGCGAGGAGGAGCGCGTGGCGCTGCGCCATGTCGAGGCCGAAGACCTTGCCCAGGGCTGCGCGTTCCTCTCGGGTGAGGGGGCGGGGGAAGGTGCCGCTCTCAAGGTCGCGGTACCAGCGCTCGCTTCGGTCCAGGGCGCGGGCCACGTCCCGCTGGAGCATGGGGCGACCGGACCTGGCGCCGGCCGCGGCCCGCCAGGCGCGTAGCAGCCCGCCGGCTCCCAGGGTCTCTTCCACACGCGGCGCTGTGTGCGACGTTCTCGTCGCACGTGCGTATCCCTCGAATTCCGTGCCCATTCCACAGTCCTCGTGCTTTCGGATTACCCGATGTGGGACTCACCGGTTTGACCGTGCGCAGATCATACGTGACTCGCAGTTGGCCCAGAACTGTTGCCGACGGTAACAGATGCTGATCTGAAGCTTGTGTCTCGCTGGGTGAACGGCAGAAAAATTGCCGGTCATGGAATTTTTGCCCCTTTTGCCAGTAGTGGTCCAACCGTGCCTCCCGATCCCCTCGCGCGCGTAATTACGCGAAGTCGACTTAAAAACGGGTTAGTTGAGCGAGAGGGGTGCTCGCTTCTTTGCCCGCGGTCACGGAAGGCGGTGCTCCTCTGTGACGGCTCGGTCGCGTTGACGAATGATCTGGACCAAGTCCAAAATCTTTCCGTCCGTGCGGAACTCCAGGTCGTGGGCCATGGCGGGTGGGGGTGGTCGTGATCATCGTTGCTGTGAGAGCCCAGCCCTGCGACCTTCGGCAGCCGTCGAGGGGCGATTCCCTTGCGACGCGGGAGAGATGTCGCTTTGGCATCGTTGCCGCCGAGCGACGGTATCCGCTGGATCGTGGGCGCGGTTGCGTCATACGTTGCTGCTCCGCGCCGGGCTGACCGAAAGGGGAGGGGGACGGGAATGCCGAAAGGCCACCGAAAAGGCCACCGAAGGCTCAGCCTGCCGTAACGACAAACCGGCGCCCGGGAGTTACCAGCTCCCAGACGCCGGGCCGGCATCCCAGAGAGGTGCCGATTCACTGCCACGCGAGCGGCGGGGCCATCTCTGCACGAGAACCGCCGCATCGCGCTCCTACAAGCAAGGGAGTATTGCATGCCCACCGCTTCAGGCGGAACCGTTGGCCTCGACGCCGGCGACGGCGGGCCGACCGATCGGCAGCGGCGGCTCGCGCTGCAACTGGCGGACATGATCCCGGGAGCAGCAACGATCCGGATAAGCCTGACCAACCCGGCGACGGGCTGGCCCCACCCGCACGCCGTCGCCCGGGACGAGCAGGGGCAGCGGATCGAGCTGAACCGGACGACCTCGGCGGTCGCCGCGCGCTGGATTCTGCGCGCCTGGCCGACGGCGGACTGGACCATCCCGCACACCCTGGAGCTCGCTGACGCCGTTCTCACCCGGAGCGACCTGCTCGCCGTGAGCGGGGCCGCTGACGTGGCTCGAATCCGGACCGTCAAGTCGGAGGCGTTCACCTCCGAGTCCCTGGCCTGCGTCACCGTCGAGGCCGAGCGGACCTTCTTCGGACTGCTCACCCAGGCCGACGACGAAGGCCGGCACCGGGACAATCCCGCGATCATCGCCGGCGTGCTGTGGCCGCTGCGGGCCGAGCACACCTCCGTCCACGTCGAGGACGACCTCGCCCAGCTCGCGGACGCGGGTCTGGTCTGCCGGTACACCGGCTGCGACGGAAAGCGGTACCTGCACATCGTCGGCTGGGCCGAACATCAGAAGATCGACAAGCGCAGCCAGTCACGGATGCCGGTATGCACCGAGCACCACGCCGATCACCGGTGCGGCAGGTGCAGCGGCCCGTGCCGAAGCCTCGCCGAACCGTCCGCGACTGCTCCCCAGCCCCTCGCCGAGGGTTCGGCGAAGGCTCCCGGAGCCCTCCCCGAACCCTCGGCGAGCGCTCTCCGAGCCCTCGCGTCACCGTCGAGCCCGGCACCGGCAGCCTCTGCGACCGGTGTTGGCGCCCCCGGAGCCGGCGCGGACACCACGTCCGGTCCGGAGGAAGCCGCTGCCCCGGCAAGCGGAGAATCCACAGGTCACAGCGCTTCCACCGAGTCCTCGGCGAACCCTCCGCGAGCCCTCGCCGAAGGCTCGGCGCCTGGATCTGGGATCTTGGATCGTGGATCTTCTGTTCCTACGGGGCGCCAAGCGCCCGGCGCACCCGATTCGCCCGGCACACCCGATCCGGTCGGCGCGTCCGCTGTCTCGGCGAAGGACCTGATCGGCGAGTACGTCGCCTCGTGCCGGGAGCGCCCGCCCGGCGACGTAATCGGTCACCTGGGCCGGGTGGTCAAGAAGCTTCTCGCGGAGGGCATCGGGGTGGATCACGTGCGGGCCGGGCTGCGCCGGTACGCCGAGATCCAGGGGCACCCGTCGCGGCTGCCGTCGCTGGTCAACGACGCGATAAACGCCCCCGGCGGCTTGGGCTCCGGCTTGGTCCGTCCGGCATCGCGGTCTACCGTGCCCGCTCACCGGGCGTGGACCAACCCGGCCGACCCTGCTGCCGCCTACGCCGAGGAGCTGTGATGCGCACCCGAAGCCGCGAACCGCAGCCCCTCGCCGGAACCGGAGCCCTGGACCGGGTGGCCCGGATTCTGGCCGCCCGCGACATCGACCCGACCGCACTCACCGTGGCGCCGACCGTGGCGGAGGCACCCGACGCGTACGCACCGCTGGACGTCCTGCAGGCCAGGATGCTGCCGCGCTACCGCAACGCCGTGGCCGACCACCCGCAGGTCCTGGCCTGGTGCCGGGAGGTCGCAGCGCAGGCGGTCGCCCCGGGCATCGGCGCGCGCCGGCAGGTGGCCACGGGGCCCTCGCTGCTGATGGCCGGAGTGGTCGGCGCGGGCAAGACGCACCAGGCGTACGGGGCCCTGCGCGCCCTGGCCGAAGCCGGAGTCGGAGTGCGGTGGCGGGCGACGGCCGCCGCGGACCTGTACGCCGAACTGCGCCCGCGCACCGGCGTGGACACGGAGCGGGAGCTGGCGGCGGTGGCCCGGGTGCCGCTACTGATCCTGGACGACCTCGGCGCGGCCAAGGCCAGCGAGTGGACCGAGGAGATCACGTACCGGCTGATCAACCGCCGGTACAACCACATGCTGCCAACGCTGATTACCACCAACCTCGCGATCGGCGACCTGCGGGCGCACGTCGGCGACCGCGTCGCCTCCCGCCTGGCCCAGATGACCACGAAGGTCGCCTTCGACCTGGTCGACCGCAGACGCACCCGAGCAGCCTGACCCGCCGCCAGGCCGTCTCCGCCGGGCCCGCCCCCAGCGCGCCGCCCGCATGAACTTCCCCGACCAGGCATCTCCGCCGCCCGATCCGCGCGCGGAGAGCGATCGGAGCACACCGCGCATGCCCAGCACGCCGAACACCCCTGCCCGCCACCGCTCCCTGGGGGACCAGACGTGGCAGAACCGCGCCGCCTGCCGGCCCACCGAGCACCACCCGGTCGACCCCGAACTCTTCTTCCCCGACCCCGAGGAGATGGACAAGATCCGCGCCGCCAAGGCCCTGTGCAACCAGTGCCCCGTCCGCCGCACCTGCCTGGACGCCGCCCTGGAGAACACCGACACCCACGGCATCCGCGGCGGCCTCACCGAGGAGGAGCGCGCGCCGATGCACACCCGGCTTCCCCACCGGCTGGACTACTCCCGTGTGAACGCGGCCGTCGCCGGCCGAGACATCCACCTCACCCCGGCCGAACGACAGGCCGTCGTGCACGCCGCCTACCGCCACGGCCTGTCCGCCAGCCGCCTCGCGTGGATACTGAAGATTGACGAGGAGACCGCGCAGAAGCGGTATCGCGAGACCCGCCGAGCCCTGCGCCACCAAGACCTCGACCGGACCACCACCGCCAGTCCGCCGCCCGAGCACGGCGGACACCCCCTGGCCCGCGACGACTTCGGGACGGCCGCGTGAACCCCGCCGACGCGCCGACCGCGGCGCTCGTCACCGCCTGGGACCGCCTGGCCGTCATCGTCCTCGGCGGCGCCGGATGCGCCCTGTCCGCCAGCGCTCTCATGCAGATGGCCATCGCCATCCACATCCGTCCCGCTCTGTGCTGGCTCTTCCCGCTGGTCGTCGACGGCTTCATCGCATACGGCATCCGCGCCCTGCTCGTCCTGCGCACCGCACCGCTGCGCGCCCGCCTCTACGTCTGGACGCTGGTCGGCACCGCGACCGGCGTCAGCGTGTGGGCCAACGCGCTGCACGCGGTCCGCCTCAACCAGACCGCCGCCCCGGGCGGCGGACTGCAGCTCGGCGACACCGTGGTCGCTTACCTGTCCACGGTCGCCCCGCTCGCGCTTGCCGGAGCCGTCCACCTGTACATCCTCATCGCCCGGGGCCCGGACAGCCGCGCTGACCGAGCTGACCGAGTCGACCGAGGAGACCGCCCCGGTCAGGTCGGTCACCCGGGCGCGGCCAGCCCGGGGGACCGCACCGCGGTCACCGCGGTCGGCCTGCCCGACCAGCGGTCACCGCACGCCGGCCAGCGCGCTGCCGGTCAGGCGGTCACCGCGCCGACGGAACCGCCCCGCGCGACCCGCGACCGGCCCACCGCGGTCACCGGAGCACTGAACGGGGCAGCCGGCACCGGTCCGGTCACCGGTCATCACGATGCCCAGCCGCAGCGGGACCAGGGCGCTGACCAGGACGGTCAGCCAGACAACAGTCAGGCGGACAGCGGCCGACCGGTCGCCACCCGCGCCGCCGGCCACCCGCCGGCCGGTGACCGCGAAAGCCGCAGAACCGGTGACCGGCGCGCCGACCCGGACACCGAGGATCTGCTGGCGATCGCCCGGTCAGCGGTCAGGGCGGAGGACAAGCTGACCCGCAAGGTGGTCGCCCAGGCGATCCGCGGTCAGAAGATCCCGCTGTCCAGCGACACGCTGACCGCGCTGATGGCTCAGCTCCGCGAACAGCGCGACGAGCCGGTCACCGCCCGTCGGGACTGACCGCACGCCACGGGGCGGGTGACCGGACGACGTCGCCCGGTCACCCGCCCCGGACCGCCCCCACCGACTTCCTCCGACCGACTGGAGAGCACCGTCATGCGCACGACCCTCACCACCCCCGCTGAAGTGGACACCTGGCTGGCCGTCCTGGTCCGAAAAGGCCTCCACCGCGCCGAACACGGACCCGACCGCACCTGGATCGTGCAGCGCGGCCGGCACAGCCGCCCGTGGACCCTGCACCACCCGGTGCTCGCGATGGACTTCATCGAAGACGTCCTGCGCGACGTCCGCCGGCAGGACGCGGAACCCGGCCGATGACCGAGCCCGACCCGACGCACACCACCACGCAAGAACAGCGCGACACCAACTCGGCTCCTGGCGGAGCAAGTTGTCGCGTACGACGGTCCTACGGCCCGTCGAACGCACGTGACCCCGCCCAGGGGAGCGGGGAAGCCCGGTGGGTCCCCGAGCGAGGGCGCACGGGAACCCACCGGAGGCCCGGCACCAGGGGACGCCGGCCGCAGGGGGAGAAGCAACCGATCGCTCGACGACCGAGCAGCCCACCCCACGCACGCCCATCCCCGTGCCCGCGTTCCCCGACCGCGTGCCGCGCCGCCGCGCCCGCAACCCGAGCCGGCGCACCCACAAGCTGACCACGCGCCTGTCGCTCGACGAGAAGAGCGAGATCACCGCCGCCGCAGCTCAGCGCGCCGTCACCGTCGCCCGGTTCCTCGCCGCCGCAGCTCTCACCGCCGCCCGCGGCTCGCTCCCGGTGCGCAGCAACGAGCAACTCGACACGGCGATCGACGAGTTGGCGGCCCTGCGCACCGCGATCTCCCGCGTCGGCAACAACATCAACCAGATCGCGTACGTCTACAACTCCGGCGGCCGGCCCCGGCCCGGCGAACTCGACCACGCACTCGCCGTACTGACCCGCATCCTCGACCGCGTCGACGACACGGCCGACACTCTGGCGCGCAGGCGGGTGTGATGGTCCCGAAGATCCGGCGCGGCTCGCGCACCCACGGCGTGCTCGCCTATCTCTTCGGCCCTGGCAAACGCGACGAGCACACCGACCCCCACCTCGTCGGCTCCTGGGACGGCTTCGCTCCCGACCCCGGCCGCGACACCAGCTCCCGCCCCGACCCGAAGGCGACCCTCGCTCGCCTGGCCGCAGTCCTGGACCTGCGGGTCAAGCAGGCCGGCAGCAGTGCACCCGCCCAGCACGTATGGCACTGTTCGGTCCGCACCGACCCTCACGATCGTCGGCTGAACGACGCCGAGTGGGACACAGTCGCCCGCCGCCTCGTCCAGGCCGTGGGCCTCGCGCCCGAAGGCGACCCGGACGGCTGCCGCTGGGTCGCCGTACGCCACGCCGAGGACCACATCCACATCGTGGCCACCATGGTCAGGGGCGACCTGCGCCGCCCCCGCATGAACTACGACTTCAAGAAGGCCCAGGCCGAATGCCGCCGCATCGAAGGGGAGATGGGCCTGCGCCGGCTCAACCCCGGCGACGGCACCGCCGCCAAGAAGCCCACCAGCGCCGAACGGTTCAAAGCCGAGCGCACCGGCCGCGCCGAGACCCCACGCGAGACACTGCGCGAAGCCGTCCGCCAGGCGCTTGCCGGTGCCGCCGACGAGGCCGAGTTCTTCGCCCGGCTCCGCGACAAGGGCGTACGTATCACGACGCGCGAAGCTCCCTCGGGCGACACCACCGGCTACAGCGTGGCGCTGCCCGGCGACCGCAACCGCGACGGCACCCCGGTCTGGTTCCCCGGCTCCGCCCTCGCGCCCGACCTGTCCCTGCCCAAGATCCGCCTCCGCCTGACCGGCTCCTCCCCGGGCCACCACCCCGTGCCACCGCAGGACGGCCCCGCGCGACCGCCATGGTCACCGCCCGCCCGCGAGCGGCGCATCGCCACCGGCGCCGCCGAACGCGCGGCTCTCGTCCTTGACCGAGGTGGCGACGGAGCCGCCGGCCAGCTCGTCGGCATGGGCGAACTCCTGGACGCCGTCGCGCAGACCTCCCCGACCGCGACCCGAGCCGAACTGGCCACCGCGGCACGCGCCTTCGAACGCGCCACCCGTAGCCACACCCGCGCCGAACACGCCGACATGCGTGCCCTGCGCTCCGCCGCCCGCGGCATCGTCCGGGCCGGCGGGGCGCTGGGCCGGGGCGAAGACGGCGGCGCCACCGCGATGCTCTTGTCCACCCTGATCCTGGCCGCGATCGCCGCGGCCCGCTGGCACTCCGCCCGCGGACACGCCCAGCAAGCAGCAGCCGCTGGCCAGACCGCCCAGCACCTGCGAGCGGCCTACCGCCAAGCGGCCAACGCGCCTCTCCGGACCCTGCGCAGCCAAGGCCGAGCCCTGCCCGAAGCCCAACGTCGGGGCCTCGAAGCCACCATCCGCGCGGTGCTGCCGGAAACGTCCTCGGACCTGGGCGATGAGAGGAAGCACGACGCGCTGGCCGCCACCCTCGCCCAGGCCGAGCGAGCCGGCCACGATCCGCAGGCACTGTTGCGGCAGGCCATCGACATGCGGGAACTCGACACTGCCGACGACGTGAACGACGTCCTGGTCTGGCGCCTGCGCCGCCTGGCCGACCTCCCCGCCAACCCGGGCGGCGCCCCACGTTCCGCCACGACCGGCACCGCCCGCTCGACGGCAACGCCTCGCCGGACCGGCGTTCACGGCGCGCCACCGGCTGCGCCGCGAGCCCTCGCACCGGACTCCCGCGACCGCCCGCCGCGTCGCTGAGCCCCGGCCCGGCGGCCCCGCACCAGACCCGCCGGACCGGCCGAAATCCCTGGACAACCCACCCCACCTGCCGATACGGATGAACAGACCGGCTCAGAGACGGAGATGACGCTCGTGCTCAGAACGAACGACCACTTCACCGAGGCACCTCCCGTCCCGCCTGCTGCTCCTGCCGGCAGCGACCCGCTGCCGCAGCTCCAGCACGAACTCAAGGCTCCGTCCGGCCCCCGCGCCTACCGCTACATTCGCCATCCGCAGAAGCTGGCCCTGCGCGGCATCCCCGTCAGGTGCTCGGCCTGTCGGGCGCTTCGCGACTGGCTCCTGATCAACCAGGGCCGCATCACCTGGGTCCACTGCCGCTGCAACAACGAGTGGCACGAACCCGAGATCACCCGCGCCGCCTTCGAAGCACTGGCCCACCTGCCCGACACCACCACCTACGCCAGCGTGGAGGAGGGCGTGGCCGCCATGGGCTTCGACGGCAGCTTCGCCGGCACCTACCTGGAGTAAGGCCCGGTTCTGCATGACCTTCGATGCGCGCAGGGTGGACGGCGATGCACGGTGGTCACGGAGCGGGCGAAGCGGGTGAGGAAGGTGGCTTCCTCGATGGGGTGTCGCCACCGCCGGTCACGGCGGTGTCCCGGTCCTTGAACGAAAGAAAAAGCCTCAGCAACTTGATGTAGCCGGTCTGGTCGTCGTCGACCATCTCGTCGTCGAGCTTCTCGGTCGGGCCCCGTGTCCTCCATCAGGACGGGACCGTCGACGCCGTCGGGGAAGCCGGGAACTCCTCCACCTCGGTCGAGGTCGTCAGCGAGCCGCCGACGAAGACGGAGCTGCCGAAGAGCAGGGGCGTGAGCTGGGCGCGGGCGGTGTAGAGGGCGGCGGGCACCCGGCGGGGCCGGAGCCGATGATGACGACGTCGCGGATGCCGCCGCTCATGCCGACGGCTCCGGGGCGATCTCGGCAATCAGGCCCTCCACCAGCGTCTTGATCTCGTCGCGGATGGGGCGTACGGCCTCCACGCCCTGGCCGGCCGGGTCTTCGAGATCCCAGTCGAGGTAGCGCTTGCCGGGGAAGACAGGGCAGGTGTCGCCGCAGCCCATGGTGATGCACACATCCGACTCACGGACTGCATCGATGGTGAGGACCTTGGGGACCTCGGCGGAGATGTCGATGCCGACCTCGGCCATGGCCGCCACCGCCGCGGGGTTGACCTCCTTGCCCGGCGTGGAGCCGGCGGAGCGGACCTCGACGCGGTCGCCTGCGAGGTGGGTGAGCCACGCGGCGGCCATCTGGGAGCGGCCGGCGTTGTGGACACAGACGAACAGTACGGACGGCTTGTCGGGCATCGTCTTCGTTCTTCCTGATGGAGTCGGTCGCGGCAGCACGGGGCGAGGCCGCGGAAGGCGTGGGGAGCCCGGACGGGCTGGCGTCAGTCCCCGCTGATGTGAAAGTATCACCCCATGCTGACGTCAGTCGATACTGATCTGATCCGGGTTCTGGCCGATCCCCTGCGGCTGCAGATCGTCACCCTGCTCGCGCGCGAGACGCTGTGCACGACGCACCTGGTGGAGGAGACCGGAGCGCGTCAGACCAACCTGTCCAACCACCTGCGAGTGCTGCGCGAGGCCGGTGTCGTCGACACCGAGCCGTGCGGCCGGTTCACCTACTACAAATTGCGCCCCGCCGTTCTGGAGCAGCTCGCGGGGTCGTTCACCCAACTGGCGGCCACGGCCCGCCAGACGGAGCTGAACAACACCAAGCGTGCCTGTCCCTGATCGTCGCCGATTCCTCCCGCCGGTCTTTGAGGCCGCGCCGTTCCCGTACCCGGAGACCTTCTTGAGCGCCACCGATGCCGCTGCCGGACCCGTCGCCGCCCCCGCGCCCGCCGCGCCGCAACCGGCACCCGGCGCCACCCCGTCTCGGGCGCCCCTGGTGCGCCGGGCCGCTGCCGAACTGGTCGGCACCGCCGCCCTCGTCGCTGTAGTGGTGGGCTCGGGCGTCCAGGCCACCGAACTCACCCACGACGTGGCCCTGCAGCTGCTGGCGAACTCCACCGCCACCGTCTTCGGCCTCGGCGTGCTCATCGCTCTGCTCGGCCCAGTCTCCGGCGCGCACTTCAACCCTGTGGTCACCCTGGCCGAGTGGTGGACCGCCCGCCGCGGCGGAGGCGGAGTCACGTTGCGCGAGGCCGCGGTCTACATACCCGCGCAGATCGCGGGGGCGATCGGCGGCGCGGTCCTCGCGGACGCGATGTTCGGCAAGGTGCTGGTGGAATTCTCCAGCCACGACCGCAGTGCCGGGCACCTGCTGCTCAGCGAGGTCGTGGCCACCGCCGGGCTGATCCTGCTGATCTTCGGCCTGGCCCGCACCGACCGGCTGCACATGGCGGCCGTCGCGGTCGCCTCCTACATCGGCGCCGCGTACTGGTTCACGTCCTCCACCTCGTTCGCCAACCCGGCCGTCGCCATCGGCCGCGCCTTCACCGACACCTTCGCCGGCATCGCACCCGGTTCGCTGGCCGGCTTCGTCGCCGCCCAATTGGTCGGCGCGGTGGTGGGCCTCGCTCTGGTCGCGGTCGTCTTTGGCGAACCGGCGGCGGCACCCGCCGACGGCTGACGCGGCGGGCGCCGCAGTGGACCGAGGATGTCGGCTGTTAGCGCTGCACGCTGCTGGTGTCGATGAGGCGGGCCAGTACGCTGAGGACGGCCAGCTGCTCCAGGGCCTCGTGCTGGGTCCACTCGGCGGTGTCGTGCGCCGCGGGGTTGCGTATGGCGAAGAAGGCGGCCAGTCCCAGCTGGAGCGCGCCGCGC
Organism: Actinacidiphila sp. DG2A-62; assembly: GCF_035825295.1. Taxonomy (NCBI): domain Bacteria; kingdom Bacillati; phylum Actinomycetota; class Actinomycetes; order Kitasatosporales; family Streptomycetaceae; genus Actinacidiphila; species Actinacidiphila sp. DG2A-62. The sequence continues at coordinate 4,987,530 of NZ_JAYMGI010000002.1, forward strand.
TGACGGCTCTGGGTGGTGGGGCTCGTGGGGTCGCCGGCCACGCGCAGGCGCGGCTTGCCCGCCTCAGCCGGCTTGTCGCTGAAGGCCTCCTGTATCACCTTGTCGTCGGAGATGTCGGTACGGCCCAGCTTGGTCTGGGTGTGGGCGTTGATGGAGCTGGCAGCGGCGTGCACGGCTGCCCGGTAGTGGCGCGAGTCCCAGAAAGTGCGGGCCGCGTCCCAGATCCACGGGTGGAAGCGGTCGGCCACCAGACTCGGAGCGTCTGGTGCCAGCCGGACCTTCCACTCGTCCAGGTCGGCCAGGATGCCCAGGGCCCGTTGCGCCTGGTGGCGTGCGGTGGCCTCGCCGGCCATCTGGTCGATGTCGACCTTCTCGGCGAGCTGCGGATCCAGCGTCCGCAGAATCTGCTTGACGGTCGGTTCCGCGCGGTGCAGCTGGTCGTACAGCCGCTCGTCGCCCAGATACTCACCGGGCGGGGTGCTTCGTTCGTACGCGAGGCAGAGGTTGCTGAACGATTCCAACTGCTGCCGCATCCAGTCGCGATCCACGGCCACAGGCTAGAGGACCGGTCCGACAATACGAGTGGACCTCGCGTCAGCCGGCCGCGGCGGGAAGGTCGAGCATGGTTGCCATGCCTGCGACCACCGAGGGTGCCACCGCGTAGTAGACCCACGTGCCGCGGCGCTCGGAGGTCAGGAGCCCTGCTTCGCGGAGCTTCTTCAGGTGGTGGGAGACGGTCGGCTGGGAGACGCCGACGTCCTGGATGTCGCACACGCACGCTTCCCCGCCCGGGTGCGAGGCGATCTTGGAGAACAGGCGCAGCCGGACCGGGTCGGACAGGGCCTTGAACATCGCGGCCATTCTCTCCGAGTCCTCCACCGACAGCTCGCCTGCGGTGATCGGCGGGCAGCACAGCACGGTCGGCGCGTCCTGGAGGACCGACAGCTCGGCCAACGGCGACGACGGGTTCGACATGCGTCTATGTTGACACTCGTCGATAGTGAGGCAACCTCGGGGATATCGACAGATATCGAAACAGTGGCCGGGTCACCGTCCGGCCGCCCGGAAGAAGGGCACCGCCATGTCAGCTCCCGCCACCGGGGACCTGCCGGTCGTCGTCATCGGCGCCGGCCCCGTCGGCCTCGCCGCCGCCTCCCACCTGACCGAGCGCGGCCTGACCCCGCTCGTCCTGGAGGCCGGCCCGCGCGCCGGATCCGCAGTCCGCGAGTGGGGCCACGTGCGGCTGTTCTCCACGTGGGCCGAGCTGACCGACCCCGCTGCCGAGAAGCTGCTGGCTCCCACCGGCTGGGCCAAGCCCGATGCGGCTACCTACCCCACCGGCAAGGAGTGGGCGGAGGCGTACCTCCAGCCACTCGCCGACACCCTCGGCGACGCCGTACGGTACGGCGCCACGGTGACCGGGGTCTCCCGCGTGGGCCGTGACCGGATCGTCGACGCCGACCGCGATATCCAGCCCTTCACCGTTGACTATCGGCTCGCCGACGGCCGCGAGGAGCGCGTGCTGGCCCGCGCGGTCATCGACGCTTCCGGCACCTTCACCCTCCCCGCACCCGCCGGCGGCAATGGCCTGCCGGCCCTCGGCGAGCGCGCCGCGGCCGACCGCATCACCTACCGCGTCCCCGACCTGGCCGATCCCGCCGTCCGCGCCCGGTACGCCAGGCGGCGCACCGCCGTGATCGGCTCGGGAGCCTCCGCCTTCACCGCGCTGGCCTCCCTCGCCGACCTGGCCAAGGAGGAGCCCGGCACCCACGCGCTGTGGGTGCTGCGCCGCGGCATCTCCGGCTCCACCTTCGGCGGCGGCACCGCCGACCAGCTCCCCGCCCGCGGCGCTCTCGGCTTGGCGGCCAAGGCCGCCGTCGACGACGGACACGCCGACGCCGTCACCGGTTTCCGTACCGACGCGATCGAGACCGACGGCGACGGCCGCCTGGTCCTGGTCGGGGACGACGGCCGCCGACTGGAAGCGGTCGACGAGGTCATCGTGCTGACCGGCCTGCGCCCCGACCTGACCTTCCTCGGCGAGATCCGCCTCGGCCTCGACGAGCGCCTCCAGGCCCCGCCCGCGCTCGCCGAGGAGATCGACCCCAACCAGCACTCCTGCGGCAGCGTCCGCCCCCACGGCCACCGCGAACTCGCCCACCCCGAACCCGACTTCTACATGGTCGGCATGAAGTCCTACGGCCGCGCCCCCACCTTCCTCGCCATGACCGGCTACGAGCAGGCCCGCTCGGTCGCCGCAGCGATCGCCGGCGACCTCGACGCCGCCGACCGCGTCGAACTCACCCTCCCCGAGACCGGCGTGTGCGGCGGCTCGGGCCTGTTCGACGACCCGACCGGACAGACGTCCTCTGGCTGCTGTATCCCCACGCCGCCGCTCGTCCAGATCGGCATCGGTTCCACCGCAGCCATCGAGATTGGCGAGTCCGGCAAGACGTCCGGCAGCTGCCGCGGCTGAGCCTGCCCTGCGTTGCCCGCCGACACCACGAGGCCCAACCAACACCGGGGACTGGTCGCGGCCCGCGCCGCGCTTCTGGCACTGGTCTCGCCTAGACCACCGGCTGCGGCACCCTTTCCTTCTTCCTCGCCACTCCTCCGTCATCCGGCGCGTGTAGTTGACGGAGGAGGTGCCGCACGTTGCAACCGCTGCCCGGTTGGGGGACACCCACCACGGGCGATGTGTCGCCTGATCTGGACGTCAGTTCTTCTTGGTGTACGTGGCGGCGGCGCGGGCCGCCGCGGTCTGGTCGGCGACGTCCGCAGCGAGCCGGAGCACCGTGCCTGCGGAGGGGTGTCCGAGCGGAGCCGCGGTGATGATCTGGCGGAAGAGCCTGAAGGCGGCGTGGGGGCTCTATTCAAACTGGCTGTCGGGGTAGGGCTGGTGGCCGTTGTCCATGGTGATGAGGTCGCGGCGGACCCGGCGGAGGGCGGTGACGTCTGTGCTGGGGCGCCGGGTGGTGCTGGCGGCTTCGATGGCGGCGTCGAGGAGCTGGTGGAGTGCCGGGTAGGCGGGGGTCCATGAGGCGGGGCGTTCGCTGGGCAGGGGAAGCCTTCGGCGGTCGTGATGTCTTCGGACGGTGCAATCGACATCGTGGTGCGGTGGACAGGCGGCCCGTGAGGGCGTTGTCGTTGGGCGGTGCCCCGTGAGGAGTACACAGGCATTACCGGCGGGGGCCGCTGGTGTCCACCGCCGGGCCGGCAGCGGTGGGGCGTTGGCCCAGTCGTGGCGGCTCTGGGGTGCGCGGTGCCTGTACGGAACGGGCGACAGCCGCTTGGGCCAGGCGGATCGCCGGGGTCCGGTCCGGGAGCTGGGCGGCTTCGCGGGCGTCGATGATGTGGCCGATCGCTTGTAGGCGCGCTTGGCTCTCGGCTTGGGCGATGCGCAGATCTGCCGCTGACCTGGTGAGCCGTTCGAGGTCGTAGAAGGCCGGCACTTGGCCGGGCCCGGTCATGCCGTGGAGGCGGTCCTGGTGGACGACGACAGCGTTGGACGAGACGACGAGCGCGGAGCGGATATGCATCGCGGAGCGCAGCAGCGGGTCCTGGACCGGGCATTGGAGGGCGAGGGTCTCCAGCTCCTCGATAGGGCGGGCCCAGGCTTTCTCGATCATCGCAGTGGCATGGTCCAAGACGGTGGCGTCGGGCATAGACGAACTCCCCTTCTCCGGAGGCGATCTGGGGGCTCGTGTCACCGCTTCTCGGTGGTGGCGTAGGCCGTGGCTTGCTCCCGAACGTCAGCGGTGGCGAGCCGGGGTCGGCGAGTCGGTCGGCGGGCTGGTCCCTGGGGTGGGACCGGGACTGCTCGGGTGGTTGGGTGCCGGGTTGGCAGTGCGGCTGCGGGCCTGCGGAGGTCGGCGGCTGTCTGCGGGTTTCGGGCGGCGCGGTGGACGGCCTGCATGACGGCGGTGCGGCGCACGTCGAGCGGAGTGGGAGCCCGCGGGCCCGCAGGCGCGGGCGGGTGCACGGGAGTGAGCGTGACCAGGTGCTCGACGTCGGGGTGGATCGCGTGGCGCTCGCGGAGCACCGGTGTGGGGTCGGTCATGGCGGCTGCGGTGGCGGCGATCAGGTGGGACGGGGTGCGGGAGCTGAAGACGGCTTCCGCGCGGGTGGCCCAACCAGGGGGCCCGGCCCACAGCGTCACGGCTTCGTCGTCGCTGCTGTAGCGGCGGTTGTCGATGAGCGCGCCGGCTTGCCGGTCGGGGGCGATGATCTCGACGGTGCCGGGCTCGGCCGGGCCGCGGGTCCAGCCGACTTCGATCAGCGGATGGATGCAGTCGGCCCAGTACAGCGATCGGGCGGCCAGGAACCGGGCCTCGCCCTGAGCGGTTTCGGCGTCGGCGTAGTCGTGGGCCAGGGCGTGGGTGAGGCCGGCGACGATCTCGGCGGGTGTGACGTGGTTGAAGGTGGCGGTCCAGCGGGGTACGGAGACGGCGTCCTCGGCTGCGCTGATCTTCCACAGCTCGAAGTCGTCGCCGAACCAGCCGATGCGGATGCGTCCGTCGGGGGAGGTGACCAGGAGTTGGCAGGGGCCGTCGTCCAAGTAGTGGTGGGGCCAGTGGGCGACGGGTGCGAAGCCGGCGTCGCCGGTCCCGCTGGACCCGGCGAGTAGCGGGGGCTGACTAGGAGCGGCTGGTCGGGGTGCTGGTCGTCGGGCTGCTGGGTGCTCATGAAGACGTGCTCCGGGGGAGGTGGGGCCCGCGCGCCGTCGTGAGCGGCGCGCGGAGCAGGGATCGGCGGGACGGCGGGTCTGGGGTCCATGAGGGTCACCTACTGCGGGAGGGGGCGGACTGGGCGGTGACGGGTGCCGGCACCGGGGCTGCGGGGCGGGGGCGTGGCTGAACAGGCCGTTCGGGGCGGCGGGGCTACGGTGCAGCGCTGCTGCCGTGCGTATGCCGTCCGGGCGCGAGGCAGCGTGGTGGGTGCGGGTGGCTGTGTCCACCGCAGCGGCAGCGGGACGGTTCGCGGTGGGGTTGCTCCAGTGCTCGAAGGCGGCGTACACCGGGCCGAGTGCCCGGCCGGCGGAAGTGAGGGTGTAGGGGTCGCCGTGCCGGGGGCCGGTGCGGGTGACCAGGCCGTCGTTCTGCAGGCGTATCAGGCGCTGCCGGGTGTAGGGGTCGTCCAGCCCGACCGTCTCGCTGATGTGGACGAACCGCATGGGCCCGCCGTCGAGGGCCTGGATCACGGAGGTGGTGTGGCGCAGGCTCAGCCGACGCACCGCGTCTCCGACGCGCTCGGCACCGGCCACACCGCCTGCCGGGAAGTGGAAGTGCTCGTGCGACCAATCCGTCAGTGCCTGGTGGACCGGGGCCAGTGACGTACCACGGCTGCTGAGCCGGTACGGGGCACGGAGGTCTTCGCCGCGGGTCAGCAGGCCGTCGGCGTGCATCTGGGCCAGCCGCCTGCCGACGAGCGGCTCGCTGACGAAAGGCAGTCGTCGGGCGATCTCCCGTACCCGCATCGGCTGGTGCTGCTGGGCCAGGGTCTGCACGACCCAGTTGGTCCACTTCGGTGCGATCAGGGACAACGCGTCCTCGATGCGCTGGGCGCGGGCGGCGCCGGTCCGCGAGGCACTGGGCTGGGCGAGGGTGGACATGAAGGACTCCAGGGGGACGGGGAAGGCTGGTGGTTCAGTGGGCGCCTTCGGCGCGGAGCAGCTGAAGAACGGCCCCAAGACGGCGGTTGCTGATGTGGATGCCGCGGTCACGAAGGGCCTGGCGCAGCGCGTCGCGAGTGAGGCGGGGCAGGCCGGCGGCGGCCTGGCGGGCGGCGTCCATCACCTCGTGGTCTTCGACAGCGCGGCCGGGCCGCTGGGACAACGGGAGGCGGCCGGCAGCGGGCTGGTCGAGCAGCAGTCGGACGTCCAGCAGATCCCACAACGCTTCGACCTGGGACTGCTCCTGCTGCTCCAGGCGCATGAGTTCGGCGATGTACGGGCGCAGGCGGTCATCTTGGAGGCTGCCGTCGGCGACGGCCTTCTGAACGCTGGTGCGCAGGGCGCGGTGCGTCGCGTGGCCTTGCTCGGCGGTCCGTTCCAGAACGGTCAGTCGGCGCAGCACGATCGGCAGGACGGGGTCGGCCGAGCGGTTGCGGACAACCTCGTCGCGGAGATGCTCCAGCGGGCGGCCGTACCGGTGCTCTACCAGGCGGCGGGTGTGGACAGCAGTGGTGGGCATGGCATTTTCCTTCGTTCAGGTCAGCGGGAGCGGGTCGGCTTCGTCTGACCAGCGGGGCCGACGGCAGGGGGTACCGCCGGCCGCGAGTTGAGGGAGTTCGGGGCGCTGCGGCTGAGAGCGGCGACGCCCTCGGCGACCTGCAGGGCTGTTTGGCCCAGCGCGGTGAGCGACAGGAGCTGCCCCTGTGAGGGCGTTGTGGTGGTGTCAAGGTCGAGCAGGCCGTCGGCGAGCATCCGCTCGACGGTCTGCGCCCAGACCGGGACGAGAATGCCGGTGCCGTCGGATAGGTAGCGGTCCTGCTCGGACAGCGCGCTCTGCTTCAACCGCAGCCCGCCGCGCTCGACGGCCCGCAACGCCTGAAGCTGCCGACCGCCGGCAACGGCCCAGTCGTCGTTCCGACCCGGTGCCTCTTCCTCCATTCGCTCCGGTGCAAGGTCGCGCTCCTCGGCTGCCGCGTCAGTCACTTCGGGAAGCAGCCGCCGGTACCCGGCTACTGCTCGGGCCAGTTGCTGGTACGCCGTGTCCCGGCGGGCTGCGAGCAGTTCGAGCTGCGGGCCGGCGGCGCCCAGGAGTCCGTACGCACCGCGCATCTGGGGGGCTTTGCCCTGGGAGATCGGTTCGAGAGTCTCGATCGCCGCCTTCGCGGCGCGGGTGAGGTCGGCGTGCAGGTCGTCGGTCTCGTGAGCAGCGGTGGCGACGAGCCTGCCCACGATGTCCAGGGGACTGCGCAGCGGGTGGCGGTCGCTGAGTTCCCAGGGCTCGTCGACACCGAGTTCGGCTGCGACCAGGTGCGCGCCGGGCCGGACGGAGGGGTCGTGGGGGTTCACCGGGCCGTCTCCATCCGGGTCAGCAGGGTGCGCACCAGCGTCGGCAAACTGTCGGAGCCTTCGCCGATGCGCAGGTGGCCGTTGGCGTCACCCAGCACGTGTGCCGCGTCCTCGGCGAGGCCGCCGGCGATCTCCATGCAGGCGTCGGTGATCCGGGCCGCGGCCAGCAGTGACAGCGAGAGAAGGCGCACGTACTGGTCAGGTCGGCGGTCTCGGCGGCGGCGCGGACGGCCGCCAGCTCCAGCACGCTGAACCCGAAGCCGGCCCGGGCCGTGCTGTCTTCTCGGGGCAGGAGCGACGCGAGGTCGGGATCGGGAGGCCCGGCGGGGATGCCGACCTGGATGCAGATGTGATCGACGGTGTCGGTCAGCTCGGCGAGGGATTCGGTGAGCCAGCCCAGGGCGGCGGCGTAGGAGGCGAGCGCGAACAGCCCCGCGGGGGTGTCGGGCCATGCCTCGGCGAGGACGTCCTCCAGCCGGTCGTTCAGTTCGCTGACGACCGCGGGCCCGGCGGACAGTACGCCCAGGACCGGGTGCAGGTAGGAGCGAGCGGCCGGCGTGGGGTATTCGGCGCTCACGAGAGCGGAGACGCTGCACGCGGCGCCGGTGAGCAGATCGGCCAGCTCGGTGCGGGACAGCGCAGTGCGGTCGGCGGTCATCGGGTGGTCTTCCGGGCGGTGGCCGATGTGCTGGTGCTGTACGCGGCCGGGGAGGTCGAAGAGCCGGCGGCAAGGCTCGCGGCGTGGGGGAGCGGGACCGGGCAGCGCGGATGCGGGCCGCCGTCGCCGGGTCCGGCAGTGGCGTCTGGGTTCGGCCGGTGCGGTGCTGGGCGGCGCGGTAGACCGCGTAGTCCGCGCGGGGCCGGCGGCGACCAGGTACACCTCGCGCTCGTGCTTGGAGGTGGCCGGTGCGGGCCGGAACTGCACGACGAGCCGGTGGCTGGCCCAGTCGGTTCCCACACCGAGGATGACCTTGTGGAAGCCTTCGAGCCGGCCCTGCAGGCGCTTGGCGACGCGTTCGCCGTTGACGAGGTCCTGCAGGTGCAGCAGTGCCTGGTCACGGATGGGTTCGGGCAGGTTGCGCAGGTCGGCGAGAGCGTCTGGGTGGGCGGCGAAGGCGCGCCGGGGCAGGCTCACAGCGACCTCCCCGGACCCGGCCGCTGGCCCGCGCTGGTGAACGGCGCGGGAAGGGCGTCGAGGCCGCATGCCGTGGCACGCGGGGCGCGGGTCGAGCGGGCGAGCGCGACGCGCCTGCGCACGCCATCGGCGTCGCGGTGGTCCTCGGGCGGCTGCGGCAGCGGGGTGTCGCGGTCCTCCAACCACTGCCGGGCGGTGCCCTCGTCGGGAAACGCGCCCTCGCGCACGGTGTAGGTGCGAGCTGCGGGGTCGACCACCGCAAGGAAGACGCGGACCGGGTTGTCGGCTGCGGCGCTGTCACGCACGAGGGTCCAGTTCTCGCACGGGGCGTCATCCCGCGTCCACGTATCGAGGACCTCGTAGCGCTGCCCGCCCTCGCGGATCGCCTGCTCCAGCCGCAGGGTCTGCTCGTCAGCCGCTTTCACGAAGTCGCCCTCGGCCAGGGCGATCTTGTCGGGCGGGCAGCCGCGCTCGATCAGCCAGGCTTGCGCGAACGGCAGACCGGCGTGGTACTCGGATTCCAGGGTGAACGTGCCCAGACTGAAGTCGCGGGCGACCTCGATCGAGACGAGCTGCGGTGCCCCTGGCACTCCCCAGGTCGCGGACGTGTCGTGGGCGACGACGTAACTGTGCGACCTGTGCGGAGCGGTGTGGTACGCGGCCAGTACCTTCAGGTCAGCGGCCCACAGCACGCTCTCGGTCTGTTCGGAGCCGAGATCGGCGGGGACGAGGCCGTCCAGGGCGAGGTCGAGTTCGGCGGTCACTGGGCGCCGCCCGCCGTCGAGGGGGTTGTTGCCGCGGGCGCCGGTGTGGCGAGGACTCGGTGGGTCGGGCGGACCGGGCTGGTGGTGCACGCGGCGAACGGCCCGTCGGGAGCGCGCAGTTGGGCCAAGGTGTGGTCGAGGTGGTCGCGGTGCCAGGTGGAGGGGCCGGCGAGTCCGGCGTCGGCGTCGGTGAGTTGCTGCCAGGCCAGCCACAGGCCGTGGAGGCGGGCGACGGCTTCCAGGTGCTCGTACCAGCGGTCGCACCAGGGGCGGGTGGTGCTGATCTCGCGGCCGTAGACCGGCAGGAGCAGGTGGTCGACCCAGTTGGCGAGCGCGGCCAGCTCGGCGGCGTACGCATCGCCGCCGAGCGCCAGGATGAACACGCTGGGCGGACCGCTGTCCGGCGCGGCGCCGGCGTCCGCTGCGACGGGGCCAGCATCGTCGGCCGGCGCGGCAGCAGAGGCAGAAGTGTCGGGTTCGACGGCGAGGCGGTCGAGGATGACGCCGTGGTGTCGGACCTCGGCGATGGTCGCGGCGAGGGTGCTGGCGAGGTCGTCGAGGTCCTCGTCGGCGACGCGGAACGGCTCCGGCTCGGTTCCGGGTTCGGGTACGGCCGGGGTGGTTTCGGGCATGGCGCTTCCAGGAGTGGGTGAGCAGGTCGGAGGCGGTGCGCGCGGAAGCGGCGTTCTTCTGGAGACCACGGCGGTGCTCCTCGGGGAGGTCGGCATGGGGGAGAGGGTTGCGGAGGATCGGTGATTTGGCCGGTCCGGGGAAAAGCGGTAGTGCGGCTACGTACCGGCGCAGCGGGAGCAGCGGCGGAAGGGTGGTGCCAGCAACTGCACTGCCCCGGCAGCTTGTTGGGGGATGACGCCGTTGCCCAGCGCGGTGAGCTGGGCGGGTCGGCCGAGACCGGGCGTAGCAGTCACCCAGCCGTCGGGCAGGCCCTGCATCCACTCGACGAAGCGCGGATGCAGCCGCCCGCCGGCATCGGTCGGCGGCGGCGCGGGACGGGTGAGCATCTCCCACCGGGCGACGGCGGCGCCGTACGGCCCCCACCGTCCGTCAGCCCCTCCTCCTCCGGGGTCGTCCGCGCCCACAGCGGCAGGACCACCGCCGACAGCGGCGGACGCCAGCCCGCGCCCGGACGGCGCCCGGGGGTGCCGGTGTCGCTCGCCCGGGGGGTGGGCAGCAGCGAGGCCGCCGCCGAGGCGAGAGTGAGGTCGCCGTTGCCGTGCCGCTGGTTCGGCGAGCCCTTGATCCCGTCCGATGCCTTCGGAGTCCGCAGCAGCCACTCCACCTCGTCCGCCAGGTTCGGCCCGTGACCACCGTTCTTCCTCTTGCCCGGGTGCTGGGAGCCGCCGTTGCTGCCGATGTTGCTCGTCGGCGTCTTGAGGAGCCGGCTCGGCGGGCCAGGCCGTGAGGAAGACGCGTTCGCGGCGGTGGGGTGCTCCGACGTCGCTGGCGCGCAGCACGAGCCATCGCGTGTCGTACCGGAGGTCGGCCAGGGAGCCGAGTACGGCGCCAAGTGCCCGCAGATCGTGGTCTGGCCGGTCTCCCAGACACCACGGGCAGAGTTCCACGTCACCAGCGCGACGAGCGGCGGAGCTGGTGAGGAGTCCTCGGACATTCTCGATCACCACCAGGCAAGGGCGGAGGGCCTCGACGGCACGGGCGACGTGCAGCCACAGCCCCGAGCGGGTGTCGGGCGCGAGTCCGGCGCGGCAGCCGGCGACCGAGACGTCTTTGACACGGGAAGCCCGCGGTCAGCACGCACACCCGCGGTACGTCACCCCAGTTGACCGTCGTGATGTCGCCGTAGTTGGGCACGCCGGGCCAGTGGCGGGCCAGGATGCGGGAGGCGTTCGGGTCGCTCTCGGCATGCCAGACCACGGCGCCGCCGAGCGCGGCCTGCACACCAAGATCCAGGCCGCCATAGCCGGAGCAGAGGCTCCCTATTGCGGGCGCGGTGTTCGACGTCCCGGTCATGAGCGGCTTTTCGCATCCGTAGCCGGTGTCGTTGGAGGTGGCGCCGGGACAACTGGGACGGCACAGGCGGCGGGGGCGGCCCTTCGAGGGCCGCGAGATTGAGCCGCGCGAAGGCGTTCCTCGGTCGCGCGGCGTTTCGCCGTGTACCGCAGCCTCGCGGCCGCCTCGGTCAGGGCATCGCGGGCGGTACCCAGATACGTGGCGGTCCGGCCTCGGGCGAAGGGCGTGTTGACGTCCGGGCGGTCGTAGTCCGCCGCGAAGTGGTCGATGAACAAGTGGGCGTCCTGTGCGGCGGCCATCTCGTTGAGCGCCCGGCCGAGGTTGCCGATGACCAACGTCAGGTCCGACGCGATGATGGCGTACCCCGCAGGGTCGGCGGGCCCGGTGGCACCCAGCGCCGTCAGTGTGCGGTTGAGCTGGGAGTCCAGACGTACCGCAAGGCTGACGACGGCCGTGAGGGCCTCGGCCAGGCGCTCCTGGGACCGGTCCGGCGTGCTGTAGGACGTCGGCATGGTGTGCAGCACGCCCGCGAAGGCGTCGGCCAGGGCTTCGAGTTCGGTGACGGAGCTGGGTGAAGACGGCTCGTGGAGGGGTGGCTGGTTCATGGGCGGCTCCGGGTTGACGGGCGCACGTGCGGTGCGGGTGGGGCACCGGTGCGGCGGGCGTCGGCGGGGGCGGTTTTGGCGATGGCGCGCTTGGTGATGGCCTGGGTCGCGGCGGCTGAGGCCGGGGCGATGTGGCGGGCGGAGGGCCCCTTGAACCAGGGGCGGAGGTTCAGCATCGCGGGGCGCAGGCCGGTGGCGAAGAGGAGGGCCCTGCCTTTGGGGAGGGCGCGAATCGCGTCCGGGGGCAGGATGCGCTCGGTGCGCATGCTGACCGAGGTGGACTTGCCGGACTCGCTGGTGGACACCGAGGTGGTCGGCACCTCGTGCTCACCGATCATGCGGGAGAGCCGGTCGGCGAAGTCGGCGTCGTCGATCCCCGATCCGACGATCTTGACGGTGGCCGCGGACCACAGGGCGTCCATGCCGGTCTCGCCCCAGACGCGCTGGCCCTGCCGGTAGGACTGCAGGATCGTGATCGGGATGACGCCGCGGCTGCCCAGGTGCGAGTACAGGTCGGGCAGGTCGGAGATTTTGCAGACGTTGGCGGCTTCGTCCAGGACGCACAGTGCGGGGTGGGTCGAGCCGGCCGCCGGAGCGCTCGGCGACGACGACGGCGGCGCGCATGACGGCGTCGGCCGCGGCGGCGATGATGGCGCTCGCGCTGCCGCCGCCGTCCTTGCTGAGCAGGTACAGCGTGTCGCGGGAGGTCGCGAAGGCCGTCGGCTTGAATTCCGGCAGATGCGGGGCGGGGGTGACCCAGGCGGCGACCTCGGGGTCCAGCAGGCAGCTGGCGTACTGCCGTGCCGTCTCGTAGATGCCGTCGCGGGTCTCGGTGGCGCCGGAGACGGTGCCCTGGAGCTGGGCGGCGACCGCGTGGTGGCCCGCGTCGGTGAGCAGGTCGACGGGGGTGCGGTCGGCCGGCGAGGCGAGCCAGGCGAGTGCGTCGGTGATCGGCCGCCGGTGTGAGGCCGCGGCGAGGAAGAGGGCGCCGAGGGTGTTGCTGGCGGCGGTGGACCAGAAGTCCGAGCCCGCCGCCTCGTCCACCGACGCGGCGACGAAGTGCCCGGCGAGGCGTTTGGCGCCGGCCAGGTCGCGGGCGTCGGCGAGGATGTCCCACCACATCTGCCGCGGGTGGTGGGCGATCTGCTGCGGGTCCAGCGTCCACACGGTGCCGACCGCGGCGCGGGCGTCGACGGTGGCGGTGAAGGCGTCGTTGGCGGCCTTGTTGGAGGTGAGCAGCACCGGTCCGGGGGCGGCGAGGATCGCGGGGACCGCCAGCCCGGACGTCTTGCCCGAGCGTGGCGCCATGACGGCGACCAGGACGTCCTCCCAGCTGGCGCGGACCTCGGCGCGGCCGGGGGAGAGCGTGCCGAGGAGGATGCCGCGGTCAGCGGGCGCGACCTCTTTTACGCTCCCGGCCGGCCAGGCTCGGCCGCAACTCCTGCGCCTTGGTGGTGATCTCCCGGCCGAGCAGCGGGGCCAGGTCCGCGGCGCCGGCGAGACCGGTCTTCGCGCCGCCGCGCAGACGCAGCCACAGGACACCGGTTGCCGCGAGCAGTCCGAGAGTGAGCAGGCCCGGGACGACGCGCGCTCCGACCAGCAGAGCGGTGGCGCCCAGGTGCGGCCACAGCACATCCGGGTGAAGCAGGGCGTCGCCAACCCGGAACGGCGCCCAGGAGCCTGCGCCGACAGCGGAGTTGGTGAGGTTGCCGGTGAGCCAGGCCAGCGAGCCGAAGGCGAGAACGGCACCGAGGACGCCGAACAGCAGGTACAGGAGGGCGTCGGTTCCGGCGGTGGTGGAGGGCGGGCGGGTACGCGAAGGAGGCATGGCGGGTTCCAGAAGTCTGGGGCAGCGGAACGGTCTGCGGCGGGGCAGCCGGTTCTTGAGCGCGTGGGTGCCGTCGGCGCGGGGGTCACGCGGTGACCGTCAGGGTGAGGCGGTCGGTGAGCAGCGCGAGCCGGTCGCGGGCCTGCTCGGGGCTGTCGGCGGTGACGATGAGGAAGCCCACCCGGGCGGTGGTCAGATCGCCGTGCGGGGGGAGGGTGACGCGGTCGCCGGGCTCGCGCAGCCAGGTCGCCTGGTGCAGCCAGTGGGGCTCGGCGCCGGGCCTGACCGGGAGGCGGACGGTGTCGAGCGTGCCGCTGACCGGCGGGTAGAGGATCGTGATCGCGGCGGTGCGGTGTGCCGTGGCCGTCAGGGCGGGAACGTTTCCGCAGGCGATGTCGGCGGCGATCCGGGGCAGGTCGAGGCCGGTGGCGAGCCGGACGAGCGTGCCGATCAAGTCACCGCCGATACGGGCGTTGACCTCGATGATCCGCGGGCCGGAGGTGGTCAGCCGCATTTCGACGTGCTGGATGCCGGCGCTGATGCCCAGCGCGCGTACCGCCTGCGCGGCGATGGGGGCGACGTGCGGCAGCAGCGGGTCACCTGCGGTGACGGTGTGGCCGGTCTCCTCGAAGTACGGAGCGAAGCCGACCTCCTTGCGGGTGACGGCGAGCGCGGTCGTCGCGCCGCCGACGGTGGCGCACTCCACGCTGATCTCCGGGCCGCGCAGGTACTCCTCCACCAGGACACCGCGCCCTTCCGGGCCCTGTGCGCTCGCTCCGGCGGCGGCGAACTCCCAGCGGTGCGGCAGCTCGTCGGGGTCGTCGACGCGGATGACGCCGATGCTGGCCGCGTGCGAGGCGGGCTTGAGGACGACCGGGTAGCCGATCCGTGAGGCGGCGGCGGTGGCCTGGGTCAGGTCGCGCACCCGGATGGACCGGGCGGAGGGCACGCCGTGTTCGGCGAGCAGGCGCCGGGTGGCGGCCTTGTCGCGGGCGGCGTTCATCGAGGCGACGGTGCTGCCCGGTACGCCGAGCCGGGCGGCGAGGGCCGCCGCGGGCACGAGGGCGTACTCGTCCCAGGTGACGACCCCCGCGATGGCGTGCCGTTCGGCCAGGGCGAGGCCGGCGGCGGTGACGGCGACCGGGTCGCGGGTGTCGGCGACCTCGTGGTCCACGACCAGGTCGCCCTGCCACGTCGGCGGCTTGGCGTCGATCAGCGCGATGTCGTACGCAGCGGCGACCTGCTTCGTGCAGTAACCCCGGTACACCGGGTCGGTGCCGGCGACGACGATCAGCACAGGGCGGGCGGATCGGGACATCGGGAAGCCTCCAACAGGCGGGAATCGGGTGAACGAGGAGAGGGTGAACGGGAGCAGCCGGGGGCGGGGGCGCAGTTCGGCGGGGGCGCTCACGCGCGGCTCGTGGGCTGGAGCGTGCGCTGGTCCGCCGTCGTCGGCGCGGGAGCAGCGGGCGGTGGGTCGCCGACGGGTCGGTGGCGCCGCAGGCCGGCGAAGGATGCGGTCAGCATCAGGCCCTGCAAGACTGCGCAGGCCAGCAGCAGATGGGGCAGGCCGGTGGCGGGCACGACAGCGACGAGTGCCCCGGCCGTGGGCAGCGGCACCAGCATCACGATGATCGTCACGGCCAGGGTCGAGCCGAAGCCGTCGCGCGGGATGAGGTGGGCGCGCAGGGTGCGGAGCACGACCGTCATCGCCCCTTCGGACGCCATCACCAGTGCGACTGCCGCGGTGTAGAAGGCGAAACCGGGTGCCAGGGCGGTGGCCGTGCAGGCGCCGGTGGCGACCGCGGCGGCGACGGCGCCCACCGGCCACACCTGCCAGCGGTCGATGGCCCGGCGCGTCACCCACACGGCCAGCAGGGAGGCGACGGCGGCCGTGCTCCACACCGCGCCGACCGAGGCCGTGGAGCAGCGGAACCGGCGGATGACCGTGATCGGGGCCGCCGCCTGCAGCACACCGGTGGCGAGGTTGGACACCGCGAACCCCGCGACCAGCCAGGCCAGCGCGGGAGAGCGCCGCACGGTCCGCCAACCCGACCGCAGACCGGCCGACGTACCCCCGCGCTCGGTCGAACCGCCACCCGGCGCGCAGACCGCAGCGGCCAGGGCCAGCACCGCGACGACCGCCATCAAGACTCTGCTTCCGACAAGCAGCAGGAGCCCGCCGAGCAGCGGACCGACGAGAGCAGCCCCCTGGTCGATCCCCGTCTGCGCGGCCTGGACCCGATGCGGCTGCAGCGCGCGACGGCCGGCCTCGGCGCCCAGCGTCTCCACCGCCACGTACGAGACCTCCGCCAGCAGGCCCGACGCGGCTCCGAACGCCAGAACCACGCCCGTTACCGCCGTGCCGGTGGGCGGCAGGACCAGCAACACCGCGCTGGTGAACGCGACCGTGGCAGCACGGACCAGATTGGCGACGCGGAAGACACGGCCGGCACTGAAACGGTCGACCAGCGCGCCTGCGAAAGCGAACGCGCTCAGCCGCGGGGTCCACTCCAGCACGAACGCCACGCCGGTCAGCGCCGTCGAACCGGTGGTGATCAGCACCAGCAGCGGAATCGCGTACGCAGCGGTCGCGCCGGCCAGCGCGTCGGTGGCACGCACCAGATACATGCCCGTCAGCCCGGCGGACGCCGGACGCGCCCGGGTCTTGAGGGTCACCACCGTGTTCATCGGGCCCGCGGACCGGTCTGCGGGCCCGGGACGCACGCGGATGCCGGCGGGTGCGGCGCGGCGGACGCCGCAGTGCGCACGGCTCCGGCTTGGATGGCGGGGGAAGGGGCCACCGCCGCCTCACGCACGCCCGGCAGATACGGCAGCGGCGTCCTGATCTGCGCCAACTCGTGCCCTACACCTGGAAGCTCACCTTCTGCCGCGGTGACGAACTCAGCGGCAACGGCGAAACGGTCAGCGAGCTGGTGCGCCTCGTCGTCCAGGTCGGTGACCTGCTCGCCGGCGGCCTCCAGTGCTTCACGCACCCGCTCCAGCACGCCGTGCTCGGGGTGCACGAGCCGTCCGACGGCGTCGCCGAGTTCCCCGCCGCTGCGGGCTCCGCGGATCTGGTCGATCAACTGCAGCAGGTGGTCGTCCAGCGACTGCTCAGCGGGCGCTGCCTGCGTCCGGTCCAGCGCGGGGTCGAGGTCGACGGTGTAGCGGGCGGCGCGGAGCATCTCGGCGGCGTGCGAGGCGACGGCGGCCTGCTCCTCGCGCGCCATCGAGGTCGGAAGCCGGTGCCGGGGGCCGTACCAGTCGTTGGCGAAGGCGAACCCGGCGTGGTCGAGAAGGGACTGGGCAAGGCTGTCGCCACCGCGGGCGACGACGCTGCCGCTCGGCTCGGCGGCGATGGTGACGGTGATGGGCATTGAGTTCTCCGGTAGAGAGGATTGGGCGCTGAACAGGCCAGCACGGCTCAGGTCGCGGCGGCGGTCGAAGCGGACTGAGCACACCCACAGCGGCAGCTCGGGCACCTGGGAACCGCGCCGTTCGACGGTGACTCCCAAGGCGTGGGCCAGTTGAGGCAACGTTTCGGTGTAATTGGCAAAGCCGACCGGTTTGCAGTGGCAATCACCGAGCACCAGACGGGAAATCTCTGGTCGCCGCGCCCACTGCGCGACCAGAGGTGGGCGAACAGGCCGGCGGTGTGGCCGACACGCATGAAGGAGGGCGATGACGAGCTGACCTCGACGGAGACTAGAAGGGCGGGGGCCGGGCAGGTCGTGCTTTCGAGTGACGAGAATCCGCACCACCGTCGATTTGGCCCGTCCGGCAATCGGTGATAGAAGACGCCCGCTCAGCGGTGCACCGTGAACGACCCCTAGCAGTTGGGACGACGCCCCGCGCGTCCAGGCCGGTACAGACTTGGCCGAACGTCGCCGTTGTCCCCGGTCGGCGTGGGCACGGGTGGTCACCGTAGGGCAGCCGGTCAGGGCGCCACGACAGGGCGCGAGGTGACTGAGCTTTTCCCGCGTTGTCCCTCCGGGATGAGGAGGGCTTTGGTGGTGACGCTCGTGCGGTTGGGGCCGATGCGGGACTGCGTGCCCGAGCTACGACCACGGCCGCCGTTGGATGGGCGGCGTTCGGCGGTGGTGACACAGTCGCCCGCACCGACATAGGCCATGTCGGCGAGGATCGGGACCCCCTAGCGACCGCAGATCAGGAAGACCTTGTGGGTGCGGGTGGCTGTGAGGTCGTGGGTCCGGCCCGGGCAGCGCGGGCGGACAGTCACAGGACCTCGCCGGCCGGGTCGGTGATGACTGCACGTTCACCCCGCGACGCTTGTGCTTCGAGGAACAGTGGGCCCTGCCGTCGCCGACACGGTTGCATTCTGCGAGCGTGCCGTTCAGGAGAACGTAGTCTCGGTCGTGCGCGCACAACGTCCTCAGCAGGCCCGGCGCCTGCTCGGCGAGCAGGCCGGTGACCGCGGTGACGTGGGTGTGTGCGATGCCGACGATACGGGCAAGAGTGTTGTGCCGACGCAGGTATACAAGAGCGACCAACGCACGGCGGGGCGGTGAGAGTTTGCATCACCGGTGACCCTCACAGGTGACAATGAGCATCGTGACCCACGCGACCAGGGCATGAGGTAGGTCGTGCGCCAGGATACGGAACCAACAGGGCTCCCGCGCCGCTGAGCTGAGACGTCGAACGCCTCACTCACAGCGGCGAACACAATGAGTTGATCTGTCGCAGGGTGATGAGGCAGCAGGCGAGTTCGCGAAAGGCTTCGTGGGCGTCGGCTCTGCGTTTCCAGCGGATGCGCAGTCGCTTGAAACCGTGGTGGCAGGCGAAGGTGCGCTCCACGACCCAGCGGTAGGTGCCCAACCCGGGCGCCGTGCCGGGTTTCGCGGCGTGCGAGGGCTGGCACGATGCGGCGGGTGCGGACTTGGTCGCGGTAGACGTCGTGGTTGTAGCCGCGGTCTGCGAAGAGCGAAGTCGGCTTTCGGTGAGGTCGTCCGCGTCGGCCACGGATCGCGTCGATCAGCGGCAAGAGCTGGGTGATGTCGTTGCGGTTGCCGCCTGTGGGCCCCTGCGGTTGTCGGTTGAGCCATTAATTTCCGCTTCCGAAATTAATGGCTCAATCCGACGGGTTTATAATCAGGACAAGTTTTTCGATTGCATTATTAAGTCCTGAGGTTGCTAATCTGGAAACGACGATTGCATGGACCGGATCGGGTCCGTATGTCTTCTGCCGCGACCCAGGCGTAGTGCGCTCCGGAACCTAAGAGCGTGTCTGAGATCCGTCGTGTCGGCCGTTCGGGTGGCTCGTTGGGTGGTGTGTGAGTGCTGGTAGGGACGGTTACCCGTCTGATCTGACCGATGAGCAGTGGGCGTTGATCGAGCCCTTGCTGCCCGAGCCGAGGACGGGCAGCAAGGGCGGTCGACGGGAGAAGCACCCGCGTCGGCGGATCGTGGATGCGATCTTGTACCTGGCCCGGACCGGCTGCCAGTGGCGGTACCTGCCCAAGGACTTCCCGCCCTGGCCGACTGTGTACTGGTATTTCACCTGGTGGCACGACGACGGGACCGTCGAGTGCGTCCACGACGCGTTGAGGGTGAAGGTCCGCCAGGCCGACGGCCGCAACGCCGAGCCGTCCGCAGGGCTGGTCGACTCGCAGTCGGTGCGTGCCGCGGACACCGTGCCGAAGGCAACCAGCGGGTTCGATGCCGGAAAGAAGACCAAGGGCCGCAAACGTTTCATCGTCACCGACACCCTCGGTCTCCTGCTGACGGTGCACGTCCTGGCCGCAAGCGTCCAGGACCGCGACGGTGCCAGGCGTTCCCTGCTGTGGACACGCCTCGACCACCCCACCGTGGCCAAGGTCTGGGCGGACCAGGGCTTCGCCGGCCGCCTGGTCCAGTGGGCCGCCGACACCCTCCGCCGCGACCTGGACATCGTCCGCAAACAACCCGGCCAACGCGGCTTCCAGGTCCAGCCCAAGCGCTGGGCGGTCGAGCGCACCTTCGCCTGGATCACCATGCGACGACGCCTGGCCTGCGACTACGAACGCGACCCCGCCCACTCCGAAACGATGATCCGCTGGGCCATGACCGACGTGATACTCCGCCGGCTCACCCGCGGCCGACCCGCCACACGCCCAGGCCCCCGGCCACTACGGAAGATCGCTCCGTAACCCGATCCCAAACACGCTCTAAGAGAGCATTATCTGAATATCGCCTACTTCGGAGCTAAATGCGGCGTGTCGGAGTTTATCGTCATTGTGCGACATGAACGTCGGATTCCAGCGCGTAGAGGTTCGCCAGAGCGCCACCATGTCATTGTCGCGGTCGACTAGTGGTTATCATTTCATCTACCGAATACCCTACTGACACTACATTCTACCTTCGCATCCTTAGGGCGGTCGGTAATTGCCTCTATCGGTAGATGTCACAATTTAACTCGAAGGCTGCAATGATATACCCCTTAGCTGAAGATTAGGTATATCACTAGCGAGATAACAGCAACTAAGGCTGATGTCTGGGTAAGGGTTTTCGAGATGTTACGCGCTCGCTTCCGGCTATACTCCGCAATCAGATCAGCGAGCAGAAAACCTGCGGTCATGCCTAGTGCGAAGATAGAAACTTTACTCATTACACCTCCATTGCCGGACGGCGAGGTAGCCTTCTCGCCGCCCGGCGCATTGCCATCGCTTCAACCGAGGCTGTGTTCGATCAGAAATAGAAGCGCTTGCCTCGTACAACGATGGATCCACGAGCTCTGAATCTCAAATTTGACAGAGTTCTCGCGGCACGGTACCTCAAGCCCCAGCCCCTGCCGATGGGTGTTCCAAAGAGGTAGCCCGTTGCCGCAGACTTGATGTGACTGTAATAGCCGCCATATGTTCTTTTCTTGTGGCGGTGCTTCACGTAGTATCCACCACCGCCGACAAGAAGAGTAGCACTTACAGCGCAGGCTCCCAGCCCGACGCCAGTCCAGCCAGTGGCCCCGCAAGCAAAACCGGCGCCCACGCCTCCCAAAAACGTCTTGTGATGCGTTACATAGCGCTTTGTGTGGTGCCACCCCCACTTAGCTGCCCCGCCGAAACTGAACTCACCGCTCAGATCGGAAGAATTGATGGGGTCACCGTTGCAGTAGTCGTAGGCGTTGGCGCTGCCGCCGGGGACGGGGTCGGTGGTGAGGAAGCGGCCGAGGGTGGGGTCGTAGAGGCGGACACCCATGAGAGTGGCGCCGGTGACGGTTTCCGACGAGCGCTGCTTGCCGCCGAGCCAGCCGTAGCGGGTGGCCGGAGTGCTGTTTTCGGGGTTGCCGAATTCGTCGTAGGCCAGCGCCGTGGGCGCCACGGTGGTGTCCAGCGGGAGTTGGACGGTGACGTCGCCGTGCAGGTCCGTGAGCTGGAGAACGGTTCCGGTGGTGGCGGTGGTGGTGGCGTCGAGGTCGCCGCCGGGGCCCTGGACGTTGCGGGTGATGGTGCCGGCGGCGTCTTCGGCGGTCCAGTCGGGACTGTCGGAGTCGGAGCCGTAGTGGTTGGTCTTGGCTGCGGTCTGGGTCCAGGTGCCGCCGGCGTTGGTTTCGGTGGTCCAGGAGGCCAGGCGCTGGGCGGCGTCGAGGGTCCAGGTCTGGCGGCTGGTGCCGTCGGCGGAGGTCTGCTGGCGAACCAGGTCGTTGGTGTAATAGCCGATCGAAGCGCCGGTGGCCTGGGTGGTGGTGCGGCCGAAGGCGTCGTAGACGATGCCGCCGGTGCCGCCGACGGTCTGGAGGCGGTCGGCGCTGTCGTAGGTGGAGGCGGTGCTGACCGGGGTCCCGGGGGTGCCGTCGGGGTTGTCGACGGTGGTGGTCAGGCCGGTGCGGTTGGTGTTGTCGTCGAAGGTGTAGGTGCGGTGGGTGGTGGTGTCGGCCTGGGTGTCGTCGGTGTGGGTGAGGCGGCCGGCCGGGTCGTAGGTGTACGCCTGGTCGCCGGTGTCGGAGGCGTGGGTGGCCTGCTGGCCCTGGACGGTTTCGGAGGCGGAGTCCTCGGCGACGGTCATGCCGTCGCTGTCACGGGTGTAGGTGCGTGAGGTGTCCGCGCCGGTCTCGTCCTGGCCGAGGGTGAGGGTGTAGCCGCCGGGCAGGGCCTCGGTGGCCAGGTCGCCGTCGGCGTCGTAGGCGGCGGTGAAGGTTCCCGCCACGGAATCGGTGCGGGAGGTCTCCAGGCCGCGCGGGTCCTTGGTGGTGTCGTAGGTGTAGGTGGTCGTCGACGGCGCGGAGTCGGTGGTTTTGGTGGGCCGGTCCAGCTGGTCGTACCAGGTGGTGGCGGTGTTGCCGGCGCCGTCGGTGTACGAGATCTGCCTGCCCAGCGCGTCGTAGCTGTTGCTGATGGTCTGGGTGCCGTTGCTCGTGGTGGCGACCTTGCCGGTGGCCTGGTCGTAGGTGGTGGAGATGTCGGGCACCGCGGTGCCGGCCCCGCCGGTCACCACGACCTTGATGGTCCGCCCGGCACCGTCGTAGGTCGTGGTGGTGGTGCGGGTGACGCCGCCCGCGGTGTCGGCCTCGGTGGCGGTGCTGCCCCACCGGTCGTACGTGGTGGTCGTGGTCGGCAGCTGGGACGGGTTGGTGCCGCCGCCGGTGATGGCGCCGGCCGGGCCGACCGAGCAGACCAGGTCGGCCCATTCGGGGCGGCCCTGGCACGTGCCGGTGCCGGTCGCGGACCAGTAGGTGGTGACGGTGGCGCCGGCGTCGGTGCCGTTGGACTTGGGCAGGGTGGTCTTGATGACGCGGCCCTGTGAGTCGTAACTGGTGGTCTTGACCAGGTTCAGGCCGCCGGGGTCGGTGACCGTCTGGGTCACCAGGCCCTTGGCCCAGTCGTACGCGGTCGTGTTGGTGCGCTTGTCGGCGTCGGTCGAGTATCCGGGCACGGATGCGCCGACGGTGACGGTGGTGGGCTGGTTGGCGGCGGTCGCGGTGCCGTCGGTCGGCCGGCCCTGGTCGTAGGTCGTGACGGTGTGCTGCCGGGCCGGAACGACGCTCCCCGCGGGCAGGTCGGTGCCTCCGGCCGGTGCGCTCAGCGTCGAGGCGAGCGTGACCAGGTGCAGCGGCCCGTACTCCTCCAGCTCACGCTGCCCCACGGTGGCAGGGTCGGTGTCCTTGTCGGTGCCGGCGTCCGAGCTGACGCTGCTGGTGTTGTACACCGACGTCGTCGACAGCTGCTGCGCGCGGTCGGCGGTGGACAGCTCCTCGATGCCGAGTTGCTGCAGCTCGCCGTAGCCGGCGGATGCCGCGCCGGCCAAGGCGAGTTCGCGGTTGCCCGCGGTCAGCTCCCGCACCGTGTTGCCGTATGGGTCGTACTCGGTGGTGGTGATGTGCCCGCCGGGCGAGGCCGTGTTGACCTCGTTCCCCGAGGCGTCGGTGTAGGTGATCGTGGCCCGGCCGTAGTCACCGGCGCCGAGGGCGGTGCCGTCGTGGGTGGAAGGGACCTGGTCGGCGGGGAAGACCGCGGTGGCATCCGAAGGAGTGTCGCTCTGTCCCCACGCGGCGACGTCCGTGCCGCCCATCGCGTAGGGAGCCGAGCTCCCGCTCAGCGGCACGTCGTAGACGACGCTGGTGGTCGCGGTGCCGTTGGTCTGCGTGGCGCTGCCCGGGGTCAGGGTCGCGCGGCTTGCGGAGACGAGCATGCCGTCCCCGGCGACCAGGGAGGTGCCGACCTTGGCGTAGACGAGGGTCCACGGCAGCTCGCCGGCCGGGTCAGTGTGGTGATCCGCCCCGAACTGTCGTAGTCGTAGGCGGTGATCAGCTTGGGGCTGATCCGTGGGTCCCACTCCTGCCGCAGTCGGCCGGAGGTGTCGTACGCGTACTGCGCCACCGCGGTCGCGGTCGCCGCCGACGCGCCGGGGTTGGTCGCCCACAGGCGGATCTGCTGAACCTGCCCGGCGTAGTCGCCGAACACCGACGACGTGGCCGTGGTGGTGGTGGCGTAGACGTATTCCAGGACGCGGCAGCCCTTGGTCGACGGAGTGGCCGCGCAGGTGGCCTGCGTGACCGCGGTGGTCGGCGCGATCACGTACTTCGGCCGCGCCAGCACACTGCTGCCGACGGTGACCTTCTCCGAGACCACCTGCGTGGTGGAGTTGTCGGTGGGCAGGAACGTGGAGGTCACCTGCCAGGTCGTCGCGGCCGGGTCGACCTTCGCGAACGTCGTGGTCGTCCCGTCGGTGTCCTTGAGCGTGAACGTCCCGGTCAGCGAGCCGGTCAACGTGAGGTCCTCGGCGCCGGGTTCTGGTTTCCAGCCGCCGCTCTTGGCGGTGAACCCCGTCGGATCGCCGTCCACGTCGACCAGCGCGACCGAGGTGGCGGACGTCTTGCGGATGTAGGACCAGTCCGAGTCGGTGATCTCCGCGGTGGTGCCCGCGCTCCACTGCGGGCCGAAGATCGCCGCCTGGCCCTCCTGCGACGAGCCCAGGCCAGGACGACGCGAGGAGGCCGTGCGGGTGACGGTCAGGTCGAAGCCCGACGCGTCGGTGGCGCTCAGCGTGGCGTCACCGGTCAGCGAGTTCACGGATACCGGCCCGACGTCCACAGCGGGTGCGGTGCCGGCGTTGCGGTCGACGGTGACGGTGTGCGGCAGGCTGGCCACGGTGGTGGTGCCGTCGGTGAACAGTGCCCGGATGTCGACGGGGCCGTCCTCTGTGAGGCTGTCGGTGACGTTCCACGTCAGCGCGGCCGGCGCACCGCCGGTCAGCGGCACCGGCCACGCCGACAGCGCGCTGCCGCCCGCCGTGGTGACATCAGCGGCGGGAACGGCCTGCCAGGTGTCGGTCTCGCCCCGGCGGTACTGGTAGGTCACGCCGGTGTAGCCCTTGGCGGTGTCCGAGGTCGCCGCCAGTGCGATCCGGCGGGCCGGACGATCGCCGTCGCCGGGCTTGGCCAGCGCCGCACCCGCCCCGGCGTAGAAGGTGTACGTGGCGGCCGCGGAGACGTTGCCCGCAGCGTCGCGGGTGTGCGCGACCAGGGTGTGCTTGCCCTCGCCCTTCAGCGTCAGCGACTTGGTGACCGCGCCGCCGGCGGTGGCGACCGTCGTCCACGTGCCGCCGTCGACCTGGTACTGGAAGTCCTTCACGTCGCTGCTGGGCGAGGTGAACGTGAAGGCGCCGGTGAAGGCGCCGCTCGCGTCCGGCGTGCCCGCCCAGGTACCGGACGGGAAGTCCGTCGAGGCGACGCTCGTGGCCGCGGGCGCGGTGGTGTCCACGGTGAACGTCCGCCAGGACGTGAAACCGCCCGACGCCGACCACCAGTTGGCCCCGTCGTAGGAGGACGCGTGCCACTTGTACGAGCCCTGCGCCAGCGGCGTGCCCGGCGACCAGGTCGCGGTCGCACCAGAGGCCACGTACGGCGAGTACCCGCTGGCCACCAGCGTGGTGCCGGCCGCGTTCCAGATCTCGTAGAGCGTCTTGACCGTGTTGCCGTCCGCGTCGGTGGACTTCGACTGCAGCGCCGGCGTCGTGTCGTTGGTGGCCGCGCCGTTCACCGGCGCGACCAGAGTCGGCAGCGACGGGCGGGAGTTGTACGTCACCGTGATGTTCGGGTTCAGCGACGTCGCGTTGCCGGAGTAGAAGTTCTTCCACCCGTACGGGTCGGACTCGTCCGTCGCGCGCAGACCCAGGTTGTTGGTGCCGTTGCCGTTGCCCGACCACGCCTGCACCAGCGACGTCACATCCGTGCTGGTCCAACCCGCAGCGCACGCCGAGGAGTAGCCTTTGGTCGCGGTGCTGGAGGCGTACTCGCTGCCCCACGTCGGCTGGTTCGTCCACGTCGTGGAGGTGTCCGCGTGCGTGGTCGACCAGATCTCCCAGCTCTTGGCCGTGCACGACCAGGAGTGGAACTCGTACAGGTTCAGCGTCGCCGACGAGACCACCTTGCCCGCGATACTCGTCATCGGGAACGACAGGAACGAACGGGCGATCTGACCGGAGCCGTTGTTGCCCAGCTTCAGCTCCGTCGACGTCGACTCGTCGGTGTTGTACCCCTGCTCCACGAACGTGTCGAAACTGCTCGCCACGTTCACCGTGGGGTCCACCGTCACCGGGAACACGGTCGCCGGATCGGCCAGGAACGCCGCATCCGGCGTCAGCGTCACATCGACATCGTCACCGCTCTGCGCGACCTTCACCCCGACCTGCGCGGTGTGCGTGTGCTCACCGGAATTCGGATCAGTGGTCGCGTCCCACATCGTCGGCGCCGGCAGAACCGCCTGCACCTTGCCCGAGGCGGCATCGGTGAACGCCACCGAACCGTCGCCCTGTGCCGCCGCCCTCAGCCCCGGAGCCGACAGCGTCAACGTCACCGAACCGTTCGCGTCCACCGCGTCCCGGCCCTTGAGCCGCAGAAACTGCTCGAACCCCGTCCGCGTCGTGTCGACCAGCAGATCGGTGTCGGTCAGCGCGTCCGCGTAGGTGGCCTGCGTCCCGGCAACGCTCGGCGCCGCCAGCACACCACGCCAGGAGACCGTCAACGGCTTCCCGTCCGCACCGTCCAGCGTCACCAACGGCACCGCAGGAGTCGCCGGATCACCCGGCGGCGTCCCCGCCGCCTCGATCTTCGCCGCGTCCGCGGCCGACGTCGCCCCCGCCAGCGTCAGCCCCAGCGGATGCGACTTCGCCGCCACCGTCCCGTCCGCCTGCGTCACCAGATCCGGATCGATCGTCCGCCACGTGCCGGAGGCGTCCTTGAAACGCTGCGGCCCCGCATACGCCTGCTCGGTCACCGACCCGTCCGGGTCCACCCACACCGTCGCATACGCCGTCCGCGCCGACAGATCCTCGATCCGCCGCCCCTGCAACCGCGCCATCAACAACGCCGACGCCCGATCCGACGCCTCCGCCGGCCCTGAAACCGACGCCGACCGCGGCTGGGACTGGACCTGCACCGGCGCCGCTGCCGGCGCCGCCGCGACCGCGATCCCCGAATCCCCCGCCAGCGTCGCCGCCTCGACGGCCAACGCCATCACCACAGCAACCGACACCCGCCGCAACCACCGCGACGACGACACCCTCAATCGAGCGCCCGGCCAACGGCGCCGGACACCCCCCCACCCTCTGACCACGCA
Organism: Actinacidiphila sp. DG2A-62; assembly: GCF_035825295.1. NCBI lineage: Bacteria > Bacillati > Actinomycetota > Actinomycetes > Kitasatosporales > Streptomycetaceae > Actinacidiphila > Actinacidiphila sp. DG2A-62. The sequence continues at coordinate 5,013,918 of NZ_JAYMGI010000002.1, forward strand.
AACTCCTCAACAGACAGGCCCGACGGGCCCGAGTTGAGGAATCTTCACATAAACCGCACAACCAGGGAAGTGATCAACTAAACCAACTCGCCACAAACCATGGAGTCGCAATGAATTCACCAAGAAGTGCTATGGGGCGTCGACGTTGGGCGAGACGAGAAATCCTCTCTGATCATGCCGAATCCGGCAGCGGGATCGCCTGACGCCGATTCAAACGCCGACTCCCTGTGGCCAAGGACACAGAACCTCGCTGCATCCAGTCCAATTTGGTGCCTCGTCGAACGCCGATAGGAGTCGCGCTGGTCGATCCACCAGCCGGCTCGGGTGACGGTGCGCGCCTTGTCCTCGATCGCTTCCCACTCGGTGTCGGTAGTGCCACCTTCGATGACGAGGGTGGTGTAGGCGGTGGTCAGGAGTTGGTGGCGGCAGCGGATGGCCCAGACGACGGCGCGTTCGGCGCCGTCCAGGGGCGGCATGCGGTACTGGGCTGACCAGGCTTCGGACTCCGCTTGCTCCTCAGCGCGCTTGGCTTGGAGCCATTCGCGGGTGCTCGTGGCGTCCGCTTGGTGGGTCTGCTTCCAGCACTCGGTGCGGGGGCGCTCGCTCAGCCATCGGGCGAGGCCGGCGCGTTCGTCGGCGCGCCGGGTGCCGAGGTCGTGCTCAGCTATGTGTCCGCACGGGTGCGTGATCTGGAAAGTCGTCTTCACGGCCATGAGGGCTGCTCCTTGGGCGGGTTGGGTCAGCGGGCTCGGGAGGGGGCCGTGCGTGGGTCTGTCGGGCGGACGGGGGTGGCGACGGGGACGGGCGCGGGCTTGGTACGGGGCAGGCCCGTGCGGGTGGGGCTGGCGGTGAGTGCGGCTGCGTTCAGGGAGGGGAATGTGCCGGACACCGTGTCCCGGCTCTCGCGGTGCGCTGGGTCGGTCGGTGCCGGGGCGCTGCGGGTGGTGATCTGGGCTGCGCGGGCGGGTTGAACGGCGACCTCAAGGCCCGCTCGGCTCATCGCCGGCGCGGTCCGGGCGACGATGCGGAGGGTGTCCTCGCGGCCGAGGTCGTGGGGCAGGTCGTAGACGTCCCAGGCGGCCCGGTAGCGGAAGCCGTGCTCGTCCAGGATCTGTTCTGCGCGTTCGGCTGACGGGGCGTCGTCGGTCGTGGCGGCGACGACACCGAGGAGGGGGTGGTCGGCGAAGGCGACGTCGGGGGCGCGGTCGGCCGGTCGCCGGGGCAAGTCAGGTGGGGCTGCGGTGGCGCGGGAGCTGGGGGCGGGGAGGCTGATGTCGGGGTCGAGGACGAGGTCGGCGTGGACGTGGTAACCGGCGCGACGGAGCAGGTCGACGGCGCGGGTGGCGCGGGCGTTGGGCTCGTGATGCTGGTTGGCCAGCACGAACATGCCTTGGTGGTTAGAGACGGGGTGGAAGTCGAAGCCGTCGAGCATCCAGGCGGTGGCGGCGAACGGGCCGGAGGTGACGGCGACGATCCCGTACTGGGGGTGGCGGCCGATCGTGAGGTCCAAGTCGGGTATGGCGGGTTCGGGGGTGTGGGCGGGCATGGCGGATTCCTTCGCGGGCGCTGGTCGGGATGGGGCGGCGGGCGAGGGGCGTTCTGCGGATGCCGGGCATGCGGGGTTCCTTCCGGTGCTGGTGCCGGTGCGGGGTGGGGTCAGCGGGTGCGGGTGGGGTCGGTGCCGGCCGGGCTCGGGGAAGCGGATGGTGTGGGCTCGGCACCGGGCGACGGGGGCGGCTGGTCGCGTCGGCTGGTCGCGGCCGGGGAGACCGCCCGGGCTGCGGCTCGGCGTTGTTCGCCAGCGACGACGGGGTGTTGGGGGTGGGTGGTGTGGCGGTCGGCCAGGGTGTTGCGGAGTTGGCGGATGTCCAGGGAGCAGGAGATGAGGTGGCCCGCCATGCGGTGGAGTTGGGCGGCGTAGAGGGGATCGAAGGGGCCGTCGAGGCCGTGCCACCATTCGGCGGCGGCTTCCAGTACGTCGCCGATGTGGTGCAGCGCGCCGTCGCCGGGCGCGGTCAGTTCGCTCAGCGCCGCGATGACCTGGCCGCTGTGCGTGGCCCCTTGGACGGTCTCGGTCAGCTGGGCGAGCCGGTCGTTGAGGCCGACCGCGGTGTCGGGAGGCCGGCCGGGCGGCTGGCCGGTGTCGAGGAGGCCGGCGGGGGCGGCGTAGGCGATGCAGTGGTGCTTGAGGATGTCGACGGCGGCGGTGACGGCGCGGCGCTGTTCGGCGGGGTCGGTCATGCCGACCGGTAGGCGGTGGTGGTGGTCGCCGGTGCGGTCGATGACCGGGATGAACCCGGCCCGGTGCAGGACGGCCTCGACGGCCGGCACGCTGCCCGGGGCGACCGGTCCGCGCAGCAGCGGTATGCCGAGCTGTTCCAGGCGAGTGTCGATGGCGGCGAACAGTGGGCCTGGCGCGGCGCCGTGCTCCTCGTCCGGGCCGCCGGGTTCGGAGTCGTAGACGACTTCGTGCAGTGCAGGATCGCCGGGGTGGCCGCGGGTGACCAGCCACGCCGGAGGAAGGCCGGGCGGGTGCCGCGCGGGCGGCTCCTGGGACGGAGAGATGAGCAGCGCGCTGCCGTCAGGGAGAGCGACATGAACGGTGAAGTCGCTGAGGCCGAACACGACGGCGCAGTCGAGGCCACGCCGACGCAACAGACCGGTGAGGTGCTCGTACGGGTAGTCGCTGTGCGCCGACCGGCGGGCCGAGGCATCGGCGGACGGTCCGCTGGGACCGAGGATGCGGGCGGTGACCCGCGATCCTTGCGCGCTGAAGTGCACGGCGACGTCCGCATCGGTGTCGGGTTCCTGCTGGTGACGGGAGTTGTTCATCAGAGCTGGCCTTGGAGCGAGAGGCGGGGGCGGCCAGTCAGCGCCGGGGGCCGGGGCGGGCCGCAGCGCTGGGCGGCGGGGTCGGTACGGGATCGGTCCGGCTCGTCGCGGCTGCGGCCGCATGGGTGCGCAGGGCGGCGGCCCCGTCGACCCCGAAAGGTCCGCGCTGCGGAGGCGGTGGCGGGCTTTCGGGAGCCGGATCGGGTATCTGCTGGTGTTGGGGGTGGGGTGGGCGGCCGACGCGGTGGGTGAGGTGATCGGCGGCGCGGGCCAGCGCGACGGCGCCGTACGCGAGTTGCTCGGCGATCGGCCAGAGGTCTGCGGCGTGTAGGTGTTCGGTCGGCTGCCGGTGCTGGTCGTGTCCGGCCGGGGTGTGGGCGGTGTCCGCAGTGGACGTGGTGTCCGCGGTGGTGGTCGCCCAGGTGGTGATGGTCTGTCGTGCTCGGGCGAGTGCGGCGTCGATGCCCTGGGCTCGGTGCAGGTCCGGTCCGGTGACGGGATCGTGGTAGTCCTCGGGACGGGCCGTGCGGCGCACGGCGTCCAGGAGCTGCGGGGCGTGGGCGAGCAGGACGTCGACGTAGCGGTGGGCGGCGGCGTTGCGGGCAGCGGTGATCGCGGCTTCGCCCGACGCGTTCGGGGCGTCCCGCGCGGTGAGGCGCGCCTTCGCCTGCTGGTCGGCGTTGCGGATGCCTGCGGCTGCATCGGAGACGATCTTGGTGCGCAGCGTCCAGACGGCGTGTTCGTAGCGGGGCAGCAGGCGTGCGGTGATCCGGTGGGCGGCGCGGGCGGGCTGGGTGGCGGGTAGGTGGATGGCGTGGGGGATGTCGGGGCCGGTGCTCAGGTCGTACATCTGCTGGGTGCCGGGCAGGGCGAGCGCGCCGGTGATGATCGTGTCGGTGCGTGTGGGGTGGTCGACCATGATCAGCCGGAGGGGGCCGGAGGAGAGGATCGCGGCGCGGGGCAGGGGGTGTTCCCAGCTGGCCCACGACACCGATCCGCCGTCCCACAGGTTGTCGTTGGCCTGGGTGCGCAGGCGGGGTGACGCCGTCCAGTCCTGGTCGGTGACGGTCCAGGTGCCGGGGAGACGGCCGGCGACGGCGTGGGCGAGGCGGGAGAGGTCGGCGCGGCGGGTGTTCGGCGGCATGACGGCTTCCTCAGATGGTCGGAGCGGCGGCGGGCCGACGGGGTCAGCGCGGGTGCCGGCCGGCGGGGGCGGTCGACGGCGGCGGGCCCGGGGCGGGTGTGCGGACGGGCGCGGGGTGCGGTGGGGTGAGGAGCGCGAGGTCGATGCCGAGGTCGACGTGGTGGAGCCGGCCGCCGCGGACGGCCGAGCGGCGCAGCGCCTCGGCCAGGACCGGGCCGAGACGTGTCCCGGGCACATCGCGGAAAGCGTGGGTGTGTGTCAACTCCACTGCCCACTCGGCGTGCTCGGGCGAGGCGAGCGTGGCCATGCGCATGATGCGGACCAGCGCGAAGCGTGCCTGGTCCCATCCGCCCGCGCGGACACGGGAGTTGGCGGACGTGGAGGCCAGGACGGTGATGTCCCCGACGGCAATGCCGGGCAGCGGCTGGACGGTTGGGTTGGGCGGGCTCCAGCGCAGGGTCGGACGCAGTGCGGCGAACTCTTCGTGAAGCTCGGTGGCTCCGCGCGGGACGTAGAGGGTGAACAGGCGGGTCATGGACGCTCCTGGGTCGAATCCGGTGATCAGCGGTGGCGCCGCGGCTCGGCGCGCGGCGCGGACACCGGTTCGGGCCTGGGCGCGGGGGAGTCGCGCGGTTCGCCGGCTGGGCCGGTTCGACCTGCTGTCGGGGAGCGGCAGTTGGCTGCGGCGACGCGGGAGGTGTCGCCGGCGGCCTCGGCGCCGGAGGTGTGGTGCGGCCGGCTGAGCAAGCCGGCGACCGGACTGCCGGGTGCGGGGGTGGTGCCGCGGTCGACGGGGGGGATGATGTCGGTGGCGTCGACCGTGCCGTAGGTGATGTGGGTCAGCTGTACTCCGTCGCCCAGGGCGACCTCGACAGCGGCTTGTGTGGATTCGAGGTCGGAGATGCGCGCGTAGGCATCGTCGAGGTTCCGGGCCGGCACGGTGAAGTGCAGCGTGCCGTCCTGAACGACGACGAAGAGGCCAGCCGCGTCAGGGGAGGACTGGGCGGGGGTGCGCGGGTCCGGGTCTTTTGTGGACGCGGGCGTGGCGGTGAATCCCACGGTCTGGCGCAGGGGCTGGTCGGCGGCCGAGCGCTGCTCCGGAACGGTGCCGGGGGTGGCGAGTACGACGGGTTGAGCAAGGTCGCTCACCGCCGTCGGCCCGTCCGGACCGTTCAGCAGCAGACGCTGCTGGACGGCTGCGGCGGCGCGTGCCGGGTCCGCAGGCACCGCGATGCCCGCCGGGGCGAAGGCATGACGCCCCGACGCAGCGGCCCCGGGCGGCGCGAGGGGCGCGATCAGGAACTGTCCCGGGCGCAGCGGGCGCCGCACAGCAAGGAGGATCGTTTCACCGGGGCCGGCCAGCAGCGCCGCGCGCTCGTGGACGAAGTCGCCCACCGCCCACGCGACATGTCCGTCGTCCCACAGCCGGCCGAGGACGTCCTTTCGCAGCGGGTGGTCGTGGAAGTCCTCCACGACCACGGCGTTCCACGAGCCGGGCAGCCGGGCGGCGAGGCCGTTGCTGAACTCCCGCAGGTCCGCTCGTAGCGCCGGACTGGAGGTGCGTGCGGGCATGACGAACTCCCTTGCCGTCAGGCGGACATGCGGGCGTCGGTGTCGAACAGGGCGCGTTCGGCGGGGTGGAGGATGTGCTGGGTGATGAAGGAGCGGCCGGCGACTTTCCACAGGCCGCGGCCCTTGGTCAGGGCGGCCACTGCTTGGGTTTCGACGCCGGTCAGGCCGAGCAGGGAGGCCGCGGCGGCGAGTTGGTCCGGCTCCTGGCGGTAGACGATGCGGGTGGAGCAGTCGGCGAGCAGGCCCTCGGCGAGTACCCGGCCGCGTGATCCGGCGTCGCCGGCGGACAGCAGGTCGGACAGGCGGTGGATGATCATCAGGTTGGCGATGCCGAGGCCGCGACTCAGTTTCCACTGGGACTGCACGCGCTCCAGCAGGCCGATATGCCGCAGGAGTCGCCAGGCTTCGTCGTAGATCACCCAGCGTCGGCCGCCGCCGGGATCGGCGAGCGCTGCCTCCATCCATGCCGAGGCGCAGGTCATGGCGAGGACGAGGGCGGTGTCGTCGCCGGCGGTGCCCAGGCGGGACAGGTCGATGGTCAGCATCGGCGCCGCCGGGTCGAAGGCGACGGTGGAGGGGGCGTCGAACATCCCGGACAGGTCGCCGTGCACGAGGCGGCGCAGGGCGTGCGCGAGGTCCTGGGCGGCGGCGGCCAGGTGGCCGGCCTGGTCGGGGAGGGCCGCGTCGAGGTGTGCGGGTGAGCTAAGGGCGTAGGCGACCTGGCCGAGCAGCGGTACCGTCCCTTGTTCTTCGGCGTGGGCGACGACCAGGTCGAGTGCGACGTCGAGGGCGGTGTGTTCCATCGGTTTGAGGTCGCGGCGCAGCACGGTGCGGGCGAGTGAGCCGAGCAGGGCCAGGCGGCGCTTGCGGACTTCGCCGGTCCAGTCCGCTTCGGTCACGGAGGCGGGCCTGGGCGGGGCGTCCAGCGGGTTGACGCGGCCGGGCAGCCCGGGGCCGAGGGCGATGGTGTGTCCGCCGAGCGCCGTGGCGACCGCGGTCCACTCGCCCTTTGGGTCCGAGGGGACGTAGATCCGGTAGCCGTGGGCGACGGCGCGGGTGGCGATGGACTTGGCCAGTGCGCTCTTGCCCATGCCGATGATCCCGGCGAGCACCGCGTTGGGGTTGGTGAAGCCCTCGATCCGGCCGCTGGAGTACAGCGTGAACGGGTCGTAGCAGAAGGCCGCTTCGGCGTGGACGTCGCGGCCGATGAAGATGCCCTGGGCACCGAGGCCGCCCTCGGCCAGGAACGGATACGCGCCGGAGACGGTCGCGGTGGTCATGCGGTGCGCGGGCAGGCGGAGCTTCCCGCCTCGGGCCGAGGCGGGCCCGGGACGTCCGGCGGGCGGGTAGGTCGGTCGCAGGTCCGGGTCGAGGGCGGCCTCGCGCTGCCGGCCGGGTGGGGTTTGGGCACGGCGGGCCTGCCGGCGGGCTTCGGCGAATCCGGCGCGGGCGGCGCGCTGCTGGGTGCGGGTGGCCTTGCTGGGCACGAACAGGTGGGAGGCGCTGGCGCGGGTGCGGGGCATGAACGGTTCTCCAGACGGGGGGGCGGGCGGCGGGCGTCAGTGGCGGACGAGGCCGGTGAACGGGCCGTGCAGGTCGGCGGGGGTGTTGCGGCGGCGCACCAGGCGGGCGGTGATCTGGTGGCGGCGGCAGATCGTCAGCTCTGGTGCGCCTTCGGGCAGCCCCGCCCGGCACGCCTCGTGTGTCGGCGTCCGGCCGGCCCGGGGCCGGGGAACGGCGTGGTAGGCGGCGTGCACGTGGTCGGCGGCCTGCCAGATCCGGGTACGCGCCGCGCGCAGGCTGTCACCCGCGGCCGGCATGAGCGCGCCGGTCCGTAGGGCGTGCGCGTCGAGCAGTTCGTACACCGCGACCAGGTGCTCGTGCAGCGCGTCGAGTTCCGCCCTGGAGGTGACGAGCGGCCCCGTGGGGACGTTGAGGGCGCGGTGGAAGTCGAGTGCGGCGGTGGCGAAGGGCACGAAGTCCTGCGCGGTCGGCGTGCTGGCGGGGCGGGACATGGGGTGCTCTTTCAGCAGGGGAGAGGGAGGGCCGGCATCACACGGCGAGCGCGAGCGGCAGGGCGCCGGCGGTGAACGCCTCGGCCTGCTGCCAGCTCAGCAAACGCAGGTCGAGCTGGGCGCCGACCGCCGCGGTCTCCACGACCGCGCGCGCCGCGCGCAGCTCGTCCTCGGTGTCCGCGCTTACGGTCAGCAGCCCGGTCAGCGCGACATCGGCATGCCCGGCGATGAGCTGGCGTTCGCGGGCCTTGATGTCGGCGTACTCGATCGCGTCGGCCTCGGAGTCGACCTGGCCGCGCCGGGCGCGCTCGGCGGAGTCCGCGATCACGCCGGCCTTCCTGCGCTGGACGTCGCGCAGCGCGGCGTCCAGGCCCTTCGGCTGGTACGACAACGACAGGGTGCGGCGCACCCCGGCGGTGAACAGCAGCTGGTGCAGGAAGCCGGCGCTGGTCTCGGTCCGGGGCCAGTTCTCCACCCAGTAGGTGGTGTGGACGGCGGAGTCGGTGGCGATGTGGTCGGCCTTCTCCACCACCACGACCGGCCCTGCGGCAGCCGGGTCGGCGGCCGGGCGGCCGGCGGGCGACCAGCGGTCCAGCGCGGCCAGGGCCTTGGGGTCGTACGCGGTGCGCACCACGGCGGCGATCTCGTTCGCCGACAGCCAGCCCGACGGGTTGAGTCCGGCGGTACGCGCCGCCTGGTCGAACGTCGAGGTCAACTGGCCCAGCACGGAGAAGGCACCGGTCAGGCCGCCGCCGGCCTGGTTGATCAGCCGCCGCGCCGCCTTGGCGTCCAAGGACACCGCGACGTACGCCTCGTGCGGGGCCGCGGCCGGACCCGCGCTCGCGATGAGTTCGCCGTAGACCTGCCCGGATACGGGGGCGTCGGGGCTGCCGTGCTGCTGCCAGTACCGGCGCAGCGCGTCACCGGAATCGGGCACGGTGCGCTCCAGGACCTGGACGCGGGCGACCTGGCCGGTGCGGGCGAGCGCGGCCAGGGCACGGCCCCAGCCGGCGACGTTCGCGTTCTGCGTGCCCGGGTCGAGGAGCGCGTACGCCCGGGCGGAGACCTTGACGACGGCGGTCAGCGTGCCGGTGCCGGGGTGGTGGACGGCCCCGTACCGCCGGTCGGGGGCGGTGACCACCCGCAACGAGGCCGCGGTGCCGGGCAGATGAAGCAGTCCCTCGCGGACCGGCCGGTCCGAAGGGCGGGCCAGCCAGAGCAGCTGGCCCCGTGCGCGGCGCAGGGCGTAGCGGGTGACGACCGGTGTCCAGTCGGCCAGGCTCCGGCCCCGGGCCCGTACGAAGGTGAGCGCGGCGAACGCGGCCCACAGGGGGATGAGTTCGAGGGCGCCGACCACACCGCGGGTGAGGATGACGGCCAGGAGCAGCAGGCCGCTGGCGGTCGCCCCGAGGAGCTGGGGTGCGGTGAGGCCGAGCAGGATGCCGCGGCGGCTGCGGTGCGGGAACTTCACGGCGGCCGTGGCGCCTTCGGTGGCGCGGTTGTCAGGCATGGCGGTTCCAGAAGGTAGAAACGGCGGGGCGGGGGCGTGTCCGGATCTGATGACCGGACGCCTCGGCGGGCGGGGAGAAAGGGGCGGACAGCGCACCAGGGGTTGCTGCCCGCCCCGAACGGATGGCCCGGTCACGATTCGGAAGACGGCCTCATCGCTCCTGGCTCGGAGCGGCTGACCGGCGCGACCGCCGGGCTCGAAGTGCCGTCGTCGGAGACCCCGGTGTCGGTTGTGGCGGGCCGGGTGATCAGCGGCGGGATGCCGGGGCGCTGGATGAGTGCGCGGCCCCGGTCACCTGGGGTGTCGCCGGGGGCGTCGTCCTCGTTGTAGCGGAAGGTGGTCTTGGGTGGCGGTGTGCCGTCGATGCCTTCCTTGCTGAGGTGAGACCCGGCCGGGTTGATGCCGGTGGCGACGCCGTCCGTGTCGGCGCCGGGCACCTGGCTGGGCCCCTGGGGCGCGGGGGCGCCGGTGCCGGCCTGCACGGCGAGCGTGCCGGCGGTCTTGGCCGCGCCCGCGGCGACCGCGATGCCGGCGATGCCGGTGCGGTGCAGGTCGTCGTGCCCGCCGCCGTCGCTCGCCCAGTGCACGAACTTGTACGTGGCGTAGGGGCAGACCAGGACCAGGACCATGACGACGAGTCCGGCCATCGCGTCGGACAGCGCGGACAGTCCGTCCGCGGAGTCGCTCTGGCCCATCGCGGACACGCCGATCAGGAAGACCACGGTCATCAGCAGCTTGGAGACGACGAGGGTGGCGGTGGCCTCGATCCAGCCGCGCCGCCAGCGTTTGGCCACGTCCCAGCCGCCTGCGGCGCCGGCGAACACCGCCAGCGCCACCAGGACCAGGACGCCGACCTTGCGGGCGACCATGACGCCCCAGTACATGAACGCCCCGATCGCCATGCCCAGGGCGACCAGCGAGGGGACGCCCCAGCCGAGCCCGTACATCGGCCCCAGCTCACCGACCTTGATCACCCGGCGTACCGCGTCGTCCACGTTGGTGTCCGCGGCTTGGAACAACCCGTCGGACAGCGCGTCGACGACCGTGATGGCCACCGTGGTGAACGCGACGGCGCAGAAGCTGAACAGGACGCCGAGCATCGTGCCGATCGCGGCCTGCGCGAGGGCGCGTTCGTCGCGGCGCCAGGCGGCGAACATCAGCTGCAGGCAGAACGTGCCGACCGTCAGGGCCAGGCCGATCGGGAGCAGCAGCTCGTAGTTGCTGCGGAACCAGGGCGCGTCGAGGTCGATCGCGGTGGTCTCGTTGACGGCCTTGGCCGCGAGGTCGGCGGCGCTGGCGGCGAGATCGCCGGCGGACTTCGCCAGCCAGGCGCCGATGCCGTCGGTGACGGCGGTGCCGGTGCTGGAGACGACGCCGCCGACGGCGTCGCACACCTTGTCCATCAGGGGGAGGTCGCAGGCTCCCATGGCGGAACCTCCTTCCAAGTGTGGGTGGTTGAGGGGGTCAGGGCGCGACGTCGGGCAGGACGCCGGCGAGGGCGCAGGACCGGTCGGGCCTGGCACTGGACGGCGAGGGTGACCGCGCGGGCCTCGGCGCCGCCGCGGGGGGATCCGGTCCAGGCGATCTGCTGGTGGCCGGTGACGGTGACCGCGTAGATGTACGCGGTCGCGAACGCCGCCGGGTCGGCCTGCATCGCCTGCGTGAACGAGGCGGGGATGTGCGCCTCGGCGACGGTCGCGGTGGCGAACTGGGCGTTGTCGGCCATCCGTTCCCACAGCACCGGGGACGGGACCTGGGCGTCGACCGAGGCGGGGTCGACGTACCTGGTCTCGGTGGTCATCCACCCGCGGAGGGCGGTCAGCAGCTCGGGCTGGGAGTACGCGCGGGTGTCGTACGACCACAGCGCGAGGGCTGCGGCCTTCGCAAAGGCGACCGGGTCATGGGTGTCCGGCGGCGCGGGCAGCGTGGTGGTCACGCCGTGCGGCGGCGGTGTCGTTGCCGGCCCGGGGGAGCCCGGCGCGGAGGAAGCCGAAGTCGCCGGCTGCATCGTTGTCTTGGCAGAGGAGCGGCCGTCGCGGGTGAGGTAGGCGACGAGCCCGGCGACGGCGACGAGCACCACCAGGGCCGAGACGCCGAGCAGCATGCGGCGGCGCGCCTGACTCAGGCGGCTGAGCTTCGCGGAGCCGGCGGGCATCAGTGGACCTGCGATCCGAGGTTGCTGAAGAACGCCACGATGCCGTTGGCGGCGCCGAGCAGGAGGGCCGCGCCCGCGGAGACCAGGACGCCCTTCTTGCCGTTGGCCTCGGCCTGGTGGCCGCCGGAGTGGTGGCCCCAGGCCCACACCCCGGCGCTGACCGCCATCGCCCCGACCACCGCGATGATCCCGAACAGGTTGATCGAACCCATCACCTGCTTGAGCACGGACAGGCCCGGCAGCCCGCCCTCGTTCGGCTTGATCCCGGGGTCGTAGGCGAGCGGTGTCACCTTGTCGGCGAGAAACATGGGGAAACTCCAGTTCGATTCAGGGCGGGTGGCAGCCCGCCGGGGGCGCAGTTGCGGCGGCAAAGGCGAAAACAAGGGGGAGGGGGGAGGGCGGCGAGGCGTGGCTGGTCAGACGACGCGGCGGGCAGCGAGGATCTGCGGCTTCCACTCGGCGAGGGTGTTGATGTCGACGACGGCGCCCGTGTGCGGGGCGTTGATGATCAGCCCGGAGCCGATGTACATCCCGACGTGCTCGGGGGCGGCAGCGGTGCCCTCGGTGAAGACGAGATCACCGGGCTGAAGAGCGTTCGCCGACACCGGCCTGCCCTCGTGGACCTGGGTGTACGTCGTCCGCGAGAGGGCGATCCCGGCGGCCTTGTACGACTGCTGCATCAGCGACGAGCAGTCGCAGCGCTGCATCGGGTCCGGGCCGTGCGCATCGGTGCACGACCCGCCCCACTGGTACGGCGTGCCGAGCTGGCCGAGCGCCCAGCGGATCGCGGTCTGCACCTTCACCGGAGCGCTCGCGGGGATCGTGTATCCGGCCGGCACCGAGCCCGGCGGCATGACCCCGAAGCCCGTACCGTCCCCGCCCGGCCCGCAGCCCCCGCCAATACCCGCGTGCACCGGGCTGGTCGTGGTGTCCGAGGAGACGGGAGTTGGCGTTGCGGAGCCGGTTGGTGCCAGCAGCGGTTCGAGCGCCTTGTGCAGCGCGGTGGCCAACGGCTCCCACGTCGCGTACGCATCGGGGAAGCCCGACTTCTGCACCGCCTGGGCAGCCTGTGCGACCGACAGCGACTGCCAGCCCGGCACCTGCTCCAGCACCTGGTAGAACATGGTCGAGGCGTGGACCGGGTCGAGGATCTCGCTCGCAGTACCCCAGCCCTCGGAGGGCCGCTGCTGGAACAAGCCCAGGCTGTCGCGGTCGCCGTAGGCGAGGTTGCGCAGACCGCTCTCCTGCAGCGCCGTCGCCAGCGCCACGACCTGCCCGCGGGCCGGAATGCCCATGGCCAGGCCCGTAGCGGCGATGGTCTTGGCGTTGGGCACCTGCTCGGCCGGATCGTCCAGCCCCGCAACCCTGACGGTGCCGGCACTGCTGCCGTCCAGAATCGCCCGGACCTGAGCGGCAACCGCCGCCGTATCCACAGCCTGCGCGCCCCCGGTGGAACACGAGGCCGCCGCGCTGCCGGCCGTGATGCCCAGCAACGGAACGGCCAGCAGCAGCGGACCGGCGGCGGCCAGACCGACGACGACTCCGGCGGTCTTCTTCACCGCCGCCACCGCTGGCGGCGGTCAACGGCGTAAGGGAGAAGGAGAGTTGGGTCGGGGCCTGGGCGTATCAGGGCGTGCTGCATCGCAGCGGCTCCTCGGAATCGGTAGGAGGCGCGGTGCCGGCTTCTCGTGCACGGCCGCCGGCACCGCGCCGGTGTGAATTCCCGCTTCTGGGCGGGCCTGGGCCAAGGGAGTTGGTGGCTCCCGGACACGGGTCACTGGTTATGCGCGGCAGCCGGCCGCGCTTGTAATCTCAGGTGATACACAACAGACCCCCTGACGAGGGTGGAAAGCCGGCTCGATGAGTGAACGTGCCTTTCCGGTGACGTAATTGGACACGCGAACACGGATCAGCACAGGTCAACCGGGGTGAAGCGGTGCTCCGCTCCGGTGACGTGGCGAGACAGTAGACCGGAAATCCGGACGCGCCAAATGACCCCGGATCGGTCCGTGGAGCGGGCCCGGTCTCGTTAGGACGGTCCGGAATTCACGGCTACCCTCCGGCGCAACCCCCACTCCGAACAGCCGCCTTGGCATTCCCCGGAGCGGGCAGCTCGCTCGCGCCCCGAAAGGCCCCGCGCATGACCTACACGCTGCACCGAGGCGACGCCCTCACCGTACTCAAGACCCTTCCCGACCAGTCCGTGCACGCCGTCATCACCGACCCGCCGTACAACAGCGGCGGGCGCACCAGCTCCGATCGCACCGGCCGTACCGCCCGCGCCAAGTACGTCACCGCGGGAAGCGCGCACGACCTCGCCGACTTCCCCGGTGAGAACCGCGACCAGCGCTCGTACCGCTCCTGGCTGACGGAACTGCTCACCGAGTCCTACCGCGCCGCGGTCGAGCACGCGGTCGCCGCGGTCTTCTCCGACTGGCGCCAGGAACCCACCACAAGCGACGCCCTGCAGATGGCCGGCTGGACATGGTCCGGCACCATTCCCTGGATCAAGCCGGCGAGCCGCCCCCGCAGGGGCGGCTTCAAGCAGGCCGCGGAGTTCGTCACCTGGGGCGTCAAAGGCACCCTCGACCACAGCCGCAACCTCTACCTGCCCGGCCACTTCATCGCCTCCCAGCCCCGCAAGGACCGGGTCCACATCACCCAGAAGCCGATCGAGGTCATGCGGCAGCTCGTCCGCATCTGCCCCGAAGGCGGCACCGTCCTCGACCCGTTCACCGGCAGCGGCACCACCGGAGTCGCCGCCCTGCGCGAAGGCCGCCACTTCGTCGGCATCGAACTGTCCGACCACTACGCCGCCATCGCCGAACGCAGGCTCCAAGCCGAGCTGACCCAGGACGACTTCATCCTGGCCGGACCGGAAGAGTGAGCATGAGAGCCACAAGGCCTCGGCGCACGGACCCGCGGGTACGAGAAACGGGCGGCTGCGCAGTGGAGGTTCGGTGCACCAGTCGTCCCGTCTCTTGCGCTCACGTCGCCTCGAACGCCCGCCGGACCAGCGGGCCCGCTTTCTCCAGGTCGGCCGCCGACGCTATCCGGACTTCCAGGTCCCCGGTCCCGAGGTGCCCGATGCCGCGCATGTCGCGGGTGAAGCCCTCCTCCAGCGCGACGGTGCCCGGGTCGAGTCTGAGGTAGACGAGGATCGCCTCGTGCTTAGGGCGGAAGAGGACCGATGCGACGTTCACAAGCCGGCGGTAGGCGATGTAGTGCCGGAGAGGGACGACGTCGACGTCCCCCCGGGCAGTGAGCGTGTCGTCCAGCTCGGCGTACAGGTCCCGCAAGCTCTCCGGGACAAGGCCGCCGCCTGCCCGCGTGGCGCCGGGCGCCGTCGGCACATCGACGGTCGCCGCCTTTCGCTCCAGGGCGCGCCGGGACGAGGCAGCCTTCACTGAGCCTGGCGAGGAGTCCACGAGCAGCAGGCTCAACAGCCCGCCCTCGAAGAGGCGGTAGCGCACCAGGTCGATCCGCTCGGGCAGCCGCTGCACGGCGACGCGGTCGTGGTGGGAGAAGCCGGCGGCGATGCATACCATTCGAGGCTGACGCCAGTCGATGGTCTCGGCGGCCTCCGCGCCGAGCACCTTCCGGACGAGCGCCTCAATCTCGTGATGCGCGGACTCCAGCCAGGACAGGTAGGAGACGGCCTGAGACAGCACTCCGTTGTCGGAGCCCCTTTTGTACTCGATGACCACCGGGGTGCCGTTCTCGTCCAGACCGAGGGTGTCGATCCGTCCTCGGTGCCACGGCCCCGTCGGGTACTCCGACGCCAGGAACCGAATGCCGAGCATGGCCTCAAGACCGGCCTCGACCCGACGCTGCAAGTCCACTTCCAGCGCCACCGTCGATCCGGACAGCTCGACGTCCCGCCCGTCCGCGTCCCGCCGGAACAACATCAACTCGGCCACCAGCGTCCCCCGTGTCTTCGTACATCTTGGCTCCGGGAGAGCGAATCACCTGCACGAGCTGGCTATTCCGCCCTCCTCGCCTCGCAGTCCCCACTTGACGGCAGCACGCCATGTCGTGATCTTCACCGAGTATCTGGCAGCATAGGGTGCCAACGTAGGTCCTTCACAACAGAACCAAGAAGTCGCAAAGCCGCTGAAGCGCCGCAGGTCACGAAGTGTCTTCCCCGCGCGTCCGGGGATGCTCCGACCCTCGGGGCGACCGTGGGCCCGCTGCTGGTGTCTTCCCCGCGCGTCCGGGGATGCTCCGTCGGCGTGCGTGATGCGGTAGTCACAGTCGCGGTCTTCCCCGCGCGTCCGGGGATGCTCCGGCGCACGAGCTGGGCGTCAGGGTCGTCACCGAGTCTTCCCCGCGCGTCCGGGGATGCTCCCTGCGCGTCCGGCGTGACCGGCGCCGATCGCGTGTCTTCCCCGCGCGTCCGGGGATGCTCCCAGGTCGGCGCGGCGGCCGGCGTCATCCCGGGCGTCTTCCCCGCGCGTCCGGGGATGCTCCGGTGCGTTGCTTGGTCGTAGGCGAAAAGCGGGAGTCTTCCCCGCGCGTTCGGGGATGCTCCGGCCGCTGAGGATCTTCACCAGGCCGGCGGGCAGTCTTCCCTGCGCGTCTGGGGATGCTCCGGACTTCACCGCCGCAGTCGGCAAGGCTTTGGGTCTTCCCCGTGCGTCCGGGGATGCTCCCGTGATCGGGATCACCCCGGCGTACGCGATCCCGTCTTCCCCGCGTGTCCGGGGATGCTCTGCGCGGGATAGGTCGGCATTGCATGGACGGACCGCCTTTCCCCGTGTCTTCGGGCACGAGCGGTCAGTGTGGTCGGCGGCTCGCGTCCTCCTCGTGGTCGTGGCGTCAGCGTTCCTGCGGTGTCGGGCCGGTTGGGTTGAAGCCTGTTGAGGGGGATGCCGCCGCTGACCTGGTGTGGGGTCGCGTTGTCAGTGGGTGGCTCTATGTTCGCAGCGTGATGGAGAACGGTGCGGAGTCCGGGCGTTGCGGCTTATGTGCGCTGGACTTGGGGTTGTGGGGGAAGTCTGACGGTTTGCCGCCGGGGGTGGTGTACCCGCTGATCTGGCATCTGCTGGATACGGCGGCGGTGGCGTGGTGCGTGTGGGACGTGTACATGAGTGGGCCCCAGCGGGAGTCGTTCGCGCGGGGGCTGGATCTTGATCCGGACAGGCCGGAGGATCTGGAGCGGGCTCGGCGTCTGCTGGCGTGCTGGGCGGGGTGGCACGATCTGGGGAAGATCACGGATCTTTTCCAGCGCAAGGACTCCCTGGCGTTTTCGCGGTTGTCGGGCTACCCGCGGCGGAGCCCGGATGACCCGCGTGCTTCGCATGGGTGGGCAACTCATCTGGCGCTGGCCGGTGTTCTGCCTGGGCGCGGGTACGACGCCGAGGGCAGGGACCTCGGGCTTGTGTCGGCGGCGCATCGGGTCGCTCAGGTGTTGGGTGGTCATCACGGGCGGTTCTTCGAGCAGCCCAGGCGTCGTGAGGTGCGGCATCCGGCCATCCGGGGGCGGTGGCTGGGTGCGGGCAGGTGGGAGGAGCAGCGGCTCGCGCATCTGGCGGCGGTCGCCTCGGTGACCGGTGATCCGGTGCCGCCGACGCGGGTGCGCGTCACAGCGGCGGTGCTCGCGGCGCAAGTGGTGGTGCTGGCGGACTGGCTGGCGTCCCAGGACGACTTCGTGGTGGGGCAGTTGGAGGCGTCCCGCCCGCAGGCGGGGGAGCCGGACATCGCGGGGCACTGGGCTCGGACGCTCACCGCGGTGCCGGGCCTGCTTATGGGCGCGGGGCTCGGGCTGCCGCAGTGGGAGGCGACTCCGCTGTCATGACGTTCAAGGACTGGTTCGGTTTCGACCCGAACTCGTTGCAGGCTTCGTTGCTCGACGGGTTGCCCGGATGCGCGTCCCCGGGTGCGCCCGGACTGCTGATCGTGATGTCCGATACGGGAAGCGGCAAGACGGAGGGCGGGCTGTGGGCGTCCCGCTGGCTGGGCGGTCCGCGAGCCGGTGTCCATCTGGCGTTGCCGACGATGGCGACGACGGACGCCGCCCACCGGCGGGTGGAGCGGTGGGCGAGGAAGGCTCTCGCGGCATCCTCGCCGGTGACGCTGGCTCACGGCCAGGCCGGCTGGAACCGGACACCGTCGCGGGTTCTCGCGCACGCGGGCGAGATCGACACCGCCCCGGCGGGATGGTTGTTCGGGCACGGCCGGCCGGTGCTGGCCGGGGTGACCGTTTCGACGATCGACCAGGTGCTGATGGCGGTGCTGCGGGTAAGGCACAACGTGCTGCGACTCGGGGGACTGACCCGCAAGGTGCTGGTGGTGGACGAGTGCCACGCCTACGACCCGTACATGCAGACGCAGTTGCGCCGGGCGCTGGCCTGGTGGGGCGCATTGCGTGTGCCCGTGGTGTTGATGTCCGCGACGCTGCCGGCCGCGGTGGCGACGTCCCTGGCTGCTGCTTACCTCTCGGGTTCGGCGCCGCGCCTTCCGGCGCCCGAGGTGCGTCCGGCGTATCCGGGCTGGCTGTACATCGACGGGGACACGGGTGCGGCGACGGTCTCGAAGCAGATCGCCTCCGACCGCCCCAGGACACTGCAGATGCGCCTGCTGCCGATGCGAGGTTCGTCGCGGGCCGGGCGGCCAGGTCAGGTACCGCCTGCTGACCGGGCGCGCGCAGGCGTGATCACCGGACTGTTCGAGGAGTCCCCGGGCGCGCTGCGCGTACTCACCGTCTGCAATACGGTTGCCTCCGCGCAGCACACCGCCCGGGCGCTGGCGGATCTGCTGGACGACGACGTGGAGATCTTCTTGATCCACGCCCGCTACCGGGTGCGTGACCGCCGTGACCGGACCGGCAGCGTGGAGGCGGTCTTCGGGAAGGACGGCGCACGACGACCCGAGCGCGCGGTGCTGGTCACCACTCAGGTGTGCGAGGCGTCCTTGGACCTGTCCCTGGACCACGTCGTCACCGACCTGGCGCCCATGCCCCAGATCGTCCAGCGCGCCGGGCGGGGTCGGCGCCATGAGACAGGGGCGGACGTGCGGGTGCCGGTGACCGTGCTGATCCCGCAGGACAGTGAAGGCGACTGGGACGACGGGCGGTGGCGCAGGATCTACAGTCCGGCGCTCATCCGCTCCACTCGCCAACTGCTCGCCACGCACGGCGACATCAGCGTGCCTGACGACGTGCAGGACCTGGTGGACACGGTGTGCGCGGGGTGGGATGCCGACACTCCCGAGCCGGATGTGGCCGCGCACCTGCGGGGCGAACAGACCAAGGCCGACGCTGCCGTTCCGGTGGTCATCCCGCATCCGGACGAACTGACCGACCTGTTCGACCTCACCGACCTTCCGATCCCCGACATCGAGGCGGCGACCCGCTACAACCTCGACAGCGTGACCGTGCTGCCGGTGTGGCGCACCGAGGACGGATCGCTCGCCCTGGAACCGGATGCAAGCCTCATGCTGCCCGAACAGGTGCCCGCAGACCTGCGTCCGGTCCACGAGCGGCTGTTGTCGATCCCGCGCGCCGCATGGCAGGACGCCCTGGAATCCGAAGACGCGCTGCCCGATGCGTGGCAGGAGGACGGCCGTCTCGGACGTGTGCTCCTGCTGGTCCACCCGGCCGGCGGTCAGGCACCTGCACCGGCCGGTTGGACGGTCTTCTACGACGACAACCTCGGCCTGGTCACCTGGCCGCCTGCCCCACGGGAGCGCTCGTGACGCGCCGACCTTCGTTCGACCTGGCCACCGAGCCCTGGATCAGCGTCCTTGACCACGACGGGGCACAGCTGCAGGTCGGACTGCGCCAAGCCCTGCGGGACGCGCACCTGATCGCCGATCTGGCACTGCCGTATCCGGCGGCGTACGGCGCTTTGTACCGAGTCCTTGCGGCCCTGGTCTTCCGGATCACGGGCCTGGACCAGCCACCCTTCGGCGAGGACTGGTACCGGCGCCGCAACAAGCTGTTCGCCACGCCGTTCAGCCCGGGCGCCATCGAGTCCTACTTCACCGCACACGCCGAAGGCTTCGACTTGTACGGCGACCGCGGGTTCTTCCAGGACCCGAGGCTGAGGACGGACTGCAAGAAGACGTCGGGCATCAACAAACTCGCCTTCGGCAGGGCAGCGGGCAGCGCGCGGCCGTGGTTCGCGGACAAGCACGGTGACGACGGGCAGAAGCCCCTGGCGTCTGCCGAGGCCGCTGTCCATCTGCTGATGCAGGCCTACTACGGGGCGGGGGGCACGGTCACGACCCGCCGGCACGGCAACCTCAACACCCAGGCCGGCTGCCCGGCCGCACCCTTGCGAGGGACCGTCGGGTTCCACCCCTTGGGGCCCGACCTGCGCACGACACTGCTGGCTCATCTGACCGCACCGACCGCTTACGCGCACGGCCGCCCCGATCGCGCCCCTTGGGAGCACGCCGAACACACGGACCCCACACTTCCGGTGCCTGCTCCTTCCGGACCGGTGTCGCTGCTGGTCGGTCGTATGCGCCACGCCATCCTGCTCGTCCCCGGCCCCGACGCCTCCACCGCCGAGGACGCCACCATCAGCTGGGGCGCCCGCACCCCGGCCGACAAGCCCAAGCCGGGCTACTTCGTCGAGCCGTTCCCCGACCCCTACCTGTCCTACGGATACTCCAAGACCGGCATGCCCTCCACTCCCGTCGACGCCGACGGGGGCCGTCACCTGTTCCGCGACCTGGACGTGCTGCTCAACGCCCCCGAGTCCCGCGGCCCCGCAGCCGGACCGCACCCCCGAACCCGGCCCGCGGTTCTTCACGCCTGCGACCACCTGCCCGACGCGGTCATCGACACCCTGCGACTACGGGTCGTGGGAGTGGACCAGGACCGTAGCCAGACCGTGGACCGCCAGTGGTGGACCAGCACCACGCCGCCGCTGCTCGTCCACAGCGCGCAGCGCGACCCGCAGGCCGCGGAACTCATCGAACAGGCCGTACGCGAGGCGGATGCCAGCGCGTGGAAGCTCAACAAGGCCCTGGCCGCCGCGTTCGCCGACCGACCCAAGGACAAGACGGCCCCCAAACGACGCGAAGCGCGGGTCGCACGCCACTACTGGCCCAGGGCCGACACCGCCTTCTGGCGCCTGTTCGACGGCGACGACCTTTCCCAAGCGCAGGCTGCCATGCGCCGCGCCGCGCTGGACGCCTTCGACGACATCACCGCCGGGATGGCACGCAGCCTGTCCGCCTGCCGCCGCGTGGCCGAAGCGCGTGCCCTGCTCCCCCTGCCCAGAAAGAACACTGACGATGCCTGACACCGACCCCGCCCAGCCCACCCGAGCCGCAAAGTTCGTCGACCACATCACGGCGCACCTGGCGCGGGGCGGACCCGCCCGACGCGCGCTGCAGACCGGCTTGCGCCCCTGGCCCGACCGGGAGCCGCCAGGCCCCATGCACCTCTACGTCGCCACCTGGCTGCCCGAAGGCCTCCACCCGGAGCGCCAGCGGGCCTACTACACCGTCGCCGCGCTGATGACCACCGCCACCAACCGAGCCGGCACCGGCAGCGGCGTCAGCCTCGGGAAGGCGCTCGGCCTCGCGTCGAGGAGGATCTCTGCCACCACGACGGAGCTTTCCGTCAAACGCCTCGTCAGGCACAGCCCCGCCGGACCGTACCCGCACCTGCGCGGCGCGATCCGCCTCGTCTCCGCCGCAGCGGCGCCCCTGGACTGGGCCCGTCTGCTGGACGAACTCGACACCTGGCACTTCCGCGGCGCACGCACCTGCACCCAATGGCAGCAGGACTACTACCGGGCGACAGGATCGCCCCAGCCCTCCGACAGCGAGTGATCACCATGACCAAGACCAGCATCCCCGGCGTGCACATCGACGTGCACATCATTCAGACCCTGCCGCTGTCGGGACTCAACCTCGACGCCGACGGCAATCCCAAGTCCGTCGTCATCGGTGGCGTCCAGCGGGCCCGGCTCAGCCCCCAAGCGCAGAAGCGGGCCGCGCGCCTGCACCTCGAAAACGTGCTGCCCGAGGAGGCCGCCGTCCGCACCAGGCGCCTGATCCACACCGTCAGCGATCTGCTGATCGCACAGAAGTGGCCCAAAGCCGTCGCCGAGCATGCCGCCGTCGACGTCTTCGTCGCCGCCTCCGCCGGCACCATGGCCCTCGGCAGCACAAGCGACAGTGAAGACGAGGAGAGCAACTCCAAAGACCCGCTGGCCACGGCCGCCCTGATCTACACCCCCGCGACAACCGCCGGAAAGCTGGCCGCCGTTGCTGCGACACACCGCGACGCCTACGAGGCCGCCGTCGCAGCCGGAAAGAGCCTGCCCAAGCCCAAGGCCAAGGGCGGCAAGAGCAAGGGAAAGGCCGCGAAGCCCGAGGACGCCACGATCGCCGACCCGAAGGAACTGGCCGGGCTTCTCGCCTCCGCCAACGGCAGCATCGCTCTGCTGGGAAGGACCCTGATGGAGATCGGCGGCGCCGAACGCGACTCCTCCGTGCAGGTCGCCTCCGCCTTCACCACCCACGAAGCAGTCGTCGAAGTCGACTTCTTCGTCGCCGTCGACGACTACGCCGCCGCCAGCGAAGGCGTGCCCGATGTCGGACAGATGGGCGACAGTCAGCAGACCGCCGGCACCTTCTACCGCTACACGACCATCAACCTGCCCAGCCTGCTGCAGGACATCGACAACGACACCGACCTCGCCCGCCGGCTGTGCGAGGCCTTCATCGACGGGTTCATCCACACCTTGCCCGCCACCGGACAGACCAACTCCGCCGCCTGGACCCTGCCCGACCTCGTCCACATCACCGTACGCAGCGACCGCCCCGTCAACCTGTCCACGGCCTTCGACAAGCCCATCCGCACCCAATACGACGGCCACGTTGGCCCGTCGATCGCCGCCCTGGCCACCTACGCCCACAGCATCGAGAAGATCACCGCCAACCGCGGAGTCGTCCACGCCGTCCACGCCCACACCGCCACCGACGAACTCCGCGGCCTGGGCAAGCGCATCGACAACTACACCGACCTGGTGCGTAAAGCCCTCGACGCCGCCTTCGGGACCACCGCGTGACCACCGACCAGGCCCTCGTCCTGCTGTTCGCCGGCCCCCTGCAGGCATGGGGCGTGCGCGGCGGCTTCAACGACTACCGCGACACCCTGGACCACCCCACCCGCTCCGGGGTCCTCGGTTTCTGCGCCTGCGCTCTGGGCCGCCCACGCGGTTCAGCTCCAGGCGACCTGGCCGAACTGGACCTGGCCGTCCGCATCGACCGACCGGGAACCCTCATGGAGGACTTCCACACCATCGGCGGCCAATCCGATGAGGAGGTGGTCCCTTCGGCCGACGGCAGCCGACGCCGCGGCGCCTTCCTCACCCGTCGCGCCTACCGCGCCGACGCCGCGTTCACCGTCGCCCTCACCGGCCCCGATCCCGTCCTGCGCACCCTCCAAGGAGCCCTGGACCACCCCGTCTACACCCCCTACCTCGGCCGGAAAAGCTGCCCACCCGCCACGCCCTACAACCTGGGCATCCACCACGGCACCGTCGAGGACATCCTCGCCACCGCCCCCGTGGACCGGGCAAAACCCGCGCGTGCGGACACCGTCACCGCCGAGGTCATCACCACCGTCCCCCACAACCACACCGCCGGCACCCACGCCGTCCACGACGATCCACGGGGCGGTCGCGCCTTCGGCCAGAGGTTCCTGGCCCGCACCACCATCAGCCTGCCGGCCGACCTGTGCGTCGGCAACGACGCGCCCGCGCGGTACGAACGCCTGCACCACTACCGATACACCACCTGACCCGACTGCTATCCCCGCCCGGCCGGGGACGCCCCCGAAGGACCGATCACGATGGCTCTCGCCTACCTCACCGAGATCCGCCTCAACACACGCGCACGCGAAGTACGCGCCGACCTGAAAAACGGCGGACGCGGCTTCCACCACCGCACCGCCCGCCTGGCACCCCCCGAAACGGCCACCGCCGACGCCCGCCTCCTCTGGCGCCTCGACACCTTCCGCAACGGCCTGCGCCTCCTGGTCCAAACCCCCCAGGAACCCGACCTGTCCACACTCCCCGACACCTACGGCACCGCCCGCACCCACCCCCTCGATCGGCACCTCGAACGACTCACCCAAGGCCAGAGGGTCCGCTACCGCCTCGCCGCCAACCCCGTACGCACCGGCACCGACGAGATCACCGGCATGCCGCTGAAGAACCGCATCCCCTGCAAAGGAGAAGAGATCACCCGCTGGTTCAACCACCGCACCGAGACCCTCGGCCTCGCTCCCGAGACCCTCGCCACCTACCAGCTCGCCCCCGTCACCGGCACACGAGACCACAAACCCGGACTACGCCTCACCCTCACCCGCTACGACGGCATCGCCACCATCACCGACCCCGCAGCCCTGCGCACCGCTATCCTCACCGGCATCGGCCGCGGCCGCGCCTTCGGCGCCGGCCTCCTCACCGTCGCAGCCATCGCCTGACCAGCCTGTGTCGGCAGAGCCGCTCCTTGACAGCTAAAGAACAAGCAAAGCCGCCACGACGACCCAGGTCGAAAAGAGTCTTCCCCGCGCGCTCGGGGATGCTCCGCTCTCAAGAGCTGATGATCATCCATCGCACTGGTCTTCCCCGCGCGCTCGGGGATGCTCCGCAGCGCGTCCCGTTCTGGGGGACCGCGCTGCGGTCTTCCCCGCGCGCTCGGGGATGCTCCGCGGCCGAAGGGCGCGGCCGGGTCCGGCTCCGTGTCTTCCCCGCGCGCTCGGGGATGCTCCGTGCGGTACGCCCAGCCCGAGGCCCGCGGCGTCGTCCTCCTTGCGCGCTCGGGGATGCTTCGTTGTCCTTGCCGCCGAGCGCGGCGTTCCAGACGTCTTCCCCGCGCGTTCGGGGACGCTCTCGAACAGCTGGCGTGTGGGTCTTGGCTCGCTCATTTGTTCGTGTTGGTCAGGCGGCCGGTGCCTCCATGTCGGGCTTGAGAAGGATTGTTGAGTCTCGACAAGCTCGTGCTGGGGACTCTCATGTCTAGAGGCAGACGGGTGGGCTGGGTGGCCGATCGCATCGCGGGCTGAGAAAAGCGGCTGCGCCGGTGGACAGACGGTGGACAGACGCCTGTGTACTGTGCAGCACGGGGTGGCACGGCTCAGCAGCGTCCATAAGTGCTGATCAGGCGAAACGTCATGAGGCGGCACTCTGCGGCACCGGGCGACATGATCGCTCTCGGGCTTGTAAAGCGTAGGTCGTCGGTTCGAACCCGACAGGGGGCTCTTCGCTTGCCCGGCGGTGCGCCGGTCGTTGGCCTGGCCCGGGGCGCAGGGATCAGGCGCTGGGTGCCGCGTAGGTCTCGATGGCGCAGTGGGTCGCCCCGCTGCGTGCGATTCTGGCGTCGCTCGTGACGAGCGGTACGCCGAGGCTCTCGGCGAGGGCCACGTAGTGTGCGTCGTAGGCGGAGAGGTTGTGCGAGAGGTCGCGTACCCGCTGCCACAGGACCAGCGTCGGGTGCAGGTCGAGTGCCAGGGCCTGGTAGTCGGTGATCGCCTTGGCGGCTTCCTTCTCCGTGATCTTCGGCTTGCCCCCGCGTCGCCCGCGCGCCAGGCCGAGGACGGCTGAGGTGATCTCGTAGTCCAGCAGGCCCGGTGCTGCGAGAGCATCCGCGCGACCCACGCGCTCGCGGATCGCGGTCCCGGTGGCGCCGTGGTCGAGGAGGAAGTGCACGAGGCTGGAGCAGTCGATGACGATCAACGCCGTTCACGTCCGTCCTCGATGGCGTCGAGGATGTCGGTCGTGCTGAGCGCTGTGCGGGTTTCCCGTTCGAGGCGTGCCGCCATCTCCGCGAGAGTGGGCTTGGCGGCCTCCCGGGAAAGGAGTTCCAGGGCGTACGCCTGGAGGGACTTGCCCGCCTGTGCGGCGCGCACCTTCAAGGCGTTGACGGTGTCGTCGGGAACGTCCCGAATGGTGATGGCGGTCATGCATTCATTTTAGCAGCAATGCAGGCAATGTGCAGGCGTTCGGTGTCCAGTGCAGGCTGCCGAAAGGGCTACGCGGCCGCCATCGGTGGGTACGCCCAACCTGTCGGCGCGGCGTTGCGGGTGTGGTGGGGTCTGCGGGTGGGTGCTGAGGTGATGTGGGGGGACGGGCGGCGGGTCGGTGTGCGTGCGGTGGAGCGGGGGTTCGTCGTGCGGCGGGGGGCCGCGGTGGTGCCCGGGACCGTGTGGACGCCGGTGGGTCGGTCGGGGGCGGTTCCCATGGTTCTGCTGGGGCACGGCGGCAGCGGGCACCGGCTCAGCGAGCGGATCGTGTCGCTGGCCGCCCGGTTCACCTCGGCCGGCTGCGCCGCGGTGGCGATCGACGGGCCGTACCACGGGGAACGCGTGCGGTCGCCGCTCACGCCGGGGGAGTACCAGGCGCTGATCGTCGCCGAGGGCGTCGGCGCGGTGCTCGACCGGATCGCCGGCGACTGGATCGCCACGAGCAGCCTTCTCGCAGAGGCCGGCATCGCCGACGGCACGCGGCTGGCGTACGTCGGGCTGTCGATGGGCACCCGCTTCGGGCTGCCCACCGCGGCGGCCCTCGGACCGGCGCTGCGGTGTGCCGTGTTCGGGAAGTTCGGCCTCCGGCAGGCCGCGGCCCTCGACCCCGCGCTCCACGCCCCGGAACGCGCCCTGCGCGACGCCTCCCGCATCACCGCGCCGGTCCTCTTCCATCTGCAGTGGGACGACGAGACCTTCCCGCGCGCCGGACAACTCGCCCTCTTCGACGCCTTCGCCGGCGCCGAGAAGGAACTCCACGCCTTCACGGGCCGCCACGGCCACACCCCCCGCCACGCGCCCGACCTCTGGACGGCGTTCGTCACCCGCCACGTGGCCGCGCCCGGCAGTGGCGAACCGCCGAGTACCTGAAGGCGGCGGCGCCGGGCTCAGGTCTGCGTGGCGTAGACGATGAGGTTGTCCACCGGGTGGCCGGCGGCGTCGAACGCGCCGTCGCAGGTGATCAGGCGCAGGGCGTGGGCGCTGGTCGGGCCGTAGACCTTCTGGGTCGGGAAGGACTTCTTGCTGACGCTGTCCACGGCCGTGACGGTGAAGTGCGTCGCCTGGCCGCGGGCGTTGGTGACGGTGATGTCCGCGCCCGTGGCGATGTCCTTCAGGCGGTAGAAGACCGCCTTGCCGTATCGCGTGGAGTTGTGGCCGATGATGACCGCGGCTCCGGCCTCGCCCGGCACCGCGCCGCCGGTGTACCAGCCCGCGGTCGCCCGCTGGTCGGGCGGCGGGACCTGGACGGTTCCGTCGGCCTGGAGGCCCAGCGTCATCAGCGGGGCGGAGATCCCGAGCGAGGGGATGGCGACCTCGGTCGGGGCCGCGGGCCGCGGGCGCGCGGCGGCGGCCACGGGGCGGCTCGCGCCGGCGGGGGTGGTGGTCGTGGCGGTTGTGGTGGCGGCGGGCGGTGGCGTCGCCGACCGCGGCGCGTCCGTCCCGGCGGCGGACGAGCAGCCGGTGAGTACGGCGAGGGCCGCGGTCGCGACGAGGACCGCGGACAGGGCGGGGATCGCGCGGACGGCGGAGACGGCGGGGACGGCGGGGACGGCGCGGATCGCCGGGACGAGGCGTGCGGCGGCCGGCCGGGTGCGGGTGCGAGTGCGGGTGCGGGGGCGCCGCGCCGGAGGCTGGGCGAAGGACACAACGGGCTCCAGAGCAGGACGGGTTGCGGACGCGGTGCCGCCGCGGCGGGCGGGTGCCTCGGCAGGGGGCGGGGGCTTCCCATGGGCGGCACCCGGTGACGCGCGGGGGCGCCCGGTGGCCGGCGGCTCCCGGCGGGTGGCGGCGCCTCCGGGGCGTGCCGCGGCCGGGGCGGCTTCCGATGGCGGGCCGTTCCGGCAGCGGGTGGGTCCCGGCGGCGGGCCGTTCCGGCGACGCGCGGCGGCTCCCCCGTGGCCGGCGGCTCCCGGTGGCCGGCGGCGCCCCGGCGGGACGTGCCGCGGCCGGTGGCGGCACCGCGTCCGCGGTTTGCGGTGGCGGGGTCAGCCGTTGTGCCGGGCCGCGGCGCGGCGGCGCAGGACGACGGTGCCGCCGCCGGCGAGCAGGAGGGCGGCGGCCGCGGAGCCGGCGAGGACGCCGGGGCCGTTGCCGCTGCCGCCGTTCGCGGTGGGCTCCTCGCCCGCGGCGACGGCGCCGCGCGGGATCACCTTCTTGGCCTCGACGACCTTGCCGGCCTTGTCCCTCGCGGCCTTCGCGGCCGCGGCGGCCTTGTCCTTGGCCGCCTTGCCGCCGTCGTCGGTCTTGGCGGCCTCGGCCTTCTGCTCCGCGGCCTTGCGGGCCGCTTCCTTCTGGTCGGCGGACTTCGTGGACGCCGAGGTGCTCGGCGTCGTGTCGGAGGCGACGGCTGCGGTCGCCGGGAGGAGCACCGTGCCGGCCGCGACGGCGGTCAGGACGGCGAGGCGCAGGCGGTGGTGGCGGGACATGTACGACTCCAGTTCCGGGCCCGGCAGGTGGTATCCGGGTGCCGGGCGGCACCGGACGTCCGGGCGTGGCCCCACCCTGGCAATCGCGTATGAGGAAGTTGTCAGGAAGTCATGGTGATCTGATCATCGCCGGGTCGCCGGGTCGCCGGGTCGCCGGGTCGCGGGGTCGCGGGGTCGCGGGGGCGCGGGGGCGCCGGGTCGCCGGGTCGCCGGGTCGCGGGGTCGCGAGGTCGCGAGGTCGCGGGGTCGTCGGGTCGCATCGCCGCGTCCGCGGCCCCGTTCACGGCCGGATCAGGCCCCTCACGGCCGGCTCGGCGGCTCCTCATCCTCCCGCGGCCCGCCGGCCACCGGCACCCGTACGGTGAACACCGAGCCCTCGCCCACCACGCTCTCCACGCTCGCCGTGCCGCCGTGGGCCTCGGCGAGCTTGAGCACGATCGCCAGGCCCAGGCCGCTGCCGCCGGTGCTCCGGTTGCGCGACTTCTCCGCCCGCCAGAAGCGGTCGAACACGTGCGGAAGGTGCTCCGCGGGGATGCCGCTGCCGGTGTCGGCCACCTCGACGGCCACCGACGCGCCCGCGCCCCCGCCCGCCGTACGTGCGCCGCCCCCGTCCGCCGCTCGCGCGTCCCCCGCGCCCCCGTCCGCGCCTGCACCCGCGTCCCCGTCCGCCGTCCGCGCGTCTCCCGCGCCCGCGCCCGCACCCCCGCCCCCGCCCCCGCCCCCGTCCTCCGACCCCGTGGCGTACGCCCGCAGCGTCACCGCTCCGCCGGGCGGTGTGTGGCGCACGGCGTTGGAGACCAGATTGCTCACCGCCTGGCGCAGCCGGACCGGATCGGCGTCGACCAGCGGCGGCCGGGGGTCGCCGGGCGCCGGCCGCAGCACCGTGAGCGTGACGCCCGCGGCCTCGGCCCGCGCCTGGTGCGCCGCAGCGACCTGGCCGAGGAGTTCGCCGATGCGCACCGGCTCGCGGTGCAGCCGCAGCGCGCCCGCGTCGGCCGCCGCGAGGTCCTGCAGGTCGTCGATGATGTGCTGCAGCTGCACCGCCTCCTCCAGCAGCGACGCGACGAACGCCGGGTCCGGCTCGGCCAGGCCGTCCTGGGCCGCCTCCAGCCAGCCGCGGATGTTGCTCAGCGGCGTGCGCAGCTCGTGGGCGACGTCGCTGACCATCACCTTGCGCTGCTCCTCCAGGCGGGAGCGGTGCAGCGCCATGTCGTTGAAGGTCGCGGTCAGACGTCCGATCTCGTTGTCGGCGCCGACCGGTACGGGCTCGGAGTCCAGGCCGTCCCGCATCCGCTGGGCGGCGCCGGTGAGGGCCCGCAGCGGGCGGACGAGCCGGACCCCGGCGATCACCGAGGCGCCGACGGTGAGCAGCAGGACGAGCGCGGTGACGCCGGCGATGCGGGCGGTGTTGGACGGCGAGAGGTCGAATCCGGGCACGCTGACCGCGGCGGGGGAGTCGATGAACAGCAGCGCGGGCGCCGCGACGTAGGCGGTGAGCTGTTCGCGGCGGGCGCTGTCGACGCACGACGCGATGGCCCGGTCGTCCCCGCTGCTGCGGACCTCGGGCACGGAGTCGGTGATCGGCCCGACCTCCGCGCCCGCCTTCTCCTTGGCCGACCTGGCGTCCGCCGCGCTCTGCGCCGCCGCCCGCTTCTTGGCCTCGGCCCACTTGTCGGCGGTGGCCTCGGTCCACTTGCCGGCCTTGACCTCGGCCTCGGCCAGGGCGGTCGACGCGGGGTCGTCGGCCGCCTGCCCGTGTCCGCGGTCCCAGGACAGGTCTGGGTTGAGCTTGAGTCTCACGCCGGTACGGCCCTGGCGTTTCAGGCAGGCGTCGGCCAGTTGGTCGAGGGCGGCCAGGGCCCGCCGCTCGGTCGCGGTGGGGGCGTCCGTCTCAGGAGTCCGGCACTTGTCCTCCATGGAGCTGTCGGCGGGGTCGCCGACGAACTGGACCCGGGGCCTGCCGCTGGCGCTCTGCACGATGTTCGCCGCGATGCCCAGTGCGCCCAGGCACTTCACGCTCCGGTCGGCGGCCCGGCGCAGCTCGGCGCGTTCGCCGGCCGGGAGCAGGAACGGGCCGACGGCGCGTGGATCGACGCGGTCGGCTCCGGCCGAGGCGGCGTCGGGCACCAGCGCGGTGTCGACGGACAGCGGGTCGACGACGGCGGAGGACTGTGCGGGCAACGGGTTCGCGGCCGGGCCGGTCGACCGGTCGGCGGCCGAGTCGAAGAGGGTACGGCGGTCCTCGGTGGTCAGCGCGATCCGGCGGCCGGAGTGCTGGGCGAGCTTGCGTACGGTGTCGTCGACGCCGCTCCAGTCGGGGTGGGTGGCGGCGTACTGCATGAGGACGTTGTAGATCTCGGCGTCGGCGCTGAGGTTCTGGCCCTGTTCCTGGCGGATCGCGCCGGAGGTCGTCTGCACCGCGAGCCAGGCGGTGGCGGCGACCGAGCACGAGGCCACCAGCGCCGAGACGGTCAGCAGCCGGCCGAGCAGGCTCTTGCGCAGCGGCGGCCGGGCCCGCGGGTCACGCCGGCGCATGGGGGGCGTTCCTGGCGGGGTCGGTCAGTTTGTAGCCGACGCCGAACACGGTGAGCAGCCGGACCGGCCGCCGCGGCGTGGGCTCGATCTTCTTGCGCAGGTGCATGATGTGCACGTCCACGCTGCGGTCGCTGATGTACTTCTCGAAGCCGTGCAGCTCCTCCAGCAGGCGCTGCCGGGTGAAGACCCGGTCGGGCTCGGCCGCCATGGCGGCCAGGATGCGGAACTCGCCCGGGGTGCAGTCGACCGGCGTCCCGTCCACCGAGACCTCGTGCCGGACCGGGTCGACCCTCAGCGCGCCCACCGACAGCGCCTCGTCCCGCACGGCCGCGGCTCCGGCTCCGGGGCCCGCGCCGCCGGCCGGACCGCGGCGGCGGCGCAGCAGCGTACGGACCCTGGCCATCAGCTCGCGCGGACTGAACGGCTTGGTGACGTAGTCGTCGGCGCCGAGGTCGAGGCCGAGCAGCAGGTCGTCCTCGGTGCTGCGGGCGGTGAGGATCAGCACCGGGACCTCGCGGTGCTCGGCGCGCAGGATGCGCACGACGTCGAGCCCGTTGGCCCTGGGCATCATCACATCGAGCAGCAGCAGGTCGGGCTCCCGGCGGCGTACCGCGTCGAGAGCGGCGCGGCCGTCCGCGACGACGGTGACCGCGTGCCCCTCGTTCTCCAGGTACCGGCGCACGAGTTCGGCCTGCTTCGTGTCGTCCTCGGCCACCATGATGTCTGCGCACACGCCGACGAGCGTAGCCGCAGGCGGCTGAGGAGCCGTCAGACTCCTGTGAGAGCAGGGGACTTGCGGACGGCCGGGCTGGCCGTCGCGACCAGGGCGACCAGGAGGGTCAGGGCGGTCAGGGCGGCCACCGCGGCGGCCGGGGCGAAGGCGCCCAGGAGGCCGCCGGCCAGCAGCGAGCCGAACGGGATCGCCCCCCAACTGACCAGGAGCACCACGCTCTTGACCCGCGCAAGCAGGTGGCCGGGGATCACCTTGTACTGGTGGCCGACGACCACGACCGACGACGCGGACGGCCTCGCACCACAGCATCACCCGCCGCCGGTCCCAGCGGTCGAGCAGTGCGCCGGCCGGCAGGTAGAACAGCAGGTAGGGCAGCGTGGCGGCGAACCCCGCGACGCCCGCCTTCCCGGCGGAGCCCGTCGTGGCCAGCACGACCAGCGGCACCGCGACCGACGACATCCGCGTGCCCAGCGTCGACAGGACCTGGCCGGACCACAGCAGGACGAAGTCCCGTCTGCGCCACAGGGATTCGGGTCCGCCGCTTCCAGGGGGCCGCTGCGTCACGCTGTTCCCGCCTTCCCGTTCTCCGCCTCGCGCGGGGATGAACGCCCCTCGCGTCTAGCTCTGTTGACGCTCCTGCGCGGACGCGGGCTCGGCCGCCGGGTCCGCGGGTGTCTGCGTCGCGGTCGCGACGATCTCCTGGAGGGCCGCGACGTGGGACGCGAAGGCGGTGCGGCCGGTGGGGGTGAGGCGGGCGCGGAGCTTTCTGCGGGCGCCGGCGAGGCGGCGTTCGGTGGTGATGTAGCCCGCGTCCTCCAGGGTGGTGAGCTGCTTGGACAGGGCGGAGTCGGACAGGCCGAGGCGTTCCTTGAGGTACCCGAACTCGGCCCAGTCCGCCGCCGCGAGCGTGGCGACCAGGGTCAGCCGGGTGCTGGGGTGGATCAGCTCGTCGAACCGCGGCGCGGGCGCCACGGGCGGCGTCGGCGGCGTCATGCGTGCGCCCAGCGGCGCAGCACGCGCAGCATCTCGGGGCCGCCGAACCCGACGACCGCCGCGACCAGCGCCGCCGCCCAGAGCGAGGCGTGGTCGGCGCCGTCCGCGTCGAGGCCGAGGGCGGCGAGGACGGTGAGGCCGATCAGCGCGAGCAGCATGCCGACCACGACCAGCGGGACGCGCGCGCCGGCGACCGCCCTGCTGACCCGCAGTCCGCGGGTGCGGCGGCGGCCGTCGAGCAACCGTGAGGCGGCCACGCCGTGCCCCGCGCCGAAGACCGCGGTCGCGGTCCCGGCCAGCCAGGCGGGCGCGACGCTGCCGAGCACCCCGAGCAGCAGCCAGCCGGCCGCCATGGCCCACCAGTACCCCCGCGGCAGCCCGACCTCCTCCGCCACCTGCCGCCGCGCCCGCTCCACCGCGGCGAGCGCGCCGCGCGCCTCCTCCTGGGCGATGTGCTCCATGGTTCCCCCTACTTTCCTCATCGGAAAGTGAGCGTCCCACTTTCCCTCCAGGAAAGTCAAGAGTCCCGGGTCCTGCCCCGGAAGCCGACACCCGAGGCGCGGGTATCGTGGAGGGAAAGGCTCACCGGAAGGCGCAGCAGCATGGACCCGGAGCACTTCGCCCTCCTGGAGGAGGCTCGCAAAGCCCTCCCGGAGGGGTTCAAGGCCGAGATCTCCGGCGACGCCATCGTGATGATGGTCAGCCCCTCCGGCATCCACCAGCGGAATCTCCTGGTGGTCCGGCGCCAGTTCGACGCCCACGCCCCCGGCGATCTGCTGCCGAGCGAGAACACCGATCTCGTCTCACCCGGGGTCGGCAAGAGCCGAAACCCCGACCTGACCTACCTCCCGGCCGCCGTCCTGGAAACCACCGACAACCAGGTGCCGGCCGAAGTGGCAGCCATCGCCGTCGAGTTGGTCTCACCCTCCAACCCGGAGAACGACTGGGTCGGCAAGGTCAGGGACTACCCCGTGATGCGCATCCCGCTGTACCTCGTGGTCGACGCCCGGCTCAAGACGGTCACCCTCTTCAGCCGTCCGGACGGCAGCAGGTACCACCGCAGGGAGGATGCCGACTTCGGCGAAGTCCTGCGCATCCCCGAGCCCTTCGACTTCGATCTGGACTCGGCGCCGCTGCTCCCGTACGCCTGACCGCGCGCCGGGCGCGCCGGGGCTCGCCGGGGCGTCTCGCGCGTGTCGGGGCGGTACGTCCGACCGGGCGGCGCGTCAGCCGACCAGGTCGGCGAGGCGGGCCGGTGGGGCCGGGGGGCTGGGGGTGGTGCGGCGGGGGAGGAGGAGAGGGGTGGCCAGGAGGAGGACTCCGGCCGCCGCGATCGCCGTGCGGGGGGTGGTGAGCGCGGCCAGTACGCCCCACGCGGCCGTCATCGCCGCGATCGCCGTGCTGGTGCTGACCGACCACGCCGACAGCATCCGCGCGACCCGGCCGGGGTCGGTGTGGTCGAGCCTGCAGGTCGCCAGCACCGGGTTGTAGATCCCGGAGAACAGCACCAGCGCGAACTGCAGCACGATGATCAGCGCCATCCCCGGCACGCCCCGCCCGACGAACGCCAACCCGACCGGCCAGCACGCCCGCAGCGCGCCCACCGCGCGCAGCACCCGATCGCGGCCGTGGCGTTCGACCAGCCCACGGGCCATCCGCGAGCCGATCAGGCCGCCGACGCAGGGCGCGGCGAACACCAGGCCGTACTGCCAGGGCGCGAAGCCCAGCCGGCCGAGCAGCAGGACGGCGAGCAGCGGCTGGGACGCCATGATCAGGCCGTTGACCACGAGGGCGTTGAGGAACAGCGGACGCAGCACCGGGTGGCCGAGGATGTGCCGCCAGCCTTCGAGCAGGTCGCGGGCGCGCGACCGCGCCGCCCCGGTCCGCTCCGGCCGCGGCTCGCCGCCGCCGATCGCGCCGATGCCCAGCGCCGACAGCAGATAGCTGACCGCGTCCGCGACCACCGTCGTCACCGGCCCGAACAGCGCGATCGCCGCCCCGCCCAGCGGCGGCCCGACCACCGAGGACGTCCATGTCGTCGACTCGAAGCGGGCGTTGGCGACCAGCAGGTCCTCCCGCGGCAGCAGCGTCTTCAGATACGCGCCGCTCGCGGACCGGAACGCGATGTCCGCCGCGGCGGTGATCACGGACACGGCGAGGAGTTGGGCGTAGGACAGGGCGCCGCATCCGTACGCGACCGGCACGCTGGCCAGCGCGGCACAACGGACCAGGTCCGTCGCCACCATGACCGGCCGCTTGCGCCGGAACTCCACCCACGGGCCCAGCGGCACCGCGAGCACCGCGCCCGCCAGCCGCCCGGCCGCCGCCAGCGCCGCCACCCGCGTCGGCCCGCAGTGCAGCACCGTGATCGCGATCAGCGGGAACGCGCCGAACCCCAGCCAGGTGCCGTACGAGCTGACCGCGAAGGCCCCCCACAGCCACCCGAACCGCCGCCCCAGCGCCCGCCTGCCCGCCATCTCCACGCGCCCCTCGCCGTCCCGCACCGCCGACCCGCCCGGCCGATCCCGACCCGCCCGGCCGATCCCGGCCGGTCCGACCAGCGCCGAGCCGGTCCGACCAGTATCCAAGCGAGAGGCCGCCGCCCGGGGCAAACAACCGGACGGCCGGCGGCGCACAACCGCCCGTTGTACGGACCCGGGCCCGCCCACGCCGTGCCGCGGCGACCGCCGTACCGACCGACCCGGGCCCGGGCACGCCGTACCGCCCGCGGGCGCGAAGGCCCGCGGGCGGCGATGTGACGGGACGCGCGGTCGACTCCCGCGTCAGGGCGTGTTGTTGGCCAGCGCCAGCAGCCGGTCCGTGCCGCCGCTGAAGCGGTCGCGGTCCACCGCGCCCGAAATGCCGCTCACCGAACCGGAGTCGGTGTACTGCCAGAACGTCCAGAACGGGAAGCCGCTCGGGATGGTCGGGCTCGCCGCGGTGGTCCAGTGCGCGACGAACAGCGGGCTGCGCGTGGACATGCCGCCCCAGCCGCCGGTGCAGGAGTTCCACCAGCTCGCGCTGGTGTAGATCACGACGTCGCGGCTGGTCTTCGCCTTGTAGGTGGTGTAGAAGTCCAGGATCCACGACTGCATCGCCGAGGCCGACTTGCCGTAGCAGCCGCCTTCGAGGTCCAGCATGCCGGGCAGCGTCAGGTTGTCCGCCGACCAGGCGCCGCCGCTGCTCGCGAAGTACGTGGCCTGCGCCGCGCCGCTGGACAGGTCCGGGCGGCCGAAGTGGTAGGCGCCGCGGATCACCCTGGCGTTGTACGCGTTGAGGTAGTTCGCGTTGAAGTTCGGGTCCTTGTACGTGGTGCCCTCGGTGGCCTTGATGTACGCGAACTGGATGCCCGCGGACTTCACCGACGACCAGTTGATCGAGCCCTGGTAGTGGGAGACGTCGATGCCGGCCGGGTAGGTCGCGTCGGGCGAGACGATGCCGGGGGCGTCCAGCCGGAGCTGCCGGGTGTCCGGCGCGAAGCTCTTGCTGTCCTGGAGATAGCCGGCGCCCATGTAGCCGTCGCCGAACGGGATCGGGCTGTTCGCGCCCTTCACGGCGGACGCCGTCGACGCGGACGAGGCGGCGGACGCGGCGGCGGACGCGGCAGCCGGCGACGCGGCGGAGGCCGTGCCGGCCGACAGCGCCGCGGCCAGCGCCGTGCTCAGGCCGATCACGGCGGCGGCCGCGGTGAGCCTGCGGCGCGCGGTGCGGGGGCGGGAGGTGCGGTCGGGGGTGAACAAGGCTTTTCCTCCTGGCACATCGGTGGGTGGGGGTGGTCAGGGGGTGCCGAACCGGGTGGTGCTCTTCGACCGGCGCTTCTACTCGCGTAGACTCTGCGTGCGCGCGGCGCTGTGCAAGACCATCAGGTTGTTGTGTACGTGTCATGAGTGACGCATGAACCGCACCTGTCCGTAAAGGGGTTGCGGCCCTCCTCATTGGTCCAGTCCACTGAGGAGGGCGCGGAGCTGCCGCTACGGATGCGATCCGGCGCGAACTTTCATGCGGATCAGCTGAGTTGGCCGGTGGGCATCAGCGTCAGCTGCTGGACGTTGGCCCGCGGCGGCAGCGTCGCGAGGAAGCCGACCGCGCGCGCCACGTCCTGCGGGTCCAGCCACTCGATGGCCGCGCGGGAGCCGTCGAGCCAGTCGCGCGCGCCCTGGTCGGTCACGTGGCCCTGCAACTCCGTGCCCACGATGCCCGGTTCGATCGCCGCGACCCGGACGTTCCGCGGGCCAAGCTCGGCGCGCAGGTGCCGCGAGAGGTGTGTGACGTACGCCTTCGTGCCCGCGTAGACCGCGAAGTTCGGGTAGAGGTTCTGTGCGGCGATGGACGAGGTGTTGACCAGGTCGGCGACGCCGGTCGCGGCGGCCCGTGCCACCAGTTGCGGGGTGAAGGCGGCGACGGCGTTCATCAGGCCGCCGATGTTCAGGTCGATCTGGTGCTGCCACTGGTCGGTGCGCAGCTCCTCGACCGGCGCGGGCAGCATGACGCCCGCGTTGTTGAACAGCAGGTCGGCCGGGCCGAGTTCGCGGGCGATCCGGTCGGCCGCGGCGGTCATGGCGGCGGCTTCGGTGACGTCGGCCGTGACGGCGAGCGCGGTGCCGCCCTCGGCGGTGACCCGCGCGACCAGCTCGGCGAGCCGGTCGGTGCGGCGGGCGAGCACCGCGACCGAGGCGCCGAGGCCGGCCAGGTGCGCGGCGGT
This sequence comes from Actinacidiphila sp. DG2A-62, assembly GCF_035825295.1. Lineage (NCBI taxonomy): Bacteria > Bacillati > Actinomycetota > Actinomycetes > Kitasatosporales > Streptomycetaceae > Actinacidiphila > Actinacidiphila sp. DG2A-62. The sequence goes on from NZ_JAYMGI010000002.1 coordinate 5,050,528, forward strand.
CGCCGCGCCGATGCCGCTGGACGCGCCGGTGATCACGGCGACGCGGCCGCGCAGCGGGCGGTCGCCGCCGGCGGGGGCGGGGGAGGCGCCGACAGACGCGGGCGCGGCCGGCGCGGCGGCGGTCGAGCCAGGAGTCGGCGCGGGGCCCTGCGCCTCGCGGTCGCCAGGAGTGCTGGGGAGGTTGCTGTGCGTGGTCATGCGGGAGTGCGCCTTTCACGGGTCGTACGGATGGGGTTTGCGATGTGGCCCCGGGGCACGGGGTCCTGGGTCCGGGCACGGGCCGACGCCCGAACCCGGGCGGAGGCCCGCCCCCGGCCCGGGGCGGGCCGGGACCGGGGCGGGAGCGGGGCGGCGCCGTGGCCGCCGCGCCCCTGCAACCAGCACACCACCGCGCCCGCCGCCGCGGGACGCCCGAGCTGACCCTGCCGAAGCAGGTACCGGCAGGACCAGGCAGCGCCCACCGCACCGCGCCGGCCCGCGCCAGACTGGAGGCATGGACGGCATGGACAGCAGGGACGTCACGCGGCAGGAGGACGGCACGGGCCGCGGGGCAGGCGCGGATCGCGGGGCCGGTGCGGACCGCGGGGTCGGCGCGGACCACGGGGCCGGCGCGGATCGCGCGCGCCCGGCGACGCCTCCGGCAGGCGGTCCGGTGGGTGGTCCGGCAAGCGGTCGGGTGGGTGGTGCCGCAGGTGGTCCGGCAGGCGGTCCGGTGGATGGTGCCGCAGGCGGCCCGGCAAACGGTCCGGCAAGCGGTCCGGTGGATGGTGCCGCAGGCGGTACAGCAAGCGGTCCGGCAGCCGGTTCCGCAGGCGGTGCGGACGGTCGCCCCGCCGACCCGGCTGCCGCCCGCGCGCGGGAGATTTCCGGCTTCCTGCGCGGCAGGCGCGCGCGGATCACCCCGGACCAGGCGGGGCTGCCCGGCGACGGGCGGGCGCGGCGGGTGCCGGGGCTGCGGCGCGAGGAGGCCGCGCGGCTGGCCGGCGTCAGCACCGAGTACTACACGCGGCTGGAGCAGGGCCGGGCGGGGAACCCGTCGCCCGAGGTGGTCGAGGCGCTCGCCCGGGCGCTACGGCTGGACGCCGCCGAGCGCGAGCACCTCGCCGACCTGCTGGCCAGGCCCGGGGCCACGCGCAGGACCGGCCCGGTCGCCCCGCAGCGGGTACGCCCCGGGCTCTACCGGCTGCTGCGGACGCTGGACCACGTGCCGGCGTTCGTCATCGGCCGCCGCACCGACGTGCTGGCGGCCAACCGGCTGGCCCGCGCCGTCCTCACCGACTTCGATGCGCTGCCCGCCACCCGGCGCAACCTCGCCCGCTACTACCTCCTCGACCCGGAGGCGCAGGAGCGCACCGGCGACTGGGAGCAGATCGCGGCGGAGACCGTCGCGATGCTGCGGCTGGACGCCGGGCGCTTCCCCGACGATCCGCGGCTGGCCGATCTGGTCGGCGAACTCACCTTGCGCTGCCCGCGGTTCACCGAGTGGTGGAACGACCACCGGGTGCTGCGCCGCACCCACGGCGCGAAGACGTACCACCATCCGCTCGTCGGCGAGCTGCACTTCGCGTACGAGTCGCTGCAACTGCCCGGCGACGCCGACCAGTCGCTGTGCGTCTACACCGTCGAGCCGGGCTCGCCCAGCGAACGCGCCCTGGAACTGCTGGGGAGTTGGACGGCACCCGCGACCGAGCCGGCGCGCTGAGCGATCGGTCGCGCTGGCCGAGCGGTCCTGCTGACCGAGGCGGCGCGCTGACCGAGCCGGCGCGCGGAACGGACGACGTGCCGACCGGCCCGCGCGGTGGACACGCGGGCCGGCCGGTGCGCCGCCGGACGCACGGGAGGGGGCGACGCGGCGATCCCCCTGCCGCGCCGCCCCCGTTCACGGGAGCCGAACCAGGTGTGGGTTCAGCTGGGTTGGCAGGTCAGGTCGAGGCTGGTCGGGGCGCTGCCCGAGCCGTTGACGACGTACCCGAAGGTGGTCGAGGCGCCCACTCCCACCTGCCCGTTGTACGGGGCGTTGTGCGCGGTGGTCTGGCTGCCGGACGAACCCTGCACACCGTTCCACAGGTTCACGATCGTCTGGCCCGACGGCTGCGACCACGCCACCGTCCACGCCGACAACGGCACCGAACCCGAGTCCGTCACCGACACCTCGGCCTGATAACCACCCGACCACGCACTCACCAACCGATACGACGCCGTGCACGCCGCACCCGACGTCCCACCCGACGTCGACCCCGCCGACGAACCCGAGCTCGTACCCGACGACGTACCAGAGGTCGTACCACTCGACGTCCCCGACGACGTACCCGAGGTCGTCCCGCTCGACGTACCACTGGACGTGCCGCTCGACGTGCCCGAGGTCGTCCCGGACGACGTGCCGCTCGACGTGCCCGAGGTCGTCCCCGACGACGTGCCGCCGTTCGTCCCGCCCGGCGCGCTGTTCAGCGCGTTCAGCACGGCGGTGTACGCCTGCTTCTTGTTGTAGTTGCCGTCGAAGAGCAGCGGGGTGTCGCTGCTGCGCCACGAGTACTTGTCGGTGATGCCCCAGACCGTGATGCCGGTGCAACGGCTCACCGCCAGGCACGCGTTGACCACCTTGGCGTAGCTGTCGGCCTGCGCGGAGCCGGAGCCGGCGATGTCCAGCTCGGTGATCTGGACGTCCACGCCGAGGTCGGCGAACCGCTGGAGGTTCTGCTGGTAGTCCGAGGTGACCGGGGACTGGCTGTTGAAGTGGCCCTGGAAGCCGACGCAGTCGATCGGGACGCCGCGCGACTTGAAGTCCTTGACCATGTTGTAGACGGCGTTGCTCTTCGCGTTGATGCCGTCGATGTTGTAGTCGTTGTAGCAGAGCTTGGCGTCGGGGTCGGCGGAGTGCGCGGTGCGGAAGGCGTGCTCGATGTAGCCGTCGCCGAGCTTGTCCTGGAAGGGCGAGCTGCGCCGGGCGCCGCTCCCGCCGTCCTGGAACGCCTCGTTGACCACGTCCCAGGCGTAGATCTTGCCCTTGTAGTGGGTGACCAGGTTGGTGATGTGGTTGTCCATCGCGGTCTGCAGGTCCGACGCCGACAACCCGCTGACCCAGTTGGGCAGTTGCTGGTACCACACCAGCGTGTGGCCGCGGATCTTCATCCCGTGCGCCTGGGCGTGCGAGACGATCTGGTCGGCCGACGAGAAGGTGAACTGGCCGCGGTTGGGCTCGGTGGCGTCCCACTTCATCTCGTTCTCGGGCGTCACCGCGTTGAACTCGGTGTCCAGCGTGGACGCGTACTGCGCCTCGCCGAGGTGGCTGAGGGCCACCGCGGTGCCGAAGTAGCGGCCGGAGGCCGCCGCCGAGGCGCCGAGCGTGGTGGCCGCGTGGGCGGTGCCGGCCGAGACCGCGAGGCCCACACCGGCCACCGCGCCCGCCGTCACCGCGGCAAGCGCCATGCGCACGGCGGTGCGCCCGCGTTTGGGCACGCCACGTCCGTGGGGGGTTACTGGGAACAACTTCCGACCTCGTCTCCTGGTTCGGACCGGCCGCCGCGGGCGCGGCGGCCGATCGTGGTGGGGGGACCATTCGCGCGGGTGCCGCCGGCCGGGGAGTGGGCCGAGGACGGCGCGTGGGGGCGCCGGACGCGGCGCGGCCGGGGGACGATCGCAGACGAGTGTGGCCCCGCTGACCCCGAACGTCAACGGCGTGTTTCCGAAAACTCAGAGAAAACTGCCCGGCGACGGCCGGTCGCCTTCCCTGCCACCGGCTGCTGGGGCGTTCCCGCAGGACAGCGCCGCGCGAGGGAGGCCGTGCGGCCCGCGGGACGGCTGTGACGGCAGGTCCGTACCAGCGGTCGGGGCACTCACCGCAGGGTCAAATGCCTTGACGCAGCGCAATCCTGGGCCTACGGTTTCCCGAAACATTCGTAAAGGTGTCGAAAAATTTCGATCGGCCGTGCGGGCCGGTCGGCCCGCACATCCCCCCACATCTGACCGCTCCGGGCCGGGAGGGGAGTCCCGGCCCGGGACGGCGGAACCGCGGAAAGGACACCACCGCCATGACCGCACCCAGCGGCCGGCACGGCCCCCGAGGACTGCGGCGGCTGCTCGTCGCCCTGCTCACCGGGATCGCGCCGCTGCTCGCCGCGCTCCTCGTCGCGGCCGGCTCGGCCGGCACCGCGCACGCCGCCTCGCTCACCGAGGTCACCGGCTTCGGCGCCAACCCCAGCAACCTGCGCATGTACGTGTACGTGCCGAACAGCGCGCCGGCCCACCCGGCGATCCTGGTGGCCGTCCACTACTGCACCGGCTCGGGCCCGGCCTTCTACTCCGGCACCGAGTTCGCCTCGCTCGCCGACCAGTACGGCTTCATCGTCGTCTATCCCTCGGCGACCCGCGACGGCAGCTGCTTCGACGTCTCCTCGCCGCAGGCGCTCAAGCGCGGCGGCGGCAGCGACCCGGTCGGCATCATGTCGATGGTCACATACACCGAGCAGCACTACGGCGGCGACCCCGACCGGGTCTACGTCACCGGCGCGTCGTCCGGCGGCATGATGACGAACGTCCTGCTCGGCGACTACCCCGACGTCTTCAAGGCCGGCGCGGCGTTCATGGGCGTGCCGTTCGGCTGCTTCGCCACCACCGACGGGTCCTCGTGGAACACCGCCTGCGCCAACGGCCAGATCAGCAAGACCCCGCAGCAGTGGGGCGACCTGGTCCGCGGCGCCGACCCCGGCTACACCGGCCCGCGCCCGCGCATGCAGCTGTGGCACGGCACCGCGGACACCACGCTCAACTACGCCAACTTCGGCGAGGAGATCAAGCAGTGGACCGACGTGCTGGGCGTCAGCCAGACGCCGGTCCTCACCGACCACCCGCAGTCGACCTGGACCCGCACGCGCTACGGCTCCGCGGACGTGCACGCCCCGGTCGAGGGCATCAGCATCCAGGGCGTCGGCCACGCGCTGCCCACCAGCGGCATGGCCGCGCAGGCCATCGCCTTCTTCGGCCTCAACGGCTCCTCGGGCGGGACGAACGGCGGCACGTCGTCGGGGACGACCTCGGGCACGTCGAGTGGTACGTCGTCGGGTACGTCCAGTGGTACGTCGAGCGGGACGACCTCGGGTACGACTTCGGGGACGTCGAGTGGTACGAGCTCGGGTTCGTCGGCGGGGTCGACGTCGGGTGGGACGTCGGGTGCGGCGTGCACGGCGTCGTATCGGTTGGTGAGTGCGTGGTCGGGTGGTTATCAGGCCGAGGTGTCGGTGACGGACTCGGGTTCGGTGCCGTTGTCGGCGTGGACGGTGGCGTGGTCGCAGCCGTCGGGCCAGACGATCGTGAACCTGTGGAACGGTGTGCAGGGTTCGTCCGGCAGCCAGACCACCGCGCACAACGCCCCGTACAACGGGCAGGTGGGAGTGGGCGCCTCGACCACCTTCGGGTACGTCGTCAACGGCTCGGGCAGCGCCCCGACCAGCCTCGACCTGACCTGCCAACCCAGCTGAACCCACGCTGAACCGATGCCGAACGGATGAGGAGAACACCGTCGTGACCGCACCCGCAGGGATACCGGCCGTGCCACGGCCGCGCCGGCACGTCCCCGTCGTCGACTCCACCCGCCTGGTCGGCTCGTACGCGGCGCTGACCTTCGACGACGGCCCGCACCCGGTGCACACGCCGCGGCTGCTGTCGGTGCTGCGCAAGCACCGGGTCACGGCGGTGTTCTGCCTGTGGGGCGCGCACGCGCTCGCCCATCCGCAGATCGTCCGCGCGATCGTCGAGGACGGCCATCTGCTGGGCAACCACGGGATGCACCACGACGACATGACCGACTGGACGGCGGCACGCGTCCGCGCCGACCTGGAGGAGACGTCCGCCGCCGTACGCGCCGCCGCGCCGGGCGTGCCCATTCCCTACTTCCGCGCGCCGTACGGGAATTGGGGCCACACGCCGCAGGTCGCGGCGGACCTCGGCATGGTCCCGCTCGGCTGGCGGCTCGCCGTGCGGGACTGGGAGCCGCCGGGCACGGGGGAGTTGCTGCGCCGCCTCACCGAGGGGATCGCGCCCGGCGCGGTGGTGCTGCTGCACGACGGCGGCGGCGACCGGAGCCAGACCGTGGACGCGGTGGACGCCATGGTGCCGCAACTGAAGGCGCGCGGCTGGCGGTTCACCACCCCGGCGTGAGGCGGGGGCCGCGGGGCGCCGTCCGGCAGTAAGCGCTCTCCCGGGCGACAAGCGGCGAGCTGTCCACATTGGTACGTGTCGCTTTTTGGACACCATGCCGCCCGGTAGCCGAAAATCGCAGGTCGGATACGTATTCGAGGGGTCGAGAGGGAATTCGGCGCGCTGTGACCGGCTAGGCACGCAGTGCCTCCATCGGGTACCTATGCAGAAGCGGCCCCTCACGGCGAACTCCCCGCCTTCCGAGAGCGCCGCGGCACCGCGAGGTGCTCCCGGCCGCGGCTCCCCCGAGTCGCCGCGTCCGGGGCCGGACGGCGCATCGACGGGCACGCTCGCCCGGTCGACCCGGGGGGACGCGTCGTTCGGCACGGTGGGGGCCGGCAAGGCCCGCCTGCCCCCACCATCGGTGCCGTTCGTTCCCGGGCTGAGGGGGGACGGGAACGAGCGGCGCCCACTGCTCCGAGACCGGCGCGCGGTCACCGCCCGGCGCGTGCGCCGCCGCCGGCCGGGTGCGTCACTGCCGGCCGCTCGTCAGCGCGCCGGGCGATCGCGGTCCGCGCAGCGCCGCCGCGTACGCCGGGTCCTGCGCCAGCTTCAGGCCCGCCTCGAAGCGGCTGGAGGCGTGCAGGCGCTCCATCAGCTTGGCCACCGCGCGCTGCACCGTGCGCCGGTGCACGCCCATCTTGCGGGCGATCTGGTCGTCGCTGAGCCCGCCGGCCAGCAGCCGGACCACCGTCCGCTCCTGCATGGTCAGCTGCGCCGCCACCGAGGCGCCGTCCTGCGTGTGCGCCTGCTCGTACGGGACCGCGCGCAGCCACAGGTCCTCGTAGAAGCCGACCAGCACGCGGATCAGGGCCGAGCCGCGGACCAGCAGCATCGGGCCGCCGGGGCTGCCCGGGTCGCTGGGCACGCAGGCCGCCTCGCCGTCGTGGATCACCAGGTCGCAGGGGGCGTGGTCGAGCAGCCGCACCTCGGCGCCGAGGTCGGACAGCCGCTCCAGGTAGCCGACGTGGCGGGGGCTCTGCAGCAGCGACAGCGGGTAGATCGAGCGCAGCCGCACCCGCCTCTCCCGCATCTGGGCGTCCCGCCGCAGCGAGTCCTCCAGGACCGGCGGCGACGGCATCGGGCCGGGGTGCATGGAGTCCACCCGGTGGCGCGAGGTGCCGGCCAGCTCGGTCATCGTCCGGTCCTTGTGCCGCCGGTCGGTGAGGTACGCCACCTCGACCTGCGCGGCCTCGGCGGCGACCGCCGGGCGGTAGACCGACATCAGCGACTCGGTGAGCTGCTGGAGCGCGGCGGCCGTGCTGGCCTGCTGGGCCGCGCTGGTCTGGTACGCGGTCATGGTGCGCAGCAGCGCGGTCTCCGGGTCGACCGGCTCCAGCAGGCCGTCGCCCTGCTGGAGCAGGCCGAGGTCCTCCAGCCGGAGCCGGCCGCGGCGGGCCTCCTCGGCGCCGACGCCCGCGGCCCGGCCCAGCTCCGCCTCGGACGCGAAGGAGCCGTGGGCGCGCAGCGCCTGGTAGACCGTCAGCGCCAACTCGTCGTCGCCCGGCATGCGGCCCTCCGAACCTCACCGGCCCGCGGGCCCCCGTCCCCCGCGCGCTCGTACGCTCCCGCTCGCTTCAGTGCGGTGCGGCCGGGGTGCGTGCGCTCACAGGTCGAACTCCGCGGGGTTCAGCCCCACCGCGAAGCACGCCTCGCGCACCACGGCCTGCTCGGACTTGTCGAAGACGCCGTCCGCACCGCCGATGACGATACCGATCTGGATGACCGCACGCGCCTCGGTGGGCTTCTTCTGCACCTTGGCGATCTCCTGGAGGATGGCGACCTTGCCGAAGTCGAAGTCCGAGGTGAGCTTGGTGAGGTAGTCGTCGAAACGGCGCTGGAGGTCGGTCGCCGGGAAGTTCTGCAGCACGTCGTTGCTCGCGATGAGGGAGGCCACGCGCTGCCGCTCGGACGGGTCGACCGAGCCGTCGGCGGCGGAGACCAGCGCGCACATGGCCATGCTGGCGTCCCGGAAGGCCCCGCTCTTCAGGTCGTTCTTCTTCGCGGTCAGCTGGGTCTGCATGCTCTGGGCGGACTCCTTGAAGCGGTCCCACAGCGCCATGTCGGTCTCTCCTCGGGCCATGCGTACGGTCGGTACGGGGTCGGTACGGGTTCGGTACGGGGTGCCGGTACCGGGGGTCGGTACGGGTCGTGTCCGGTCGTTTAACTCGTGACGCGAGTAAAGCAGTTCCCAAATCCGGAGACCGGCCGGGTTCTGTGTTCGCCCAGAGCGAACAGGCGGCGGGCGGCCCCGCGCCGTCCGCGCTCACAGCCGGGGGTAGCGGGCCAGCAGCCCCCACACCGCCGGGTTGTCGGCCAGGTCCTCGTGCAGGTCGGCCAGGTCGGCGACCAGGTCGTGCAGGAAGTCGCGGGCCTCGCGGCGCAGCCCGGCATGGCTCAGCACCAGCGGGGGCTCGTCCGGCGTCCAGTCCGCGGTCACCTCGACGTGGCCGAAGCGGCGGACGAAGCGCAGCCGGTCGGTGGACTCGGTGAAGTCGAACTCCGCGCGCTGCGGCCGCGCGGCCCGGCCGCCCGCGGGGTCGCGGTCGAGGTCCTCGACGATCGCGCACAGCGCCCAGGCGAAGTCCAGCACCGGCACCCAGCCCCACGCGGTGGACAGTTCGCGCTCGCCCTCGGCGAGGTAGACGTCGCCGCAGAACAGGTCGCGCCGCAGTGCCGCGACGTCCGCGGTCCGGTAGTCGGTCTGCGGCGGGTCGGGGAAGCGGCGGGACAGGGCGTATCCGAGGTCGATCACCCGGCCGATGGTGTCAGAGGGCCGGCGCGGCCGCCGTACCCCCCGGCTTGTGCGCGCGGGGGCACGGCGGCCGCGGTGCGGACCGGCGTACCGGCCGGCCGGCGTACCGACCGGCCGGCGTACCGGCCTGCCGGCGGCGGGCCGGCGTGCCGGGAGTCTCAGAGGTTGACGCCGAAGTCGGTGGCGATGCCGACCAGGCCGGAGGCGTAGCCCTGGCCGACCGCGCGGAACTTCCACTCCGCGCCGTTGCGGTACAGCTCGCCGAAGACCATCGCGGTCTCGGTCGCCGCGTCCTCGCTCAGGTCGTAGCGGGCGATCTCGGCGCCGCCGGCCTGGTTGATGATGCGGATGTACGCGTTGCGCACCTGGCCGAAGTTCTGGCTGCGGGCCTCGGCGTCGTAGATCGAGACGGGGAAGACGATCTTGTCCACGTCGGCGGGCAGGGCGGCGAGGTTGACGTTGATCTGCTCGTCGTCGCCCTCGCCCTCGCCGGTGCGGTTGTCGCCGGTGTGGACGATGGTCTGGTCGGGGCTCTGCTTGTTGTTGAAGAAGACGAAGTGGCCGTCCGAGTAGACCTTGCCCGTCGCGTTGACCGCGATGGCGCTCGCGTCGAGGTCGAAGTCCGTACCGGTGGTGGTGCGGACGTCCCAGCCCAGGCCGACGGTCACGGCCGTCAGGCCGGGCGCCTCCTTGCTCAGCGAGACGTTGCCGCCCTTGGTCAGGCTTACCGCCATGGGAAGTCCCCTTTTGTGGTCGTAGGTGTCGCCGACGAAACTACCGTCATCCGTCCATACGCGGAGGGCCCCCGTCATGGTTCCTCCACGGGACGAAATCCCCGTGACGTACGCATGTGCGGGCGGGATCATGGGGGCATGTCCGGAGCACTCCCCATCCGCGGCTCGGTCTCCCTGCCGGAGACCGAGCTGGTGTGGCGTTTCTCGCGGTCCTCCGGGCCCGGCGGACAGCACGTCAACACCAGCGACAGCCAGGTGGAGCTGCGGTTCGACCTGGCGGCCACGCGGGCGCTGCCGCCGGTGTGGAAGGAGCGCGCGCTGGAGCGGCTGGCCGGCCGGCTGCACGACGGCGTGCTGACCGTACGGTCCTCCGAGCACCGCTCGCAGTGGCGCAACCGCGAGACCGCGGCGGCCCGGCTGGCCTCGCTGCTCGCGCAGGCGACCGCGCCGCCGCCCAAGGCCCGCCGCCCCACCCGCATACCCCGCGGCGTCAACGAGCGCCGCCTGCAGGCCAAGAAGCGCCGCGGCGACGTCAAGCGCGGCCGCGCGACGGGCTGGGACTGAGCCGCGGGCCGAGAGGGCCGGGGAAGCCGGGTGCCGGCCCCGGGGATCAGCTCAGGTACCGGTACCGGCCGCGGAAGTAGCTCAGCGGGCCGCCGTCCGCGCTGGGCGTGCGCGCGGCCAGCACCCGGCCGATCACGAGGGTGTGGTCGCCGGCCGGGACCCGCTGGTCGGTCTCGCACTCGAGTATGGACAGCGCCCCGCCGAGCACCGGCGCGCCGGAGTGATGGCCGCGGTAGTAGGCGATGTCCTCGAACAGCAGCCGGTCGCTGATCCGCCCGCGCATCGCGAAGCGCCCGGCGATGTGCCGCTGGCTCTCGCTGAGCACGGACACCGCCCAGCGCGGCTGCCGCTCCAGCAGTTCGTCCATCCGCGACCCGACGCGGACCGACGCCAGCACCAGCGGCGGTTCCAGGGAGACCGACATGAAGGCGGTGGCGGTCATGCCGACGTCCTCCCCGCGCGGTCCGTCGTCGGGGTCGTGCGCGGTCACCAGGACCACCCCCGCGGCGAGGCGGGACATGGCGGCGCGGAAGTCATCGATGTCGACGGTCTGGCCCATGATGGTCCCAGGATGCCGTCCCGGCGGAGTGTGAGGCACGGTTCCACGTTACGGCCCGGTAGGAAGCGGGGCATCGGGCCCCGGTCGCAACCGCGTGGGGACCGGGTCCTAGGTCGCGGGGACCACGGTCCGTGCCCAACTGCTCACCTGGCGGTGTGACTTGAGTCACAAGGGCCAGGAATTGTTGACCCTGTGTACCGATCGCACAGCACCCTGTGATTCAGTGGCGTGTAAATGGAAGAGTGTGAATTACGAAGCGTTCGAAGCGTCGAACGCCGGAACACGAGGAGTCCGCAGTCGAGGGCGTGGAGAGGGCCATGGACACCGAGTCGGAGCCGTACGTCCGCCTCGCGACCCTGCGTCAACTGCACCAGGTCGTGGCGGACCTCAACAGCGCGCGCAGCCTGGCCGACACCCTCCAGGCCGTCGCCGACGGAGTGGTGCGCGGCCTGAGCTACGAGCTGGCCGCGGTCAACCTGGTGCGCCCGGACGGCGACCTGGTGGTGGCCGCGTTCGCCGGCAGCGCCGCGGGCGAGGCGCTGCTCGCCGGGCGGGTCGGCTCCCGCGCGTCCTGGGAGCGCCGGCTGTCCATGGGCGAGCGCTGGGGCCAGCTGCGGTTCATCCCGCACACCGAGGGCTGGGTGCTCATCGACGACGACGTGCCGCAGTGGCACACCGAGGGCCCGCTGCCGCGGTTCCCCGACGAGTGGCACCCCGGCGACCGCCTCTACGCGCCCATGTACTCCTCGCAGACCGTCGGCAGCGAGCTGATCGGCGTCATATCCGTGGACCGGCCGACCAGCGGCCGGCACCCCGGCCCGTGGGGCTGCGAGGCGCTGCAGATGTACGCCTTCCAGGCCGGCATCGCGATCAGCAACGCCCGGATGCGCGCCAACATGCAGCGCGCCCTGGTCCGCCTGGAACGCGACCAGCAGGCGCTGCGCGCCAGCGAGGAGAGCTTCCGGCAGGCCTTCGAGTACGCGCCCAGCGGCATGGCCATCGCCGAGATGGGCGGCGACCAGCACGGCAAGCTGCTGCGCGCCAACGACGCGCTGTGCCGGCTGCTCGGCCGCTCGGCCTCCACGATGCGCCGCTACTCCTTCTCCGACCTGGTCCACCCCGAGGACGTCGGCCTGCTGCTGCGCACCTCCGCCGAGGGCGGCCGCGCGGAACTGCGGCTGGCCCGCCGCGACGGCTCCTACCTGTGGGTGTCGCTGCGCAACTCGGTGGTCGCCGACACCGCGGACGGCCCGCGCTTCCTGCTCACCCACGTCGAGGACATCGAGGAGCGCAAGAGCCGTGAGCTGCAGCTCGCCCACCGCGCCAGCCACGACTCGCTGACCGGCCTGCCCAACAGCGCCGAGCTGCGCTCCCGACTGTCCTCGCGGCTGTGTTCGCGCCCGCAGGACAAGGACGCCGAGGACGCGGCGGCGCTGGTCGCCGACCCCGGCCCCGACGAGTTCGCCTTCAGCTACGGCTACGGGCCGGAGGAGCTGGCCGCGCCGCTCGGCGCGCTCGACGGCCACGTGCACACGGTCGCGCCGGACGAGAACGACGAGGAGTCGTCGACCAAGGGGCTCGCGGTGCTCTTCTGCGACCTCGACGGGTTCAAGTCGATCAACGACCGGTTCGGCCACCACACCGGTGACGCCGTGCTCATAGAGGTGGCCCGCAGGCTCACCGGCGCGGTGCGCGACGGCGACACGGTGGCCCGGCTCGGCGGCGACGAGTTCGTGGTCCTCGCGGACGGCCTCGCGCCGGCCGACGCGGCGGACCTGGCGGTGCGGCTGCGCAACGCGATCATCCCGCCGATCCGGGTGGACGGGCGCGCGGTACGGGTCGGCGCGAGCTTCGGCATCGGCTGGGCCGGCTGCGGGATGACCGCGGAGGAGGTCCTGCACAGCGCGGACCAGCGGATGTACGTGGAGAAGCGCAGCCGCTCCGCCCGCCCCAACCACCGCCGCGCCGGCTGAACGCTGGGCGCCGCGCCATCAGGGGCCCGGCTTTCCGTCCGCGCTGGACGTCAGCCATCCGGGGGAGCGGGTTTCCGTCCGCGCTGGGCGCACGCTGGAAGTCCCTGGTGCGGGAGACTCGGGGAACGGGGGAACGGGGAAAGCGGGACGCGGCCCGAACCGGGGCGCAGCCCGGACCCCCGGCGGCCGGGAGACGGAGAGGCATGGCGACGTACGACAAGGAAGCCGCGGCGGAAGCCGAGACGCGGCGCGCGCGGCGCGACGCGGCGGCGCGGGCCGCGTCGAAGGTGCTCAGCGGGCCGCCGCGCGCGACGATGCCCACCCGCCTCGCGCAGCTCGCGCACGAAGCGGAGGCGGCGTACCAGGACAGTACGCCCGACCAGTACGGAACGGGCCCCGTCCGCGACCTGGAGCGCCGCACCGCGGAGCTCCTCGGCATGGAGGACGCCGCCTTCTTCCCCACCGGCACGATGGCCCAGCAGGTGGCCCTGCGCTGCTGGGCCGGCCGCACCGGCAACCCGGTGGTGGCCCTGCACCCGCTCGCCCACCCCGAGGTGCACGAGCGCGACGCGCTGCACGCCCTCGGCGGCCTGCGCACCGTCCACCCGACCACCGCGCCGCGGCTGCCGACCGCGGAGGAGATCGCGGACTTCGAGGAGCCGTTCGGCACGCTGATGCTCGAACTCCCGCTGCGCGACGCCGGTTTCGTGCTGCCGAGCTGGGAGGAGCTGACCGCGGCCGTCGCCGCGGCGCGGGAGCGGGACGCGGTGGTGCACGTCGACGGCGCGCGGCTGTGGGAGTGCACGCCGCACTTCGACCGCCCGCTGCCGGAGATCGCCGGCCTCGCCGACAGCGTCTACGTCAGCTACTACAAGTCGCTGGGCGGCCTGTCCGGCGCCGCGCTGGCCGCCTCCGCCGACCTGATCGCCGAGGCCAAGGCGTGGCGGCACCGCTACGGCGGGCTGCTCTTCCAGCAGTACCCCGCGGCGCTGGCCGCGCAGGCCGGGCTGCGGGACGAACTGCCGCGGCTGGCCTCGTACGTCCTGCACGCGCGGCCGGTGGCCGAGGCGCTGCGGCGCGGGCTCCTGGACGGCGGCCTCGACCTGGTCAGGGTCCACCCGCCGACGCCGCACACCCACCAGTTCCAGCTGTGGCTGGCGCACCCCGCGCGGGTGCTGGACGAGGCGTCGGTCCGCCAGGCCGAACGCACCGGACTCAGCCTCTTCGGCCGCGGCGTCTTCACCGAACCCGGCCCTCCGGGACTGTCGATGACCGAGGTCACGGTCGGCGCGAGCGCGCTGGAGTGGACCGCGGACGAGGTCCATGAGGCCGCCGAGGCGTACGCGGCGCTCGTCGCCGAGGTGCTGGAGTAGCGCGGCGCGGCGGGGCGGTCAGTACGTCCCGCCGCCGGCCCGTACCAGCCCCGACTCGTACGCCAGGACGACCGCCTGCACCCGGTCGCGCAGCTCCAGCTTGGTGAGGATGCGGCCGACGTGCGTCTTGACGGTCGCCTCGGACAGCACCAGCTTCTGGGCGATCTCGCCGTTGGACAGGCCCTGCGCGACCAGCAGCAGCACCTCGCGCTCCCGCTCGGTGAGCCGGCCGATCTCCTTGGCCTTGTGGCTCTGCTCGGCGCCGGAGCCGGGCAGCATCGGGGTGAAGCGGTCCAGCAGCCGGCGGGTGGTGGACGGCGCCACCACCGCGTCGCCGCTGTGCACCGCGCGGATCGCGGTCAGCAGCTCGTCCGGCGGCACGTCCTTGAGCATGAAGCCGCTCGCGCCGGCCTTCAGCGCGGCGAAGGCGTACTCGTCCAGGTCGAACGTGGTCAGGATGAGCACCCGCGGCCCGCCGTCCCCGTCGCCGTCCGGGCCGCGGGAGCCGCAGATCCTGCGGGTGGCCTCCACGCCGTCCAGCCGCGGCATGCGGACGTCCATCAGCACCACGTCGACGGCGGTGGCGCGCAGCACCTCCAGCGCCTCGGCGCCGTCCCCCGCCTCGGCGACCACCTCCATGTCCGGCTGGGCGGCGAGCACCATGCGGAAGCCGGTGCGCAGCAGCACCTGGTCGTCGACGAGCATGACGCGGATCGCCATGAGGGGTCCTTTCCTGGGGCCGTACGGGGACGGGAGGCGGCGGGGGCGGCGGGGGCGGCGGAACAGCGGGACGGGGGGACAACGGAACAGGGGGACGGCGGGGCGGCGGGGCATCGGGCGGTCAGCGGGCGCGGCGGGGTCAGCGGCCGGTCTTCAACGGCAGCACCGCGCTGATCCGGAAACCGCCGCCGGGCCGCGGGCCCGCGTCCAGGGTGCCGCCGATCATGCCGATCCGCTCGCGCATGCCGATCAGGCCCTGTCCGAGGCCGTCCCGGCCGCCCTGGGCGTACTGCTCGCGGACCGCGCCGCGCCCGTCGTCCTCGATCAGCAGGTCGAGCGCGGACTCGCCGAAGCCCAGCAGCACGCTCGCGCTCGCGCCGTCGCCGCCGTGCTTGCGGACGTTGGTCAGCGCCTCCTGCACGATCCGGTACGCGGTCAGCTCCACGCCGCTGGACAGCGGCCTGGCGTCGCCCGCGACCTCGAAGCGCACCGGCAGCCCGGCGCCGCGGACCTGGTCGATGAGGTCGGCGAGCTGGTCCACACCGGGCTGCGGGACGTACTCGCCGCCGGCGTCGTCGCCGGCCCGCAGCAGGCCGAGCAGCCGGCGCATCTCGGCCAGCGCCTGGCGGCCGGTGGTGGAGATGGTGTTCAGCGCCTGCTTGGCCTGGTCGGGCGCGGCGTCCAGCACATAGGCCGCGCCGTCGGCCTGGACGACCATCACCGAGACGTTGTGCGCGACGACGTCGTGCAGCTCGCGGGCGATCCGGGCGCGTTCGGCGGCGACCGCGGCCTTCGACTGCGCCTCGCGCTCGCGGTGCAGCCGGGCCGCGCGCTCCTCCAGCTCGGCGTAGTACGCCCGCCGGGTGCGCAGCCGGTCGCCGATCACCCACGACAGGGCGAAGATCACCGCGAGGAAGAACGTCTGCAGCGTCGTCGTCCAGATGGTGCTGTCGGCGCTCTCCGGCGGCCAGCGCAGCATCGCCAGCGGGGCGGCGGCCAGGCCCGCGGTCAGCGCGAGGCGCGAGGACCACCGGGCGCCGTTGGAGGCGCAGGTGTAGATGATCGCCAGGAACGCGAGGTTGCCGGGGTTGACCTCCACGTCGAAGGCGAGCTGGGCGAGGCCGGTGGCCACCGCGACGAGCAGCATGCGCTCGGGCGCGCGGCGGCGCAGGGCGACGACGGCGGCCAGCGCGAAGGAGATCGGGATGCCGACGAGCTTGGCCGGGTGGGAGACCCGGTCGTCGACGATCAGCCAGGCAGCGCAGGCCATCAGCAGGACGACGGCCCAGAAGGAGTCGACCCACGTCGGGTGTCGGCGGAAGAAGTCGTAGACGCGCTGCACATCACCCAGCGTAGGCACGGGAACCCGTCGCGGGGTCAACCCCCAGAGCGATCCCCCCTACGCCGCAGGGTGGACTTACGTCGCCCCTGCCCCCCGGGGCTGCCCCTTCCCCCGTCCCGGGACCGTCCCCCGCGGGGTGGCTGGTCGGCCTCCGAGGCTGCCCCGGCCCCGCCGTGCCCGTCTGCCCCGCCGCAGTGGTCGCCCGCGCAGTTCCCCGCGCCCCTGATGGCTGGCCTGCACGGCCGACGTGCACCCCCGGGGGCGCGGGGAACGGCTCCCCCGGACTCCGTCCGGGAGGTACCCCCAGCAACCACCCAGCGGGGGAAGATCCGGCGACGGCGAAAAAGGGGCAGCCCGGACGGGCAGGGGGGACGCCGAAAGCGGGCAGGGGCCGAGCCGAAAGTGGGAGGGGTCACGTGGGGCGCTCAGGCCCGCGCCCAGCGAGTTCGCGTAGGATTGACGAGAAGTGCGAGCCCCCAGGAGGCGCAGTGGTCGTGGACGAGAGGCCGGCACGGCTGGCCGTAGGCGTCGTGGGGGCTGGCCGCGTCGGCGCCGCGCTGACCGCCGCGCTGGCCCGCGCGGGCCACCACCCCGTCGCCGCCTCCGGCGTCTCCGACGCCTCCCGCCGCCGCGCCGAGTCGCTGCTGCCCGGCGTCCCGCTGGTCGAACCCCCTGCCGTGCTCCGCGCCGCGGACCTCGTCCTGCTGACCGTGCCGGACGACGCCCTGCCCGCCCTGGTCAGCGGCCTCGCCGAGACCGGCGCGGTCCGCCCCGGCCAGCTGCTGGTGCACACCTCCGGCCGCTACGGCGCCGCCGTGCTCGACCCGGCCCTGCGCGCCGGCGCGCTGCCGCTCGCGCTGCACCCGGTGATGACGTTCACCGGCACCGCCGTGGACGTGCAGCGGCTGAACGGCTGCACCTTCGGCGTCACCGCGCCCGAGGAGTTGCGCACCGCCGCCGAGGCGCTGGTCATCGAGATGGGCGGCGAGCCGGAGTGGATCGCCGAGGAGGCCCGCCCGCTCTACCACGCGGCGCTGGCGATCGGCGCCAACCACCTGGTCACGCTGGTCTCGCAGGCCATGGACCTGCTCCGGCAGGCGGGCGTCGCCGAGCCCGGCCGGATGCTCGGCCCGCTGCTGGGCGCCGCGCTGGACAACGCGCTGCGCTCCGGCGACGCGGCCCTGACCGGACCGGTGGCCCGCGGCGACGCCGGGACCGTCGCCGCCCACCTGGCCGAGCTGCGCGCCCACGCGCCGCAGGACGTCGCCTCCTACGTGGCGATGGCCCGCGCCACCGCCGACCTGGCGCTCGGCAACGGCATGCTCAAGGCGGAGTACGCGGAGGCGCTGCTCGGCGCCCTCGCCGACGGGGGGACGACCCGATGACCGTGACCGTGCACCGCGCCCGCGACCTCGCGCCGGCCGACGCCGTGGTGATGACGATGGGCGCCCTCCACGAGGGCCACGCCGCGCTGATCCGCGCCGCCCGCGCCCGCGCGGGCGAGGACGGCCGGGTCACCGTGACCGTCTTCGTCAACCCGCTGCAGTTCGGTCCGAACGAGGACCTGGACCGCTACCCGCGCACCCTGGACGCCGACGTGGAGCTCGCCGAGAAGGCCGGCGCCGACGTCGTCTTCGCCCCCGACGTCGCCGAGGTCTACCCCGGCGGGCAGCCCGAGGTCCGCATCTCGGCCGGGGCGATGGGGGAGCGCTACGAGGGCGCGTCCCGGCCCGGCCACTTCGACGGCATGCTCACCGTCGTCGCCAAGCTGCTGCACCTGACCCGGCCGCGGGCCGCGTTCTTCGGCGAGAAGGACGCCCAGCAGCTCGCGCTGATCCGCCGGATGGTCACCGACCTGAACTTCGGCGTGGAGATCGTCGGCGTGCCGACCGTACGGGAGGGCGACGGCGTCGCGCTGTCCAGCCGCAACCGCTATCTGAGCGAGGCCGAGCGGGTCAGCGCCCGCGCGCTGTCCCGCGCCCTGTTCACCGGCCGCGAGGCCGCCCCGCGCGGCCCGGAGGCCGCGCTGCGCGCCGCCCGCGCCGTGCTGGACCGCGCCGCGGCCATGGAACCGCCGGTCGTGCTGGACTACGCCGCGCTGATCGACCCCGCGGACTTCACCGACGCCGGGCCCGGCCACACCGGCCGCGCGGTCCTGGCGGTCGCGGCGAAGGTCGGCACGACCCGTCTGATCGACAACATCCCCCTGGAGTTCGGAGCCCCCGAATGACGGCCACCGGCGATCACGCCGCCCCCGCCCGCGCAGCCACCCCGGGCGCCCCGGGCGCCCCCCGGACCCGTACGGCGTCCGCGACCGCCGCGTCCGCCGACGCCGACCCCGGCCCCGCAACCGACCCCGGCCCCGCAACCGACCCGGGCGCCGCAACCGACCTGGGCGCCGACGCCGACCCGGGCCCCGGCATACGCCTGCACGCCCCCGCGCCCGGCTGGGCGACCGACGCCGACGTGGTCGTGGTCGGCTCCGGCGTCGCCGGGCTCACCGTGGCGCTGCGCTGCGCCGCGGCCGGCGCGAAGGTCACCGTGGTGACCAAGGCGCACCTGGACGACGGCTCCACCCGCTGGGCGCAGGGCGGCATCGCCGCGGCGCTCGGCGACGGCGACACCCCGCAGCAGCACCTGGACGACACCCTGGTGGCCAGCGCCGGCCTGTGCGACGAGCCGGCCGTGCGCACCCTGGTCACCGAGGGCCCCGACGCGGTGCGCCGGCTGATCGCCACCGGCGCCCGCTTCGACACCGACGCCGCCAGCGGCGAGATCCTGCTCACCCGCGAGGGCGGCCACCACCGCAACCGGATCGCGCACGCCGGCGGCGACGCGACCGGCGCCGAGGTCTCCCGCGCGCTGATCGAGGCGGTCCGCGCGGCCGGCGCCACGCCCGACGGCGGCCGGCCCCGGATCGAGCTGGTGGAGAACGCCCTGGTGCTCGACCTGCTCACCGACGCCGCCGGCCGCACCGCCGGCGTCACCCTGCACGTGATGGGCGAGGGCGCCCGCGACGGCGTCGGCGCGGTACGCGCCCGGGCCGTGGTGCTGGCCACCGGCGGCATGGGCCAGGTGTTCTCCGCCACCACCAACCCCGCGGTCTCCACCGGCGACGGCGTCGCGCTCGCGCTGCGGGCCGGCGCCGAGGTCAGCGACGTGGAGTTCGTGCAGTTCCACCCGACCGTGCTGTGGCTCGGCCCGGACGCCGAGGGCCAGCAGCCGCTGGTGTCCGAGGCGGTCCGCGGCGAGGGCGCGCACCTGGTCGACGCCGACGGGACGCGCTTCATGCTCGGGCAGCACGAGCTGGCCGAGCTGGCGCCGCGCGACATCGTCGCCAAGGCGATCACCCGGCGGATGCGGGAGACCGGCGCCGCGCACATGTACCTCGACGCCCGGCACTTCGGCGCCCGGATGTGGGCCGAGCGGTTCCCGACCATCCTCGCCGCCTGCCGGGCGCACGGCATCGACCCGGTCACCGAGCCGATCCCGGTCGCGCCCGCCGCGCACTACGCCTCCGGGGGCGTGCGCACCGACCTGCACGGGCGTACCACCGTGGCCGGTCTGTACGCCTGCGGCGAGGCCGCCTGCACCGGCGTGCACGGCGCGAACCGGCTGGCGTCCAACTCGCTGCTGGAGGGCCTGGTCTTCGCCGAGCGTATCGCCGCCGACGTGGTGGCCCGGCTCGCCGGCGGGACCACCGGCCCGTCCGCCGACACCGACACCGCCCCCGCCGCCCCGCCCCTGCCGCAGGGCGAGCCCGGCCCGCTGCTGGCCTCCGAGGCGCGCTTCGAGGTGCAGCGGATCATGACCGCGGGCGCCGGGGTGCTGCGCAGCGCCGGCAGCCTCGCGGGCGCCGCGGGCGCGCTGGAGCGGCTGCACACCGCGGCCGTCGAGGCGTACGAGCGGGACGGCAAGACCGCGGAGCCGTGCGTGGAGACCTGGGAGGCGACCAACCTCGGTCTGGTCGCCCGGGTCCTGGTGGCCGCCGCCCGGCGGCGCGAGGAGACCCGCGGCTGCCACTGGCGCGAGGACCGCCCCGAGCGCGACGACGACCGGTGGCGGCGGCACCTGGTGGTCCGCCTCACCCCGCACGGCACCCTGGAGGTGCGCACCACCGAAGGACCGGACTTCCCCCTCACACGCCCCGCCGGATTCGGGGATGATGGGGCGACCGCCGCAGCACCCTCGAAGGAGCTTTCGTGATCCCCCCGGAACGCCCGGACCGCACCGCCCCCGCCGACCAGGCGCCCGACGACCGGGCCGCCGGGCAGCCCGCCGGCCGCCCCCAGCTGGTCGCCCTGCCGCTGCCGACGCTCGGCCCGCCCTCCCTCCAGGCCGACGTGGGCGGCTGCGGCGACGGCTGCGCCTGCGGGGTCGGCGACGCCTACGACGAGCACGAGCACGGCGGCTACGGCCTGGACCCGCTGGAGTGCGGCCTCGACCCGGACCTGGCACAGCTGCTCGCCGACGCCGGCCTCGACCCCGTCCAGGTCGAGGACATCGCCCACATGGCGATCGAGGAGGACCTCGACCAGGGCGTGGACGTCACCACCGTCGCCACCGTGCCCGAGGACGCCTTCTCCACCGGCGACTTCACCGCGCGCGAGGCCGGCACGGTCGCGGGCCTGCGGATCGCCGAGGCGGTGCTGTCGGTGGTGTGCACCGACGAGTTCGAGGTCGAGCGGCACGTCGAGGACGGCGACCGGGTCGAGGCCGGGCAGAAGCTGCTGACCGTGCGCACCCGCACCCGTGACCTGCTGACCGCCGAGCGCAGCGCGCTCAACCTGCTGTGCCGGCTGTCCGGCGTGGCGACCGCCACCCGCGCCTGGGCCGACGTCCTGGAGGGCACCGGCGCCCAGGTCCGCGACACCCGCAAGACCACCCCGGGCCTGCGCGCCCTGGAGAAGTACGCGGTGCGCTGCGGCGGCGGCGCCAACCACCGGATGTCGCTGTCGGACGCGGCGCTGGTCAAGGACAACCACGTGATCGCGGCCGGCGGCGTGGCGGCGGCGTTCAAGCTGGTCCGCGAGGAGTTCCCGGACGTGCCGATCGAGGTCGAGGTGGACACCCTGCACCAGGTGCGCGAGGTGCTCGACGCCGGCGCCGACCTGATCCTGCTGGACAACTTCACCCCGGCCGAGACCGCCGAGGCCGTCGCCCTCGTGGCCGGGCGGGCGCAGCTGGAGTCCTCCGGCCGGCTCACCCTGGACACCGCCCGCGCCTACGCCGAGACCGGCGTGGACTTCCTGGCCGTCGGCGCCCTCACCCACTCCTCCCCGATCCTCGACATCGGCCTGGACCTGCGGGCGGACGCGTAGATGCTCCTGACCATCGACGTCGGCAACACGCACACCGTCCTGGGGCTGTTCGACGGCGAGGAGATCGTCGAGCACTGGCGCATCTCCACCGACGCCCGGCGCACCGCGGACGAGCTGGCGGTGCTGCTCCAGGGCCTGATGGGCATGCACCCGCTGCTCGGCGACCTGGGCGACGGCATCGACGGCATCGCCATCTGCTCCACCGTGCCGTCGGTGCTGCACGAGCTGCGCGAGGTCACCCGGCGCTACTACGGCGACGTGCCCTCGGTGCTGGTCGAGCCCGGCATCAAGACCGGCGTGCCGATCCTGGTCGACCACCCCAAGGAGGTCGGCTCCGACCGGATCATCAACTCGCTCGCCGCGGTGCACCTGTACGGCGGCCCCTGCATCGTCGTCGACTTCGGCACCGCCACCACCTTCGACGCGGTCTCCGCGCGCGGCGAGTACGTGGGCGGCGCCATCGCCCCCGGCATCGAGATCTCGGTCGACGCCCTCGGCATGCGCGGCGCCCAGCTGCGCAAGATCGAACTCGCCCGGCCGCGCAGCGTCATCGGCAAGAACACCATCGAGGCGATGCAGTCCGGCATCCTGTACGGCTTCGCGGGCCAGGCCGACGGGATCGCCGAGCGGATGGCCCGCGAGCTGGCCGACGACCCGGACGACGTCACCGTCATCGCCACCGGCGGTCTGGCCCCGCTGGTGATCGGCGAGGCGTCCCTGATCGACGAGCACGAGCCCTGGCTCACGCTGATCGGCCTGCGCTTGGTCTACGAACGCAACGTGTCGACGACGTGAGCCGGCGTGTCGGCCGTGTGAGCCGGTGCGGCGGCCGGATGTGCCGGCGTGTCGGCCGTGTGAACTCCTGACCAACGCCCGGCGCCGCCGGGCGGAACACCCCGTACAACCAATGCCCGCGCCCCGGTGTCTTCTTGGGCACGGGACGGTCCGGCGCGACGCCGGGAACCGTGAGGGGGAGCGGGCGATGCGGCGGTCGGGGCGCGCGGCGCGGACGGGCGGATCGGGACGGACGCGCGCGGGCGCGCCGGGGCCCGCGGGGACGGCGGTGGCGGTGGCCGCGGCGGCACTGTGCGTGCTCGGGCCGGGCGCCCAGGCCCGTGCGGACTCCGGGCCCGTGCCGTCGTCGCCGGCGGCCGGAACGCCTGCCGCGACGGCTTCCGCCGCGGCTTCCCCCTCTGCTTCCTCCCCTGCTTCCCAGACGCGGACCGCCTCCGCGACGCCTTCCCCCACCGGGACCTCCGGCAGGGCGACGGACCCGCCCGGCTCCGGCGACGGCTTCACGGCGGACTACGCCGCCACGCCGTTCGTCGTCACGGGCACGGTCGGCCAGTCGTGGATCGAGGTCCACGTGCCGGAGCCGACCGTGACGATCATCCACGGGACCGCGGAGTACGACAGGACGACGTGGCGCGTGGTCATGCCGCCCGGGGTGACCGCCCTGGTCGCCGACGACCAGGGAGAGGCCGCGATCTGCACGGCGATCGCGGGCGGCCGGGCCGCGGACTGCGGGTTCGGCCCCGCGCCGTTCGGGACGGTGCTGTGGGTGCGCGTCGACCGCAAGGTCCCGGGCGCGATCGGCTCCGTCACGGTCCGTCCCTCCCCGGCCGTCGACCCGAATCCGGCGAACGACACCGCGACCGTGACGACGGACATCACCGACGCCCCGGCCGTTACGGCGGGTGCCTCCGCCGGCGGGACGAGCGGTACGAGCGGTACCAGCGGTACGGGCGGCGCGGGCGGTACGGGCGGCGCGAGCGGCACGCGGGGCGCGACCTCCGGCGGCGCTGCGGCGGGCGGCGGCAACGGGAACGCGCCCGGGACCGCGGGCGGCGCCACGGCCTCGGCCGCCGGCCCGGACACCCTCGCCGCCACCGGCGCGGGCGGCGTCCCGGCCGCCGCGGGGGCTGCCGCGCTGGCCCTGGCGGCGGGCGCGGCGGCGACGGTGGCCGTCCGGCGCGGGCGGCGCGGCTCCCGGGGCGCGCCCACCGCCTGAGCGCCGCCCGACCGGCACGGCGCGACCACCGGGACGGCCGGGACGGCCACGACGCCCAAGCACTCGAACGACCCGAACGGCCCGAACGACCCGAACGACTTCAGCCATCGGAACGGCCGGGACACCACCGGAACAACCACCGGAACGACAGGGGGCGCAGGAATGACGCGGACGGCGAGGCAGCGCGATGACGCGGACGGCGGGAAACGCGGACGCGTCGTGACGAGCGTGACGAGGTGGTGGCCGGGCACCGCGCGGGCCGGGCGCGGGACGGGACGCGGCGCCGAGCGCTCCGGACCGGCGCGCGAGGCACGCGCGGCGCGCGAGGCGTCCGAGCCACGGGCCGGGCGGCGGTCGCGGCGGGTCGCGGTGCTGCTCGCCGCGGCCGGACTGCTGGCCGGAGTGGGGCTGTCGGCCACCGCGGCGCCGGCGCGGGCGGACGGGGCCTCGATGCGCTTCCGGGCCGCCGACCGGTACTACATACCGACCGCGAACAGCGCCCCCGGCGGGGACCACCGCTTCCAGTTCGAGTTCGTCGCCACCAGCGGCCAAGGCGACAACGTCCCCGTCCACGACGTCAAGATCGCCATCGACGTCTCCGCGCTGGCCGGCAAGGTCACCGTCGGCGACCTGGGCTACGGCTGCACCGCCGGCGGTACGGACGGGCTCGTCGTCACCTGCGACCGCGGCGACGTCAACGGCCTGGACTCGTTGACCCTGCCGCTGACCATCACCCCGCTGGCGTCCGCGCCGATCGGCTTCGCCGCCGACATCACGCTGACCGCGACCGCCTCCGACGCGCCGTCCGCCACCCGGGTGATGCACGCCGTGATCGGCCTCCCGCACCTCGTGACGCAGAAGCTCCCGCAGGTCAAGGACCTGCCGCCGGGAGGCGTGGCCTCCTTCACGCCGATCTTCGGCAACACCGGCGAGGTCACCACGACGCACGGCTTCCAGGTGCTCTTCGACGGCTCCAGCTCGCTGGAGCTGGGCGGCCCGCGCTACAGCAACTGCCACTACTCGGCGGACCGCAGCGGCGCCTTCTGGTGCCAGTTCGACCAGGACATCGCACCGGGCACCGCGTACACGCTCGACCGGCAGCTGTCCTACATCACCACCGAGAGGTCGATGATCAGCACGGTGTCGTATCTGATGTTCCCGACCGACACGCAGGACAGCGTGGACCTGCTGGACCCGGTGGCGGGGCCCGGCTACCCGCTGACCGGCACCGGGCCCGTACTCGGCCTGACCCCCTCCACGACCGACGGGCTCACCGAGCCCACCGGGGGCTTCGGCATCCTCTCCGACGAGGAGGCGGACTTCCAGGCGGTCGGCGGTGCGATCAAGGGCAAGCCGGGCGACGTCGTGATGCTCCCGCTCGGCGTGCGCAACGCCGGGCCCGGCGGCTTCGACTTCATCGGTGAGAACCCGGGCGGCGGCTTCGACGTGACGATGCCCAAGGGCGTCACCGTGCTGTCGGTCTTCGAGCCCGACCCGGACGGCGAGTCGCAGGAGTGGATGTGCTCGCCGGGCAAGAACGCGCCGGTCTACCACTGCAAGATCCTGATACCGCTGGAGGTGGGCGCGGTGTGGCAGTTCCGCTTCCAGATCCGCATCGACCGGGCGGTGCGGGGAGCGGTCGGCCAGGTGAAGGTGGTCCCGCCGACCAAGTACTCCATCCACGACACGCACCCGGCGGACGACGTCGCGCCGATCACCGTGGACGTCGCCGGCGGCACGGGCGGCGCGACGTCGGGGGGCTCGGCGGGGTCCACGGCGGGGTCCACGGCGGGCTCGGCGTCGGGCTCCGCCTCGGCCGGTGCGAGCGGGGGCGCGGCGTCCGCGTCCGGCGGCATCGCCACGGGCGGCGGGCCCGCGTCCGGGGGCACGTCCGCGGGCACGGCCTCCGGCGGCACGCAGCCGTCCGGCGGGCGCCTGGCCGCCACCGGCGCGGGCGGCACGACGCTGCTCGCGGGCCTCGGCGCGGCGGCGCTGCTGGCCGGCGGCGCGGCCACGGCGATCGTGGCGGCCCGCCGCAGGAGGGCGTGACGCGGCGGGCAGGACGGCGGGCGCCGGCCGGGGGACCTCGCGCCCGGTCGACGCACCGCGAATGGGCTATTGCGCGAAGTTTGTCCGCTTAGCACTTAAAGTCCATCCATGCCCACGCCACACGGAACCCGAGGCGGCATGGCGTTCAGCGCCGAGGAACTGCGCGTGCTGCGGCGCGCGCTGGCCGAGGTGCTGCACCCCAGCCGCGGCGGCCTCGCGCCCGCCCTCGTGCCCCGCCCGGCGGAGTACGTCCAGGACTACCTGCGGCTGGCCAAAGCCGTCGACGAGGCCGCGGCGGAAGGCGGCAGGCTGCGCACCTTCGCGCTGGCCGAGCTGCGCCGCTACCGCGAGGCGCTGCCGGGCGCCGCGGCCGGCTACCTGGAGCGGCTGACCACCGCGCTGGCCGGCGGCTACGTGCCGGGCGCCGACGACCTGGCGGCGCTGCGCCGGCTGCGCGCCCAGTCCTGCGCCGCCCCCGAGCACCTGCGTCGCACCGCCCTGCTGCACCACTGCGAGACCCTCGCGGAGAACGACGTCCGACTGCGCCTGGAGGCCCACATGCCCGCGCCGCGCCGACTGCTCACCCTTCCCGCGCTCGCCGACGAGCCCGCCCCCGCGCCGTCCCCCGAGCCCGCGGACAAGGCCTGGCGAGCCGGACCAGCGGCCCGGGCGGCCCGCCGCCCCGGCCACGCCCGCGCCCCCGGCGCCCGGCCGCCGCACCCCCACCCCCGCGGAGATCTGGCCGCCCAACCGCCGCCACCCCAAGCCCGACCAGGCCCGCAGCGCCTGACCGTGGCTCTCCGGAGCCCACGGCCGACCGCCGTCCGCTCGTCCCCGCTCCCGCCCGCGCCGCCCGTGGCCGTCCGACGCCGCGGGCGGCTCACTTGCGTTCGAGCCGCAGCATCTGCGCGATCCGGGCGGTGAGGTCGAACAGCTGGTCGGAGTAGGCCAGCGCCTGCCAGCTGGCCATCAGCAGCACGACCGCGCCGATCTCCGGCGGCCGGGCGGCGTACGCGCAGGTCTGCACGATCCTGCCGAGGCCCTCGTCGCCGTCCCCGCCGTTCCCGGCGTCCCCGCCGTTCCCGCCGTTCCCGGCGTCCCCGCCGTTCCCGGCGTTCTCGCCGTTCCCGCCGTCCCTGTCGGTCTCGCCGTTCCCGGCGCCGCCGCCCTGCGGGACGGCCGACGCGCCCGGCCCGCCGGGGCCCGCCGCCACGTACTGGTGGCGCACCTGGACGGCGGGGCCGATCGGCAGGTCGACGTAGGTGACCTCGGCCGGGCGCACCGACTGCCGGGTGGGGGAGGAGAGCCACTCGGCCATCATCGGCAGCGTGATCTCGGGGTACGCGCCGTCCGGGACGTAGTCGGAGACCTCGATCCTGGCCAGCTCGCCGAGCGCCGGGTCCGGGCAGAAGAAGACCGCGCTGACCGGGTCGCGCCGCCGCGAGTCGAGCGTCGCCTCGGCCAGCGCGTCGGCCAGCGCCGCCACCTGCTCCTTCGGCGCCCCCGGGGCCAGCACGCCGCGGGCGATCTCCTTCGCCCACTTCCTGACGTCGAAGCGCTCGCGCACCGGCAGTTCGATGCTGCCGCGCGGCCTGCCGTAGCGCACGTTCCAGTCGTCGGTCCAGCTCGCCATCACGCCATCCACTGCAGGGTCGTGGCGATCGTGTCGAACAGCTCCACCAGCACGTCCGCCAGCGGCTCCATCGAGGTGGAGAACGACAGCAGCAGGTGCAGCGGGCTGTTCGGGATCGCGATCTCGAAGTCGAGGTGGGTCACGGGCAGTTTGTTGCCCGTGGGGTCGTTCTCCCGCGGCGTCTCACGGTAGCGGTGCCGCAGCGCGGGGCCGGCCGGCAGGTCCACCATGCGCACGTCGGCGCCCTCGGCGCCGCGCGCCACGCCGATCTGCTCCAGCTCCGGCAGCGGGCCGCCGCCCGGCTCGGGCGCCACCACCGTCACCACCAGGCCGGCCGGCAGCGGCACGCCGGCCACCTTGGCCAGTGACAGGTACATCTCCACGCCGCCGTTCGCGTGCGCGGCCGCCGCCCGGTCCTTCAGCTCCTCGGCCATCGCGTGCCGCAGATGCGGCTTGTCGTCCACGCCCCGGAAGCCGGCCGCCACGACCGCGTCGATCCGCCGCGGCCACCGCGCCGGGTCCAGCAGGATGCGCTCCCAGCCGTCCGGCACGGCGAGCCGGTAGTCCGACGGCGGCGCGCTCGTCGGCAGCACCGTCGGGGTGCGTGGGGTGGGCGTCTGTCTCGCCGCGGCCAGCTCCTGGGGCGTCCCGCCCGTGGTCATCGCTCGTCCTTTCGTCGTTCTCGCATCGTGGCCTCGCCCCCGGCCACCGCGGCGACCGCCGCGCCCAGCAGCACCAGGCCCGCGGCGCCGGCCACCGCGGCGCCGGCGCCGCCCAGCCCCGAGCGGCCGCCCAGCACCGGCGCGACGCGGTCGGCCGGGTCGTACACCACCGCGCCGGCGTGCCGGCCTGCGTCGTACACCGCCCGTCGTCCCGGTCCACCCGGCGCACCCGGCCGTCCGGCAGCCGCACCCGGCAGTACGCGACGCGTGCGCCGTGCGACCAGGTGCGGTACGGCTCCTCGACGGTCGCGGTCGCCTGCCGGCCGCGTACGGCGAGGTACCACCGCGGGGCCTGCAGCACCGCGGTGCCCAGCAGCGTCGCGCCCGCGGCCGCGGCGAGCGCCACGACCAGCGTCCGGCGGCGGCTGACCGGTCCGGTGAGCAGCAGCGCCAGCAGGCCGATCCAGCCGGCCGCGGCGACCAGCAGGCCGAGCGGGCGCCCGACCAGGACGTCGCAGGCGACGATCGTGGCGGTGCAGACGGCGGCGCCCAGGACGAGGAGCAGCCAGTGGGCGGTGAGGCGGGGGCGGGTGTCGGCGAGCGGGGCGGGGGCGGCTTTGCCGCCGCCGAACTCGGCGATGATGTGACGGACTTGGCGGGCGCCGGGGTCGGTGGCGGCGAGGGTGCGGAGGCGGGGGAGGTCGAAGCCGGACGCTTCCAGCGCGGCGCGGGAGCGGGCGGGCAGCCGGTCGAGCAGCTCCTCGACGGGCGGTTCCTCCGGGGACATGTGGGCCTCTCGGGGTCGTACGGGTGCGCCGGGCGTTGGCCTGGCCGGGTGCGCGGCCGGACCGCCCCCTCCGGCCGCATCTGCGCTGCGGGCTGCGTATTCAGGGGCGCGGGGAACTGCGCGACAAGCCACGACGGCGAGTCGGACAGCGATGATGGGACCGGGGCACGGCGCGGCCGGGGGGGTCAGCTCGCCGCAGGCGTCCAGTGCCAGTTGTAGAAGGGGACGCCGTTCGCCCCGACGCCGGGGATCTCCTTGAGCCGCTCGAAGAGGTTGGGGGCCGTCGCGCCGGACTCCGTGGGCGAGGTGGGCCCCAGGTTGGACCAGCCGGCGACCAGCGGCAGGGTCTGGCTCGCGGTGAAGAGCGCGCGCCCCCCGAGCGCCATCGTCTTGAACGTGGTGGAGCTGACCGCCCGCATCGGGTCGACGAACCCCTTGACCGCGTCGACCGCGTTCGCCGGGTTGAGCGCGGCCTTGAGGCCGGGCCACTCCTTGACCGCGTCGCCGATGTCCTGGAGGTACAGCTTGGGGTTGACCGACGCCTTGACCACGGACTTCAGGTCGGGCAGGAGCTTGGAGGGCGCGAAGTCCAGCGCCTTGGCGACGCCGGCCTCGCGCAGGCCGCCCATGCCCTCGACGATGTCCCACGCCTTGCCGCCCTCCACGCCGATCTCGCGCAGCGCCTGGAAGTCCTTGAGCGCGGAGGAGGCGCGGGCGGCGACCGTGGCCTCCTTGGCGGCGGTGCCGATCAGCCGCCCGGCGCCGAAGGAGAGCACGCCGACCGCGTCGATCGCCACGTCCAGCCAGGTGCCGCGGCCGTCGAGCGCGGAGACGGTGTCGCAGACCAGGGCGACCACCGAGGCGATCAGGGCGAGCGCGCCGAGGACCTCGCCGAGCACCGGCACCCAGCTGAGCAGGAGCGCCGCGACGCCGAGGAAGGCGGCGGCGACGCCGGCCCAGTGCCCCACCTTGGCGACCACGTCCAGCACGCTGTCCCACCAGTGGTGCTCGGGGTCCTTCAGGCCGTCGTGGTCGATGGCGTCGCGGATCGCGGTGGCCGCCTTGTGGGCGTGGTGGTCGCGGAAGTCCAGCGCGGCCTGGAGGTCGTGCCGGGCCTGGAGCAGGTCGGTGTCCGCGAGGTTCTTCTGGTCGTGCATGCGGACCGCGGCCGGGCTGGTGTCGTCCTTGTCCAGCCGGCTGATCGAGGCGCCGTACGAGCGGCTCTCGTCGTACGCCTTCTTGCCCTTGGCCAGGGCGTCGCGGGCCATCGTCTGGGCGTGGTCCAGGGCGTTGGCCCAGTCGTGCTCGGGGTCCAGGCCGGTGCGGTCGCCGAGCGCGTCGGCGGCGGCCTGGTAGCGGGTGTGCGCCTTGGCCAGCTTGTCGGCGGCGTCGCCGGCCTTCTCCTGGAACTTGCGGCCGGCCGGGGAGTCCCAGCCGCTGCCGTCCACCAGGTTGCGCAGGTTGCCGGCCTGGGTGCGGATCATCTCGGCGGTGTTCCTCAGCTGCCGGCCGAGGACGGCGACCTCGTACGGTTCGCCGGGCACCAGGTCGTGGTCGTCGTAGCGGGCGGTGTCCCAGTCCAGATGCGTCAGGTCGGTCATGTGTCCGCCTTCAGCAGCGCGTCGGCCAGGTGGGCGTCGACCCCGTCGTAGGTCTTCGCCGCCGTGTCGGCGACCTTGCCCAGCTCCTCCAGCAGGCCGCACAGCTCCTCGCGCTTCTTCGACCAGTCGCCGGCGAAGTCGCCGAGCGCGTCGGCGAGTTCGCCGGAGCCTATGAACTCGTGGAAGGAGTCGACGATGGTGCTGGAGTGCTCGAACTCGTCCTTGAGCGTGCCCAGCGACCGGCCCACGTCGGCCAGGTCGGTCGTGGACACCTTGAGATGGTCGGTCATGTCCGCCCCCGTGGCGTCGCGCCTCTTCGGTGTGTGCCCGGACGAGTCTGGCGGGGCCGCGCGCCGGGGACAACCGAGGGCGCGCAAAAGGCCCCGGGCAGGGCTGGCTACGCTGGAGGCATGAACTACCTCTCCGCGATCGTGCCCCCGCTGGTGATGGCGGTCTTCTTCATCGGCCTGGTCGTCACGATCATCAAGAACCAGGGCGGCGCCAACAAGGCCAAGGAGGACGCCGCGGTCGACGCCGCGTTCGCCCGCGCCGAGGCGGCCGAGCGGCAGCAGCGAACCGCCGAGTAACAAGTCGGGCATTTCGTCTCATCGGCCCGTAGTATTTCCGGTGTGCCGCGACCACTGGGAGACCTCGAAGACGCGGTCATGACGCGCGTGTGGGAGTGGAACCGCCCGGTCACCGTTCGTGAGGTCCTGGAGGACCTGACCCGGGACCGTTCCATCGCCTACACAACGGTGATGACCGTAATGGACAACCTGCGCCAGAAGGGCTGGCTGCGCCGGACCTCCGAAGGCCGCGCATATCGCTATGAGGCGGTATCGACGAGAGCGGCGTACTCGGCCGCACTGATGAACGAAGCCTGGGCCGCGAGCGACAACCCCGCCGCGGCCCTCGTCCACTTCTTCGGCATGATGTCCCCGGAACAGCGCGAGGCGCTCCGCGACGCAATGCGCATCATCCAGTCCGGCGACCCGGACCCCTCCGACCCTCCGGAACCGCAAGGGCGATAGCGTCCGCCCATGGCCTCCCTGTCGAACCCGCCGAACCCGCAGAACCCGCGCAAGCCGCAGAACCGCGCCGGCGCGCCGAACCCGGCTAATGACGTGACCATCCGGCGCGCCCGTACCGCCGACGTTCCGGCCCTGCGCGCCCTGCTGGACTCCTATGTCCGCGACGGCATCCTGCTCGACAAGGCCACCGTGACGCTTTATGAGGACATCCAGGAGTTCTGGGTGGCCGAGCGGGACCAGGACGCCGAGGTGGTGGCCTGCGGCGCACTGCACGTGATGTGGGAGGACCTGGCCGAGGTCAGGACGCTGGCGGTGGACCCGCGGCTGCGCGGCCGGGGGGTCGGGCACGGGGTGCTGGCGAAGTTGCTGCACACCGCGCGCTGGCTCGGCGTGCGGCGTATTTTCTGCCTGACCTTCGAAGTGGACTTCTTCGCCAAGCACGGCTTCGTCGAGATTGGCGAGACCCCGGTGGACGGCGATGTCTTCGGCGAGCTGCTGCGCTCCAATGACGAGGGCGTGGCGGAGTTCCTCGACCTGGAGCGGGTGAAACCCAACACCTTGGGCAACAGTCGCATGCTGCTGCAACTCTGAGGTGTTCCGGTTTGTCCGGATCGCGCTACCTCGCGGCGCCCTGTTCGCGCAAGGGGTTTGTGTTTTCCGCGGAAAGGCGCTTTGCTTTTACCGTTAATCCGTTTTCGATGAAAGGGAAGCCGGTGGCACAGAAGGTACAGGTCCTTCTTGTTGACGACCTCGACGGCGGCGAGGCGGACGAGACCGTGACGTTCGCACTTGACGGTGTGACGTACGAGATCGACCTCACGACGGAGAATGCCGACAAGCTGCGCGGGCTGCTCACCCCGTACACGGACAGTGGCCGGCGCACCGGCGGCCGGGCCGGGCGGGGCCGCACCAAGGCCGTCCGCAGCAGTGGCGGCGCCTCCGGGCAGGACACCGCCAAGATCCGGGCGTGGGCCAAGGAGAAGGGCTACGAGGTCAACGACCGCGGCCGGGTGCCCGCGACCATCCGTGAGGCGTACGAGAAGGCCCACGGCTGATCCTGGACGCGGGAGCGCAGCGCGATCCGATGGCAGGCCGTCGCCAGGGCGGCCACCAGTGCCGTGAGACCGACGGCAGCGGATCCGCCCGGCGCGCCGGCCTCGGCCGGCCCGCCCCGCCCGTGCCGCCCGTCAGATCCGCCCGCCCCGCCCGCCAGGTCCGCGACACGCAGCGCGGGCACGGTGGACTCCACGTCGAGTCCCGCCCGGGGAGGCCGCAGCCACACCGGCGCCGTCCGGTCGTACGCGGCCTCCCGGCGGCCCCACTCGGGGTGGGCGGGGGCCCGCATCCGCTGCCCGGCGCCCAGGCAGGCCAGGTCCAGCGCGATGCCGCCCCACTCCAGCCACTCCAGCAGCCCCGGCAGCTCCTCCGCGGTGCCGGCCGCCACCAGCAGCCTGACCCGGCGGCCGTCCAGCGCCACCGGCCCCAGCATCCCCGGCGCGGGGAACCGGCTCAGCATCGCGAAGCCCGCCTGCGCGGGGACGTCCAGCGCGTCGAAGCGCACCCCCGTGACCAGCTCCGGGGGACTCCCGGTCACCGGCCACCCGAGTTCGTGCTCGTACCAGCCCATACCTGAGCAACTGCGGCCCGCGGCAAGGGTTACGCACCGCCCCCGCCCGAACGCACAGCGTGGCGGAAAGGTTCCGCCCGCGGCGCGCCCGTTTGTTCGCCCGTAGCGCACTGGAAACGGCCCCGCAGTGTGGATTACCGGCGGCTGAGGGTAAGAAGTACCTAGTGAGAAGGGCTGGTGTTCGAGCAGGTGGGGCGGGCGTTCGCCACGGGCGTAGTGGTTCCCGGGGTATTCGCCTGGCCTGCGGGAACATCGTCTCGCACCATCGAGGTTGTGGGAGTGACGTCAGCCGGTAGCGCAGCTTTCCCCGTGCGAGCGGGGGTGATTCGTGAGCGGCGCCGCTGTGCGGGACTAGCATGCGGTAGGACAGGGAGGGGACCGACCCCTCACTGCCCGACCGCTCTGAGGAGCGATTAACGATGTTCGAGAGGTTCACCGACCGCGCGCGGCGGGTTGTCGTCCTGGCTCAGGAAGAAGCCCGGATGCTCAACCACAACTACATCGGCACCGAGCACATCCTCCTGGGCCTGATCCACGAGGGTGAGGGTGTCGCCGCTAAGGCCCTGGAGAGCCTCGGGATTTCTCTTGAGGCGGTCCGCCAGCAGGTGGAGGAGATCATCGGCCAGGGGCAGCAGGCCCCGTCCGGCCACATCCCCTTCACCCCGCGTGCCAAGAAGGTCCTGGAGCTGTCGCTCCGCGAAGCCCTTCAGCTCGGCCACAACTACATCG
Source organism: Actinacidiphila sp. DG2A-62 (assembly GCF_035825295.1). Classification (NCBI taxonomy): domain Bacteria; kingdom Bacillati; phylum Actinomycetota; class Actinomycetes; order Kitasatosporales; family Streptomycetaceae; genus Actinacidiphila; species Actinacidiphila sp. DG2A-62. The sequence continues at coordinate 5,084,191 of NZ_JAYMGI010000002.1, forward strand.
GCACCGAGCACATCCTGCTCGGCCTGATCCGCGAGGGCGAGGGCGTCGCCGCCCAGGTCCTGGTGAAGCTGGGCGCCGATCTCAACCGCGTCCGGCAGCAGGTCATCCAGCTGCTGTCCGGCTACTCCGGCGGGAAGGAGTCGGCCACGGCCGGCGGGCCGGCCGAGGGCACCCCCTCGACCTCGCTCGTGCTGGACCAGTTCGGCCGCAACCTCACCCAGGCCGCTCGTGAGACCAAGCTCGACCCGGTGATCGGGCGCGAGAAGGAGATCGAGCGGGTCATGCAGGTGCTGTCCCGCCGCACCAAGAACAACCCCGTCCTGATCGGCGAGCCCGGCGTCGGCAAGACCGCCGTCGTGGAGGGCCTCGCCCAGGCGATCGTCAAGGGCGAGGTGCCCGAGACCCTGAAGGACAAGCAGCTCTACACCCTGGACCTGGGCGCCCTGGTGGCCGGCTCGCGGTACCGCGGTGACTTCGAGGAGCGGCTGAAGAAGGTCCTGAAGGAGATCCGCACCCGCGGCGACATCATCCTGTTCATCGACGAGCTGCACACCCTGGTCGGCGCCGGCGCCGCCGAGGGCGCGATCGACGCGGCCTCCATCCTCAAGCCGATGCTGGCCCGCGGCGAGCTGCAGACCATCGGCGCCACGACGCTCGACGAGTACCGCAAGTACCTGGAGAAGGACGCCGCGCTGGAGCGCCGCTTCCAGCCCATCCAGGTCGCCGAGCCGTCGCTGCCGCACACCATCGAGATCCTCAAGGGCCTGCGCGACCGGTACGAGGCCCACCACCGGGTCTCCATCACCGACGAGGCGTTGGTCCAGGCGGCCACCCTGGCCGACCGCTACATCTCCGACCGGTTCCTGCCGGACAAGGCGATCGACCTCATCGACGAGGCCGGCTCGCGGATGCGCATCCGCCGCATGACCGCGCCGCCGGACCTGCGCGAGTTCGACGAGAAGATCGCCGACGTGCGCCGCGAGAAGGAGTCCGCGATCGACTCGCAGGACTTCGAGAAGGCCGCCTCCCTGCGGGACAACGAGAAGCAGCTGCTCGCGGCGAAGGCCAAGCGGGAGAAGGAGTGGAAGGCCGGCGACATGGACGTCGTCGCCGAGGTCGACGGCGAGCTGATCGCCGAGGTCCTCGCCACCGCCACCGGCATCCCGGTCTTCAAGCTCACCGAGGAGGAGTCCTCCCGGCTGCTGCGCATGGAGGACGAGCTCCACAAGCGCGTCATCGGCCAGAAGGACGCCGTCCAGGCGCTCTCCAAGGCGATCCGCCGCACCCGCGCCGGCCTGAAGGACCCCAAGCGTCCCGGCGGCTCGTTCATCTTCGCCGGCCCGTCCGGCGTCGGTAAGACCGAGCTGTCCAAGGCGCTCGCGGAGTTCCTCTTCGGCGACGAGGACGCGCTGATCTCCCTGGACATGTCGGAGTTCAGCGAGAAGCACACCGTCTCGCGGCTCTTCGGCTCCCCGCCCGGATACGTCGGGTACGAGGAGGGCGGCCAGCTCACCGAGAAGGTGCGCCGCAAGCCGTTCTCCGTGGTGCTCTTCGACGAGGTCGAGAAGGCCCACCCGGACATCTTCAACAGCCTGCTGCAGATCCTGGAGGACGGCCGCCTGACCGACTCCCAGGGCCGGGTCGTGGACTTCAAGAACACGGTGATCATCATGACCACCAACCTCGGCACCCGGGACATCTCCAAGGGCTTCAACCTGGGCTTCGCCGCCCAGGGCGACACCAAGTCCGGGTACGACCGGATGAAGGCCAAGGTCAGCGACGAGCTGAAGCAGCACTTCCGGCCCGAGTTCCTCAACCGCGTGGACGACGTGATCGTCTTCCCGCAGCTCAGCCAGGAGGACATCCTGCAGATCGTCGACCTGATGATCGGCCGGGTGGACGAGCGGCTGAAGGACCGGGACATGGGCATCGAGCTGTCCACCGAGGCGAAGGTCCTGCTCTCCAAGCGGGGCTACGACCCGGTGCTCGGCGCCCGGCCGCTGCGCCGCACCATCCAGCGGGAGATCGAGGACTCGCTGTCCGAGAAGATCCTCTTCGGCGAGCTGCGCCCCGGCCACATCGTCGTCGTGGACGTCGAGGGCGAGGGCGAGTCGGCGAAGTTCACCTTCCGCGGCGAGGAGAAGGTCACCGTGGCCGACGCCCCGCCGGTCGAGACGGCGGGCGGCCCGCCGAACCTCACCAAGGAGGCGTGACGCCTCCGGCGCGGAAGCCCTCACCCGGCCCCCTCCGCGCCCGGCGGCCCCCGGCCGCCACCCCGCGCCCCCGGCCCCGGCCGGCCCCGCCCCTCCCAGGGCTGGGCCCCGGGGCCGGGGGCGTTTCGGCGCTCCCACGCTGCGCCGGCTCTCACGCGCGGGGGCGGGGGCGGATCTCCACGTCGGCCGCGAGGGCGTCGGCGTTCAGGAGGGTCAGGCCGGGGGGTGGGTCCTGGACGACGACCCGGGTCAGCTCGGGCAGGGCGGCCAACGGGGAGAGGTCGACGAAGGGCGGCGCGCTGCCGAAGGGCGCCGTCACCGTGAGGTGGGTGAGACCGGGGAACAGCTCCGGCAGCGGGGCGAACTGCGCGTCGTCGTCCCGCGCGCTGACCTGGAGCCGCCGGATGCCGGGAAGCGGCGGGAAGCTCACGTCGAACACGGGGTCGGGGCTGGAAGCCGGGAGGGACCACAGCTCGGGAAGATCCGCCAGAAGGGCCCAGTCGGCGCGCGAGAGAGGTCGCCGCGCGCGGTGGAACGCCAGGTGCGTGAGCTGCCGCAGCCGCTCCACGCCGCCGAAGCCGTTCACACCGTAAGGGGTGATGAGCGAGCCGACCGGCAGGCCGTCGGGGAGGCTGGTCAGCCCGCCCAGTCGTCGTACGGGCTCTCGACGGCGAGCCAGTGCAGAGCGGTCTGGCCGGCCAGCGCGCCCAGGCCGAGGCCCGGCGGCTGGCGGAGCAGGGAGAGCACGCGCAGTGACAGGCCCGCCAGGGGCGACAGGTCGGTCAGCTGCGAGCAATCGCCGAGCACCAGCGCGGAGAGCCGGGGGAGCGTCGCCAGCCGCCGGAGCTCCTCGTCGGACACCGGGTTCATCAGGTCCACCCTGGTCACGACGTCGGTGTCGGCCAGCCGGTCCAGCACGTCGGTGGCGGTGAGACTTCCCAGCGCGTCGACCTGTTCGACGCCGCCGATGCGTCTCAGCAGGTCCAGCTCGTCCGGCGAGTCGACGGCGTAGAGGGTCTCCGCCCGGGGGAGCCGGTCGAGGATTTCGACGGCATAGCGCTCACGGTCCACTCCCGCCGGGAAGCGGGCGACGTGGTGGCGGACCTTCTGTCCGCCGGGGCCGGTGAATCGGGCCAGCACGGCGATCGCCGCGTCGGTGCCGATCAGCTGGGCTGTCCGTGCCACCGCCAGCGCCTCGTCGTCGTCCAGCCCCTCGGGTCCGGGCAGCAGCTCCAGGACCATCGGGCCGACCTCGGCCAGCTTCTCGGCCTCGGCGGCCGTCCGCGGCGGGATCAGCCGTGCGCCGCGCTCCTCGACCAGCGCGCGGACCGCCGGGTCCAGCTCGGTGGCGTGTTCGAGGCAGGCCATCGCCAGCAGGTGCAGGCGGGCGCGGTGGGACCTGGCGCGGTCGCCGCGCGCGACGATCTTCTTCAGCAGGCGGGCCCGCTCGTCCGGGCGGGCGTGCGCGACGGCCATCCGGATGACGTCGGCCCACTGGTCGTGGTGGGCGTTGCGCGCCATCAGGTCGAAGTCGCGGTCCTCCACCGCCGCCCGCGCGGCCAGGTAGTCCTGGAAAATCCGGTGGACGAAGTCCAGCGAATCGGTCGTGGGCGCGCGCAGCAGGCCGCTGCGTTCGAGCAGGTAGCGGTAGACCGCCGCCGCGTCGCCCAGCGCCGCGACCCCCGGCATGGCCGGCAGCGCCGCCTCGATGAGCCCCAGCGCGTCCTCGCGGTCCATCTCCGCCTGGCCGTTCTTCACCAGCCAGTACGCGAGCTTCTGCAGCAGCTGCACCTGCGGCGCCTCGGCCAGCGCCGGCGCCAGCTCGCGCTGCTCGTCCCGGCGCACCAGCAGCATCGACAGCGCCGCGTCGTACAGCTCCTTGCGCCCGGTCGGCAGATAGCCGCCGCGGTCGCGGTGCAGCGCGCAGATCAGGGCGCACATCAGCGGGTTGGTGGCCAGCCGGGCGAGGTCCTGCTTGGTGCGCAGCGCGTCCAGCAGCGAGCGCTCGTACGCGTCGATGCGGGCCAGCTCTTCGGTGTCCGTCCCGCCGTCCCGGTCCGGCGGGACGGTGGCGCGCGCCGCCTCGTGCCAGCGCGCGGTGAAGGCCCGTACGTCCGCGCGGCTCATCCGCGACAGGGTCAGCTCGGTGAAGCTCGCGTCGGCCAGCCAGGAGTCCTCGACCGCCGAGGGGCGCGAGGTGACCAGCCAGTGGTTGCCCGGATACGCCGCGAGCAGCCCGCGCAGCCAGTCCCCGACGCGTTCGCGGGCCCGCTCGTCGATCTCGTCCAGGCCGTCGACCAGCACCAGCCCGCGCCCCTCGGCCAGCACCCGCTCGGCCCAGCTCGGCGGCGCGGTCATCGGCGCCTCCACCGCGGACAGGAACTCCGCGGGCGCCGGCAGGGCGCCCCGCCGCGCCACCGTGCGCAGCGGCAGCACGAACGGCACCAGGTCCCGTAAGTGGCTGAGCCCCTCGCCGAGGTCCTGCCGCGCCGCGCTCACCGCCAGCCACTGCACCAGCGTGCTCTTGCCGGACCCCGCGACGCCGCGCCGCAGCACCCGCTGGTGCCCGGCGAGCGCCTGCTCCGCGGGGACCGGGCCCGCGGGGACCGGCCCCGGCCCGTCACCGGGCCCCGGGTCCAGCGCGGACATCCCGATGACGGGGACGGGCTGGTGCCAGCGGGACACCGCCCGGCGCGCGCTCGGCGACACCTCCAGGCTGTAGTACGCCGCGTCCAGCGGCCATACCGCCCGCCCGCGCCGGCTGACGTCGATGCCGAAGATCCGCAGCGTCTCGTGGCGCTTGGCGACGTAGCCGGCGTAGCGGGACTCGAACTCCGCGACCTCGTCGCGCACCTGCCCCGGCGGCGGGACCAGGCGGGGCCGCTTGCCGCCGTACCGCCTCAGCGCCGTGTAGAAGCCGTCCTCCGGCAGGAACCTGTGCGCGGGTGTGACGGTGACCCGGCCGTGCCGCCACCCGTGCGGGTCGCCGGCGACGACGCCCAGCAGCGCGCCGCCGGCGAAGACCGCGGCGCCCGACATGCCGGCCAGCGGCGAGAGGCCGTCCGCCCGGGGCGCGGGCGGCGCCCCGTCCAGCACCAGCACGCCGCGACCGGAGAACAGTCCCGTGCCGGGCTTGTACGTGCCGGTGAGCTGCTCGGTGTCCAGCCGCCCGGCCGCGTCGCGCTGCACGTACGGGAAGCCGACCGCCACGCAGCCGGGGATCGGGCCGAGGGAGGTGATGTCCGCCCACGGTTCGAACCATCCCAGGCCGCTCCCGTCGGTCAGCTTCCGTTCGCAGGCGACCAGCGCGACGTCGACGCCGCCGGGGCCCTGTGGCGTGGCACGGTCGCGCCGCCACACCCCGGCGCGGTGGCACACCACCTCGCCGCGCGGCCCGGGCACGGTGACCCGCACCTCCTCCGTGCCCTCCACCACGTGGGCGGCGGTCAGGACGAGGTAGGGGGTCAGCAGATAGCCGCTGCCCTGGCGCCCGCCGCAGCGGACCACGGCGAGCCGCGCGGCCTGCGGACCGGGGGCCCGCCCGCCGGACCCGGCCGCCTGGGCGGCACGCCGGCCGCGGCGGCGCCCTGCGGGGGCTTCGGGCGTGCGGGCCGGTTCCCCCGCGGGCCCGGCGGGCGTGCGGGCCGGTTCCCCCGCGGGCCCGGCGGGCGTGCGGGCCGGTTCCCCCGCGGGCCCGGCGGGCGTGCGGGCCGGTTCCCCCGCTGGCCCGGCGGGTTTCGTCGGCGCGTCCGCCGGCTCCTCCATCGGCTCAGTACCTCCCGCCCGGGCGTGACCCGTCGCCGTCGCCCCCGTCGCCCCCAACGCCATCGCCCTCGCCCTCGCCCGGCCCGGGCACGCCACCCAGCCCCGACACGTCCCCCTCGTCCGGCGCCGCGATCAGCGGCGAGCGCCCGGTCGCCGCGTCCACCGGGCGGAGCGTGAAGGAGACGGTGTGGGTGCGGCCCAGGGCGCGGGAGGCGTCGCCGCCCGCGTCGACCACCCACGCCTTGACGCCCGCGCGGCCGGTACGCGTCCGCTGGAGCTGCACGGAGAACTCCATGTGGATCTCGCCGACCTCGAACCGTATGCCGGAGCCCGCGCCGCGCGCCGCGCCGGCCATCAAGCCCTGCCGGACGGCCTCGACCGCCTCGGCCAGCTCCATCCCGTCCACCGGTCCGCCCGGACGCGCATCCGGTCCGCCCGGACGCGCATCCGGTCCGCTCGGACGCGTCATCGGTTCGTCCCCCTGCGTCGTCATGCGGCCCCCCTCGCGCTCACGTGCGGCCCCCGCCGGCCCTCCCACCGTAACGGCGCGGCTGTGACCGGGGCCACGAAACGGGGGCACGCGGCGGGCCCGCCGGTGATGTGTCCCACGTGAGCCGCGCCACTTACTACCGCGCCTAGTGCGTACGGCGCACCGCGCGCGGCTGTCCACAGGCTGGGGACGGCGCGGTGCGGGGCCGTCCCCGCCCGACAGGGGACGATTCGGGCATCGCGGCGGTTTCCGGCCGCCGGGCGAGGAGCGCGGAACCGCCCGCGGGCCGGGCGCCGGCTACGAAGCGGGGTCGTACGGGGGCTCCTTGTCGGCCGCGGAGGGCCGGGTTACCAAGGATGGGCGACCGGCCGCAGCCGGTTCGGTCGCTCCCCCAACCCCAGTGAGGTCATTTCTTCATGCGCAAGAACTCGACGACGAAGAACCGCGCCCCGAAGTCCGTCACCCGCGGCCGGGTCGCCGTGGTGGCCGGCGGAATGGTCGCGGCGCTCGCGCTGGGCACCTCGGCGGCGCTGGCCGCCGACGCCCACCCCGCAAGCTTCCTCGCCGCTGGTTCGGCACACAGCATCTCGGACGCCGTGGCGAAGCAGGCCGGCGGGCAGAAGGCCGCCGCGGCCAAGGCCGCCGCGGACGCGAAGAAGGCCCAGGCGAAGGCCGCGGCGGAGAAGAAGGCCGCCGCCGAGGCGAAGAAGCGCGCCGCCGCCAAGGCCGCCGCCGACCGCAAGGCCCGGATCGCCGGGTGGGAGACCCCGACCACCGGCTACGTGCTGGGCGCGGGCTACCACCAGGTCGGCTCGCACTGGATCCACACCCACTCCGGCCAGGACTTCGTGGTCCCCAGCGGCACCAGCGTGCGCGCCGCGCACACCGGCACCGTGGTGACGGCCGGCTGGGGCGGCGCCTACGGCAACAACATCGTGATCAAGCACGGCGCGCACCTGTACACGCAGTACGGCCACCTGTCGCACATCGGCGTGCACGTGGGCGAGCACGTGATCACCGGCGAGGAGATCGGCAAGTCCGGCTCCACTGGCAACTCCACCGGTCCGCACCTGCACTTCGAGGTGCGCACCACCCCGGTGTACGGCTCCTCGGTCGAGCCGCTGCACTTCCTGCGGGCGCACGGCGTCAACCCGTAAGCAGTCGACTCCACCCGTGAGGGGTCCCCTCGGCGTGAGGGGAAGCCCCCGCCAGGGGACCCCGCGTCACCGCGTGGCGGTGCTCGGCGCCTCCGCCTGGGCCAGCAGATCGAGGGCGACCTCCAGGACAGCCGCGCGCTTGTCCTCGGGGTCGCCCTCCAGGTTCTGCATGGCGAACATCCCCGCGTGCATCGCGAACAGCGCGGTGACCGAGCGCACCTGCGCCGTCATCGTCGCGCCCTCCTCGCGCAGCAGGGCGTGCAGCCCCTGTACGTTGCTGCGCAGCGTCTCGCCGATGGACAGGTCGCGCACCGTCGCCTGGTTCTCCTGGATGAAGCGGAAGAAGCGCGACGCGCCCCACAGGATGTCGCTGTAGCGGCGCAGCAGTTCCTGCTTGGTGGCCAGGGTGCGCGGCTGCCGCTCGCCCCAGGCGATCAGGTCGGCGACCGGCGTGGCGAGGTCGTCGGCCAGGCTGGCGAGGATGTCCTCCTTGGTCTTGAAGTGGTAGTACAGCGCCGCCTTGGTCACGTCCAGGTGCTCGGCGATCTCGCGCAGGGACGTCTTCTCGTACCCCTGCTGTGCGAACAGCTCCAGCGCGACATCCTGGATGCGGCGACGGGTGTCGCCGCGGCGTTGCTGATGCGGTGTGGCCATGGGCTGTCGCTCTCCTGCTGCACTCCTGCGCTGCCCGTCACCGGGTGCGTGGCGAAACGTGACGGACCGGGCCTCACACGGTAGGCCCTCGGCTTGAGGCTACCCACTTACTTGACGCCCGGCTAGTAGAGACCGTACCGTGTGATCACGACAATTATCTAGCCGGGCGGCAAGTAAGTTACGTACCAGTTTTCTCGGCAGGACGACAGCGGAAGCCGCCCACTTCCGGGGGAAGGAAACCGGTCATGTCCCAGACCGCACCGCCGGCCGACACCGTCGCCGCCAAGCCGGAGCCGCGTCAGCGCAGCGTCCGCGTGGTGATGATCGGCCTGATGATCGCGATGCTGCTCGCGATGCTCGACAACATGATCGTCGGCACCGCGATGCCGACCATCGTCGGCGAACTCGGCGGCCTCAACCACCTGTCGTGGGTGGTCACCGCCTACACCCTGGCCACCGCCGCGTCGACGCCCATCTGGGGCAAGCTCGGCGACATGTACGGCCGCAAGGGCATCTTCCTCACCTCGATCGTGCTCTTCCTGGCCGGCTCCGCGCTGTCCGGCATGTCCCAGAGCATGGACCAGCTGATCAGCTTCCGGGCCATCCAGGGCCTGGGCGCCGGCGGTCTGATGGTCGGCGTGATGGCGATCATCGGCGAGCTGATCCCGCCGCGCGAGCGCGGCAAGTACCAGGGCCTGATCGCCGGCGTCATGGCGATCGCGATGATCGGCGGCCCCCTGGTCGGCGGCTCGATCACCGACAACTGGGGCTGGCGCTGGAGCTTCTACATCAACCTGCCGGTCGGCGCGGTCGCGCTGACCATGGTCACCATCGTGCTGCACCTGCCGAAGAAGCGGACCGAGAGCCGTATCGACTACCTCGGCGCCGCGCTGCTCACCGTCGCGATCACCTCGCTGGTGCTGCTGACCACGTGGGGCGGCACCCAGTACGCATGGGGCTCCGGCCAGATCATCGGCCTGCTGGTGCTGGGCCTGGCGTCGCTGGCCGCGTTCCTCTACGCCGAGACGCGCGCGGTCGAGCCGATCCTGCCGCTGCGGATCTTCCGCAACCACAACTTCTCGCTCATCTCGCTGATCGGCTTCCTGGTCGGCTTCACGATGTTCGGCGCGATGACCTTCCTGCCGCTGTACCAGCAGACCGTGCAGGGCGCGTCGGCCACCAACTCCGGCCTGCTGCTGCTCCCGATGCTGCTGGCGATGATGGCGGTGTCGATGGTCGCCGGCCGGATCACCACCAGCACCGGCCGCTACAAGGTCTTCCCGATCGTCGGCGGCGCGCTGATCACCGTCGGCCTGTACCTGCTGTCCACGATGGACGTGCACACCAGCCGCTTCACCTCCGGCCTGTTCATGGCGGTGCTCGGCGCGGGCATGGGCTTCATCATGCAGATCACCATGCTGATCGCGCAGAACAGCGTGCAGATGCGGGACATCGGCGTCGGGTCGTCGTCCGCGACGCTGTTCCGCACGATCGGCGGTTCGTTCGGCGTCTCGCTGTTCGGCGCGCTGTTCTCGCACAAGATCCAGGACTCGATGGCCGCGAACGCCGGGGCGTCCGGTGCGGCGGTCACCAAGTCCGGGGCGCAGCTGGACCCGGCGTCGATCGCGAAGCTGCCGGCGGGGATCAAGGACGCGTACTTCCACGCGGTGGCTTCGGGTACGCACATCGTGTTCCTGATCGGCGCGGCGATCAGTGTGGTCGGGTTCGCGGCGGCGTGGTTCCTCACGGAGACGCCTCTGCGGGGTTCAGCGCCGAAGACGCCCCCGGCCACGGAGACCTCCGAGGCCGCCCCGACCGCGCCCCCGGCCGCCGAAATCTCCGAGGCCGCGCCGGCCGCGTCCCCCGCTGCGGGAGCCTCCGAGGCCGCGCCGACCGCGTCCCCGGCCGCGGGGTCTGCGGACGACGAGCCGCTGGTGGCCGACGTGCACTGACCCACCCGGCTGACCCTTCCCACCCGGCCGGCGCCGCCTCACCCCGACAAGGCGGCGCCGGCCGGGGCGTACGTGACGCCGACGCCGGGCGCCGCGCGGGCAGCCGTGCCGTGTCGGCACCGACGCCGGGCCTTCACTCGGGCAGCGTCCGGCGTCAGCGTAGCGCTTGGACGACGCGCCGTCGCAGCCGGGGGTCGTGCAGCGCGTCCACGGGCCGCCACGCGGCGCCCGCGACCTCCTCGACCTGGAGTTCGCCCACCTCGGCGTCGGTCCTGAAGAGGAACCGGAAGTCGATGTGCCGGTGCGCGGGCTCGCCCTTCGCGTCGTTGGCGGGGATCGGGTGGACGTCGATGTGCACCGGCCGGTCGTCCAGGAGCGTGACGGCGCCGGGGGAGACGCCGGTCTCCTCGGCGAGTTCCCGCAGCGCGGCGCCGGCCAGGTCCACGTCCGCCGGCTCCAGATGTCCCCCGGGCAGCAGCCACTTCCCGGTGGCGACGTGCAGCACATGCAGCACCAGCCCGTCCGCCCCGACGAGGACCGCGCCGGCGGTCGCGTGCCCCCGGAACTCCTTCCGACTCCCGACGTCCACCCCGCCCGCGTCCGCGCCCCCGGCCAACTCGACCGCGACCGCGAGGTCACCCTTGTCCTCCGGGTACCGTTCGAGATACGCAGCGAGCGTGCTGCGGATGTGCTCGGCCGTGACGGCCACGTAGATCACCTACTGAAGTAGTCGAGCCAGATCCCGGCGACATCGCCCCGGTCGGCCGCACCGACCTCGTGCATGCCAGGAGCCAGGTCGCCGCGGGTGAGCATCCTGATGGCCGCCAGTATCTCGGCCTGCACGAGGTGGATGAACGGTCCCACGCTCGCGCCGTGCAGGAAGTTGACGGCGTTGCCGCCGTTGGCCAGATAGAAGTAGTGGCCCGTGGTCTGGTACCGCGTGACGTGCTCACCAGCCGCCGTGCGGGTGTACACGTCGGGCAGTCCGTTCAGCTCCAACTCGTCCTCGCTGGAGGTGACGGTGGCGACGTACGCACCGTTGCGCACATGAGGGAAGTCCTCGCCGCGCAGGGAAACCGCGCCGGTCGCGCAGAGCACCAGCCCCGCTCCGGCGAGCGCCCCCTGCCGGTCTCGGGCCACGGCGAACCCCTGCGAGAGCGCCTGCGTGCGTCGTACCGGATCGGTGTCGAACACGGTGACCTGGACTCCTTTGGCGTGCAGGAGCCGGGCGATGCTGGAACCGAGCTTGCCGAATCCGATGACCAGCGCGGGTCGGCCGTGCGGAATGTCGCCCCGGCCCCGCATGACGGCCTCCGTGGAGAACACCACGGACTGACCGACCAGGAAGTCCTCGGGTTCCTTCAGCGGTGAGCGTGCCACCGAGACCACCGGGCAAGGCGGCTTGTCCAGGGCGGCGTACCGCCGGTGGCCGTTCTCGGTGTCCTCGACCACTCCCACGACGCGGCCGGAGAACCGCGCGTACAGGCTGGCCAGCGTGGGGGCGAAGTAGCCGCCGACATCGAGCAGCACGATCGGCTCACCCCCGGCGCGGGATTCGAAGTAGTCCAGCGTGGCGTCGGCATCGGCGAACAGTTCACGCGACAGCACGTCGACCGGCACGGTCTTCTCGATCTCGCGCTGTGCCGTTCCGTCGATCGACTTGGGTTTGGGCAGCACCGCCCGCAACCCGCTCATGGCGGCGACCGCCCGCACGAAGCACGGCCGCTCCGGGAGCAGATGCGTCACCAGGAACGATGTCACCGCCTCGCCAGGAGCGAACCGCGCCGCGACCTTGCCGAAGTACGCGTCCAGCCGCGCGCGTTCGAAGGTCTCCATGTCAGTTCCCTTTCTGGGGCGGTTAGGCGGGTTGGGTGGTGGGGTGCCAGGGGTCGGTGAGTTCGTAGCAGTGGCCGCCGGGGTGGTCGGCGTACTGGCAGCAGGTTTCGTCGAGGGGTTCGGGGGCGCGGGTGCGGCAGTCCGGAAGAACCGTGAGGGCGAGGGGGTCGTGGGGGTGGGTCCAGCGGACCCAGAGGGAGCCGGTGTCGGCGCCGGGCAGGTGCATGGCGTAGGCGTGGTGGTCGCCGGTGGTGTGGGCCTGGAGGGTGCAGCGCAGGTCGCGTTCGACGCGTGCGGTTTCGGTGTCGCCGGTAGCGCTGGTGGGGGTGTGGGCGTGGGCGACGGGGACGAGGTGGTCGGGGAGGGTGCGCCGGGCGCCGCAGACGGGGAGGAGCGCGGGGGCGTGGGTGGTGGTGGGGTCGGTCGTGTCGGTGGTGGTGCGGTTGGTCATGGGGTGGCTTTCGGTGTGGTGGTGGGTGGTTGGTGGGTTCTGTGGGTGTGGGTCCCCTCGCCCGGGGTCGAACCGGGGTCTTCCCGGCCGGGGGAGTGCCGGGGGCTCTGCCGTTGAGGTACGAGGGGTGGCGGGGGAGTGCGTGCGGCGAGTCGGTGCGGGTGCTCAGGCGGGTGACGTGTTGAGCAGGGCCCAGACGGTTTTGGTTTCGTCCTGGTGGGGGGTCCAGCCCCAGTCGTGGGACATCGCGTGGACGAGGGGGAGGCCGCGGCCGGTTTCGGCGTACGGGTCGGCGTCGGCCGTCATGGCCGGCGGTTGCGGCGAACTGTCGCGTACCTCGATCAGCAGAGCGCCGCAGTCCGCGGTGACGGTCAGCTCGGTCGCCGGACCGGGGGCGTGTCGTAGCGCGTTGGCGAGCAGTTCGGTGAGCACGAGCAGGGCCGGGTCGGTGATCTGGCCCAGCTGCCATCGCGTGAGGAGTGCGCGGACCGTGCGTCGGGCGTGGCCCACGCGGGCGGGGTCCGGGTCGAGCGCGAGGGTGGCTTTGTGATGCGCGCGGACACGCGGTCGGCGGCGTGGGTCGAGGGCAGTGGCGGCGGGCATGGTGCGGTCTCCGTTCCGGAAAGTCCAGGCGGGGTTGCCCGGTTCTTCTGTCTTGAGGGAATCGGAGTCGGTCCGGCGATCGCGTGGCCATGGGGATGTAAGAAGGATGCAATTCCCGCTTCGCATGAGGCCTGTGAGGGCATGGGGCCTGCAACGTGCCCATTCAGGAGTTACGTTCGGATCGTTCACGTGGTGGTAGCGCCGGAGCTGAGATGACCGCAGACGCTTTGCCCAACAACGTCATCCGCGGGGTGCGGGAGGTCCAGTTCCGCATGAGCCGGGAGGAGTTCGCGCGGCTGGTCAACACGACTGCGGCGGCGACAGGCGAGAACACGGGCTGCACCGCGCGGCTTGTCGCTGCGTGGGAACGCGGGGAGGTGACGAGCCCGCGGCCGGTGTACGAGAGGGTCCTGCACGAACTCACCGGCCGCGGCCTGGCGGAGTTAGGCTTCCGCCCCCGCCGGACCGCGACCGAAACGGCCGTGCGCCTCCCGCAGTTGGCACATCCGAACGATCCGTACACACGAAAGGCGGATGACACCGACGTGGAACGGCGCGCTCTTCTCCGCGACGGGGTCGGCTCGGTCACCAGCGTGGCGCTGGGCTTGAACGGTCCCCAGAGCTCCGGACGCCGGATGGGAATGCGAGAGGTACGTAGCGTCGTCGCGTCGACCATGGCCTTGTACGCGCATGACCATGATCACGGCTCTGCGGTCATGCGGCGCGAGGCCACCAAAGCTCTGCACACCAGCTACGAGTGGCTGAACCACGGCCACTTCACCCAGGCAACTGGACGCCTTCTGCGGTCGGCGACGGGTGCACTTTCCATTGCCGCCGGCTGGTTGTCGTTCGACTCGGGCCAGCACGCCGACGCCCGGTCTCTCTACAACGAGGCCCTGGCCGCCGCTCGACTCGCGCAGGATCCGGAGCTGGAAGCGCACAGCTTCGGCTGCCTGTCCTTGCTGGCGAAAGCAAGTGGACGGCCACGTGAAGCTGTTGCAGCCGCGCAAGCCGCCCGCAGCGTCGCCGGGCCGCTCGGTTCTCCGCGCATGCATGCGTTGTTCGCCATGCGCGAGGCGGGCGGGTGGGCGCTCATCGGGGATCGAAGCGCCTGCGATGCCGCGATCATCGATGCCCACGCTTACTACGCCAAGGGCCCGCGCGAGAACGATCCAGCGTGGCTGGAGTTCTTCACCCCCGCCGAACTGGCGGGGCTGGAGGCACTCTGTCGCGCCGACTTGGGCCAGCACGAGCGCGCCGCGTACGGCGCCGAGCAAGCCGTGCTTCTCCATGGTGAGGCCTTCGCGCGCAACCGCGCGCTCTACGTCGCCGATATCGCGGTTCAGAACGCAGTACGCGACAGGCCGGACCTCGATGCTGCTGTAGACGCCGCGAACAAGGTGCTGACCTTCGTACCCGAAGTGAAGTCCCGCCGCCTCCTGAACGCGCTGCGGGAGGTCGAGGCGGCTTTGCAAAGGCACGCCAAGGCCCCGCTCGCGTCGGAGTGGCTGGACAAGCATCGCGCCCTGACCATTGATTCCGCCTGAGGAGAACAGCGTGACCCGCGCCATGGCAAACAACGACATCGCCGCCGCAGACGAGACTGTTATACGCGTCCACGGTGTCAGCCAGACCCAACCCTTGGTGGACACTTTGGCGGACATCTGGGCGGACGCGCACCCGGAGTTCGCAGCCAACAGCCCGGATGGCCGGGCGCGCAGCGTCGCCTCCTTCCGTCGCCAGGTGAACGGCCATTTCAGACATGCCGGATTCACGTTGGCTGCCGCGTACCAGAGTGGCACTCTCGTGGGGTTCGGCTACGGCTTTCCGTGCTCGGCCGAATACTGGTACGGCGCGGAGCTGTTGCCTGACATCCCCACTGACGCCCGCGAGGATCTGATGGGGCTCTGCGAGCTGGCCGTCCGGCCGGGCTGGCAGTCCCAGGGCATCGGAACGCGCCTGCATCAGCGCCTGGTCGAGGCCGTCGCCCCGCGCTGGACGTCGCTGCTCGTCCGCCCCGACAACCCCAGGGGCCGCGCGCTGTACGACCGTCTCGGCTACCGGTACGCGGGCCCGTACCGCAACGGTGACGAGACGTACGACCTGCTGATCGCCCGCGTGGAGTGAGCGGGGTGTCGGAACGCGGGCAGCGGGCGATCGGTGACGGACAGCGGGATGCGGCGCGGCGGTTGTGGGACTACTGCCGGTTGGGGCACGAGCCGCGGGCGTGTGCCGTCGGGATCGGGCTGGGGAGTCATGATCTCGGGGTGGCCTCGCGGGCGGCGGAGTTGTTCCACGCGGGGATGTTTCCGGTGATCGTGTTCAGCGGGGGGAACAGCCGGACGACGGTTGCGCGGTTCCCGCGGGGAGAGGCGGTGCACTACCGGGAGCACGCACTCGCGTTGGGAGTTCCGGACGCGGCGATCCTGGTCGAGCCGCGGGCCCGGAACACCGGGGAGAACGTCACGTTCTCGCGGCGGGTGCTGGCCGGGGCCGGGATCGTGCCGGAGTCGGTGATGGTGGTGTGCAAGCCGTACGCGGAGCGGCGTTCGTACGCGACGGTGCGGAAGCTGTGGCCGCAGGTCGATGTGGTGTGCGCGTCCGAGGCGTTGGGGTTCGAGGAGTACGTGAAGGGCATCGGCGACGCGAAGTTGGTGGTCGACATGCTCGTGGGCGATGTGCAGCGGATCATGGCGTATCCGCGGCTGGGCTTCGCCGTTGAGCAGGACGTTCCGGATGAGGTGCGGGCCGCGTACGAGGTGCTGGTCCGCGACGGCTTCACGAGCCGTCTCGTTGCCGGCTGAGCGAGCGTGGGGAGTTCGAGCGTGACGGATCTCGTGTACGAGCCCGGGCGGGTGTTCCGTGAGGCGTGGATCGCGGGGGTGCTGCGGCACTATCCGGGGGAGCCGAAGGCCGCGTACGTCGCGGGGTGGGAGGAGACGCCGCAGTGGGAGCGGGCGTCGGCGGCGGCCGTGGAGGACCAGGTCCGGGAGTTCCTCGTGGTCAGCGGCGGGCACGCGGCACGGCTGAGCCGGGAGCAGAAGGGCCGCTTCGTCGCGACGTGCTGGATCGCGCAGATCTACCGGCACTTCGAGCATCCCAAGCCCGGATACGTCGCGGACTGGGCGGAGTTGCCGCAGTGGCAGCGCGAGACCGACGCGGACATCTTCGAAGCGGTTCAGGCGGCGGTCGCCCGAGCCTGAGCGCACCGTTCCGCCGCTTGGCTTCACGTTCGGCGTGGCACCGGGCCAAGTGCCGCTGACCGGCGCCGCGTCGGGCGTCAGCGCGACGCCTGCTCCTGTCGGCGGCCGGCGCTGGCCGTAGCGGGGGCCGGGATCGCGTTGTCCACGAGCACCGCCGCGATCGCCGCCGCGGTGGGAAACGCGTCCGCGTCGAGCACCCGCGTACGCGCCGCCGCGCCGTCGATGAGCAGCGCGAGCTGCTCGCCGAGCTGCTCGGGATCGGCGGCGCCGGCTCGCCGCGCGGCGTCCGTGAGCCGCGCGGCGACGGCCTGCTTGTACTCGCGTGCGTACCGGGACGCGGGGTGCTGCGGGTCGTGCAGCTCGACGGCCGCGGCGATGTACGGGCACAGGGGCGTGGTCGGGGGGATGTCGAAGACCGCGAGGAGCTGTTCGCGG
Source organism: Actinacidiphila sp. DG2A-62 (assembly GCF_035825295.1). Lineage (NCBI taxonomy): Bacteria > Bacillati > Actinomycetota > Actinomycetes > Kitasatosporales > Streptomycetaceae > Actinacidiphila > Actinacidiphila sp. DG2A-62. The sequence continues at coordinate 5,100,950 of NZ_JAYMGI010000002.1, forward strand.
GGGGTGAGGTCGTCGCGGTCGAACACGCCGGACAGCACGGAGGGGTCGAACCGGCGCAGATACTCGGCGACCAGCTCGTCCTTGCTCGCGAAGTGCTGGTAGGCCGTGCGCTTGGACACCTCGGCCGCCGCGCAGAGCTGGTCCATGCCGGTGCGGTTGATGCCCTGCTCGCGGAAGAGCCGCTGGGACGCGCCGAGGATGCGCTCGCGTGCGCCGCGCCCGCGACGCCGGCCGGTGGGGCCCTTCTCCAACTCCTGCTGCGACTCCGTCATGGCTCCATCCTACCCCGGTTGGGTAACGACCGGTGTACATAGTTTGCGCGTCGCCTCGCCGCCCCGTACGGTAAGCACACAGGGCGGTGTACTTAAGCCGTCCTCCCAGGTGCGCACGGCACCACCGGACCCGAGGGAGCGACCATGGGAAAGCTGGACGGCAAGGTAGCGGTCATCACCGGCGGCACCACCGGCATGGCACTGGCCGGAGCGAAGCTGTTCGTCGACGAGGGGGCGTACGTCTTCGTCACCGGCCGCCGGCAGGACGCGCTGGACCAGGCCGTGAAGGAGATCGGCCGCAACGTCACCGGCGTCCGCGGCGACGCCGCCGACCTGGACGACCTGGACCGGCTGTACGACACCGTCAGGCGGGAGAAGGGGAGCCTGGACATCCTGTGGGCCAGCGCGGGCGGCGGCGAGCCCGCGCCGCTCGGCGAGATCACCGAGGCGCAGTTCGACACCTGGTTCGGGCTCAACGCCCGCGGCACCCTGTTCACCGTCCAGAAGGCCCTGCCGCTCCTCAACGACGGCGGCTCCATCCTCATGACCGGCTCCAACGCCTCCCTCGGCGCCTTCCCCGGCTGGAGCGTCTACGCCGGCAGCAAGGCCGTCCAGCAGGCCTGGGCCCGCGTCTGGCTGAACGAACTCAAGGACCGCCGCATCCGCGTCAACGTCCTGACCCCCGGCCAGGTGGCCACCGCCAAGCAGGAGGAGCTCTTCGACGAGGCCACCCGGCAGCAGTTCGAGTCCCTCATCCCGCGCGGGCAGATGGGCCGCCCCGACGAGATCGCCACCGTCGCCCTCTTCCTCGCCTCCGACGACTCCAGCTACGTCAACGGGTTGGAGCTCGTGGCCGACGGCGGCACCACCGCCCTCTGAACCGGACTCTGTGCGACCAGAGGCAGGGCATCACATGAGCAGCATCAGCATCATCGGCACCGGGAACATGGCCCGCGCCATCGGCGCGCGGGCCCTGGCGGGCGGCAACACCGTCGAGATCATGGGCCGGGACGGGGCCAAGGCCGCCGATCTGGCCGAGACCCTCGGCGCCGAGGCGCGCGCCGGCGCTGGCGCCGGCAGCACCGGCCGCGTCGGCAGCACGAGCGGCGCCGGCAGCACCGGCGTCAACGCCGTTGTCACGACGGGCCGGTGGGGCGCCACGCCCGCCGGAGACATCGTCATCGTGGCGCTGCTGCACGACGCCGTCGTGCCGGCCGTCAGCCAGTACGGAGACGCCCTCGCCGGCAAGGTCGTCGTCGACATCAGCAACCCCTTCAACCCGACGTTCGACGGGCTGGCCCACCGCGAGCCGACCTCGGTCGCGCAGGAAGCCGCCCGGGCGGCCCCGGCCGCCGACGTGGTGAAGGCGTTCAACACCGTCTTCCGCCACGTCCTGGAGAACGGCCGCCCCGACGTCTTCATGGCCGGGGACAGCGCGCGGGCCAAAGCGAGCGTGGCGGCGTTCGTCGAGAGCCTCGGGCTGCGCCCGCTGGACGTCGGCGGTCTGCGCATGGCGCACTGGCTGGAAGGAGCCGGTCTGCTCACCGTGGGCCTCGCCAACCACGCGGTGGGCCACCTGGACTTCGCCCTCGGCGTCGCCGAACTCCGGGCCGACGCGGTGAAGTGACCGCCCGTCAGGAGGGCTCGTCGACGTGACCGGCGCCGCGCCCGGTGTCGAGGCCGGGAAGCTGGAGACGCGAGGCCGCGCGGACGAGGTGGGCCAGGGGGAGGGAGCGGCTGTGCGGGGGCCAGGCGATGTGGGTCACGACCGGGGGCGCGTCGGTGAGGGGGACCGCCGCGTGCTCGGGCCACAGCCAGGAGCGGGCCGAGTCGGGGAAGACCGCCACCGCCCGGCCCAGGGCGATCAGTTGGGCGATCTGCGTCAGGTTCTCGATCACCGGGCCGCGGCCGGGCGGCTCGACGCCGCGGGCCGGCCAGCGGGCCAGCGGCAGGTCGGGGATGTCGGCGATCTCGTCCGTCGTCAGGCCGGAACGCGCCGCGAGCGGGTGCGCGGCCGGCAGGATCGCGACCTGGCCCTCGGTCAGCAGCGGCTCGCTGTCGAACCCGACCAGCGAGTTGAACGGCATGTGCATCAGCGCCGCGTCCGCGCGGCCGTCGCGCAGCATGTCGCCCTGCTCGCAGATGTTGCACTGCAGCACCTCGACCTCGACCGCGCCGGGCTCGGCCGCGTAGGCGGACAGCAGCCTGTCCAGCAGGTGGTGGGAGCTGCCCGTCTTCACCGCGAGCATCAGACGGTTGGGCCGGCCGCCCGCTCCGCTCCCGCCGCCGGCCGGGCCCACGCCGTACGCCGCGGCGTCGTCCGCCCCGCCCGCCCGGCGGGTGCGGCGCGCCGCCGCCGTCGCCGCGTCGAGCGCGGCGCGGCCCTCGTGCAGCAGCACCTCGCCCGCCGCGGTCAGGGACACGCCGCGCCGGTTGCGTACCAGCAGCGTGACGCCCAGGCGCCGCTCCAACTGCTGGATCGCCCGGGACAGCGGCGGCTGCGCCATGCCGAGGCGCTCGGCCGCGCGGCCGAAGTGCAGCTCCTCGGCGACGGCCGTGAAGTACCTCAGCTCGCGGGTCTCCAGCATGTCCGCGCCACGGAACGCGTCCGCGCCGCCGGGCGCTCCCGCCTCCGCGCTCGCGGGCGGTCCCGCGACGTCCCGCCGCACCTCCGCGACATCCCACCGCGCGCCTGCGCCCGCGCCCGCGTCCCACCGCGTGCCAGCGGCTGCGCCCGCGTCCGCCGACGCCTCCACCGCCCCCGCTCCGCCCCTCGCCCGACGTGTGTCCATACGACCAGCCTACCCGCCCGGTGATACCGACCGGGTATCACTGGATACCGCATCGGTGTTGGCCGCCCCCCGCCGCCCGGCGTGAGCATCGACCGCATGAGCGACACGAACACCACCGAGCACACCACCGAGCCCACCACCGAGCCCACCACCGACAGCGCCCCCGGCGACGCCGCCGGTGCGAAGACCGCGCTGGTCACCGGCGCGAACAAGGGAATCGGGTACGCCGTCGCCGCCGGCCTCGGCGCCCTCGGCTACCGCGTGGGCATCGGCGCCCGCGACGACGCACGGCGTACGACCGCCGTGGAGAAGCTGCGCGCGGGCGGCGTGGACGCGTTCGGCGTACCGCTGGACGTCACGGACGACCGCAGCGTCGCTGAGGCCGCCGACCTGGTCGCCCGCGTGGCCGGACGCCTGGACGCCCTGGTCAACAACGCCGGGATCTCCGGGGAGATGGCCCCCGGCTGGTACCAGGACCCGACCACGCTCGACCTGGACCTGGTCCGCGAGGTCGTGGAGACCAACGTCCTCGGCGTCATCCGCGTCACCAACGCCATGCTGCCGCTGCTGCGCCGCGCGGCCTCCCCGCGCATCGTCAACATGTCCAGCTCCGTCGCCTCGCTGACCCGCCAGGCCGACCCGGACATCGACGTCGGCCCGATCATGGCGGCGTACGCGCCCTCCAAGACCTTCCTCAACGGCGTGACCGTGCAGTACGCCCGGCAGTTCGCCGGCACGAACCTCCTGGTCAACGCCGCCTGCCCGGGGCTGGTCGCGACCGACTTCACCGGCTTCCACGGGCCGCGCACCCCCGAGCAGGGCGCGGCCACGGCGATCCGGCTCGCCACGCTGCCCGACGGCGGCCCGACCGGCGGCTTCTACGAGGACGCGGGCGTCGTCCCCTGGTGACACCGGGCGTACCCCTGCCGCGCCCCTGCCGCGCCCCTGCCGCGCCCCCGCCTACCCCGGGTGCCGCGGGGGCGGCAGAAGTCCCAGCGCCTGCGCGCGCAGCACCGTGGAGAGCCGGTCCGCGGTGCTGAGCTTCCGGTACAGGTTCCCGATGTGCTTCTGGGCCGTCCGCACGGATATGCCCAGGCGGCGGCCTATCGCCTCGGCGGTCAGGGAGTTCCCGAGCAGCCCGAGCACGACGGTCTCGCGCGGGGTGAGCCCGTGCTCGGCGGCCAGCCGCACCGGGTCGAGGCCGGTGCTCGGGCCGGCGGCCGCGTCGGGTCCCGCGACCGCGTCCGAGCCGGCGGACACCGGCCGGCGCAGCGCCCGCAGATTGCGGCACTGCCGCTCCACCCCGCACAGCAGCGGCTGCAGCCGCTTCGCGTACTCCACCTGCGCCGGCGTGTAGTCGCTGCTGCGCAGCAGCTTCCAGCCGCGGTACGGCTCGTCGAGGGAGGTGTCCGGGAACGGGATGGTCAGCATGTCCCGGACGCCCAGCTCCTCGTAGGAGATCGTCGCGTACGCGGTGTTGCGCCAGGCCAGCCGGCCGATGATGCCCACGGCGCTGGTCGGCGCGGGGTCGGTGGACACGATGTAGTGGTCGATGAACGGGTAGCACCTGCGCACCCGCGCCCGCAGCTGCTCGCTCATCGCCTCGCCGCCGAGCTGCTCGGTCGGCTCCCACATCCGGACCCGGCCCCGCTGCGGGGTCCACTCCTCCTCCTTGTGCACCACGAGGTCCGCGTCCAGCGCGCGCAGCACCTCCTCGGCCAGCGTCCGCCACAGCTCGTCCGGATCCGACGCGTGCAGCGCGCCCAGCGCGAGGTCGGTGATCCGGTCGTGTCCCGCCTGGCCCGCGTACGTCACGGCGTCCCCCTGTATCCGCGTACTACGTAGTTGTACCCATGTTCTCGGCCACATGGGTGCTGGCAAGCTTGTTACGTGACGATCCAGCAGGTCATGACGGCCGGGGAGGGCAACACCGAGGAAATGTCCGAGGGATCGTCCGCGGAAACGTCCGACGACGCGCGGACCGCGCGTCCGAGGAAGCGCGCCGCCGCACGGGACGCGGTGGCGGCGCGGACCCGCAGATGTCCCGGCCCCTTGCAGGGGGAGCGCAGCCGGGGAGGCTGACGCATCGAGGGGAAGCAGGGCCGGGATGCAGCCGGGCCAGGTCGCGGGGGGGATCAGGGCCTGGCCCGGCATTCAGGGGTGTCCGCACGGTCGGGTCGCCGCCCGGAGGCAGGCGCGGCCGTGCGGACACCCCGGGTATCAGCCCACCGCGCTCTCCCGCTGAGCCTGGGCCGGCCCCAGGCGGCCCCCAGGGTCAGGCGGGGTCCTGGGCCGCTCCCGCGCGCAGGCCGTCGAGGACGGTCTCGAAGAGGGGCCGCAGGTAGTCGGGCGATTCGTTGATCTTGGCGATGGCGACGATCACGTCGAAGACCTGCTCCAGCGTCAGGTCGTCGCGGATCTGCCCGGACTCCTGGGCCGCGGTCAGCAGCGGGCGGCCCGCCTCGACGGCCCGGCCGCGGTGGCTGGTGAGGCCGACCCGGCCGGTGTGCTCCAGCAGCTCGGACGCGATCAGCCGCTTGTGCGGGATGAACGCGATGATCAGGCGCAGCCAGGCGATGAGCGCCGCGTCGGGGGACTGGCCGGGCTCGCTCGTCGCCGCGGCGCAGACCTGGTCGACCTCGTCCGCGTAGAGGGCTTCCAGGAGCTCCTGCCGGCCGGGGAAGTTGCGGTACAGCGTGGCCATGCCCACCCCGGCGCGGCGGGCGATCTCCGCCATGGAGATGTCGGGGACGGGCTCGGCGAACGCCTCCCGGGCCGCGTCGAGGATCTTGTCGCGATTGCGCTCCGCGGCCGCCCGCCGCCTGGGGAACGCGGGTTTGCCTGCCTCCATGGACTCCTCCTCCGGACGTCGTGGGCCTGGTCCGCGTCCTGGGCCTGGTCGGCGCGGTCGGCGCGGTCGGCGCGGTCTCCCTGCTCGGTGCGCCTTCCCGCTGCCCCGGGGCTGCCCGCACGCACCTTGGTGGACAGCCTATCCGCTATCGCTCTACGATTGGCGGACAGGCTATCCGGCAACGTCGAGGAGCACCGCCATGCCCAACCGATCACCTCTCGCCCCGGGAACCGGCGCCGCCCCGCCGCCGGCCGCGGACGCCTCGCACGGGGTGGCCAAGCTCGGTGTCCCGCTCGCCGCCGTCGCGGCCGTGGCGTGCGTGGCGCAGTTCATGGTGGTCCTGGACTCCTCCATCGTGAACGTGGCCCTGCCGGCCATGAAGGCGGGCCTCGGCCTGTCCGCCTCCGCCCAGCAGTGGGTGGTCAACGGCTACCTCGTCGCCTTCGGCGGCCTGCTGTTGTTCGCCGCGCGCGCCGGCGACCTGTTCGGACGCCGCCGGGTCTTCCAGATCGGCCTGACCGTCTTCTCGGCGGCCTCGCTGGCGGGCGGGCTGGCGCAGGACGGCTGGATGCTGCTCGCGGCCCGGGTCGTGCAGGGCGCGGGGGCCGCGGCGCTGGCGCCCTCCAGCCTCAGCCTGATCACCGCCAGCCACACCGAACCCGGTCAGCGCACCCGCGCCATGACCTGGTGGGGCGTGGCCGCCTCCAGCGCCGGAGCCGCCGGCATCGTGATCGGCGGCCTGCTGGCGTCGGTGAGCTGGCGCTGGGTGATGCTGGTGAACGTGCCCATCAGCGCCGGCCTGCTGGTCGCGAGCCTGACCTGGCTGGCGCCGACCGCGACGGGACAGCGCCGCTCGCGCATCGACCTGCCGGGCGCCCTCACCGTGACCCTGTCGGCCGCCTCGCTCGTCTACGGTGTGGCAGCGGCGCCCGCCGCGGGCTGGGGAGCCGCCCGCGTGGTCGCCGCGCTCGCGGCGGGGGTGCTCCTGCTCGCCGCGTTCGTCGCCGTCGAGCGGCGCAGCGGCGCGCCGCTGGTCCCGCTGGGGATCTTCTCCGTCGCCAACGTGCGCATGGGCAACGTCCTCACGCTGTGCATGGGCGCCGTCATCACCGCGCCGCTGTTCTTCCTCTCGCTGTACCTCCAGCAGGCCCTGGGGCAGAGCGCCGTGCGCACCGGGCTGTCCCTGCTGCCCATGGTCGCGGTGATCAGCGTCGGGGTGCTGCTGTCGCAGAAGCTCATCCCGGTCGTCGGGGCCCGCCGCCTGGTGGTGATCGGCGGGACCGTCGCCGCGGCCGGGCTGGTGTGGGTGGGGCAGCTTCCGGTCCGCTCCGACTACCTCCCGCACGTGCTGCTGCCCACCGTCGTCGTCGGCGCGGGCACGAGCGTGACGATGATGCCCGCGATCGTCGCCTCGACCGCCGGCATCGACCCCCGCGACGCCGGTGTCGCCTCCGGGCTGCTCAACATGTGCCGCCAGCTCGGCGCGGCCCTCGGCCTGGCCGTGCTGGCCACCGTCGCCGCGGGCGTCACCAGCCACAGCGGCAGCGGCGGCACCGCGGCCGTCGTGGACGGCTACCGCGTCGCCTTCTACGGGCTCGCCGTCCTCGCCCTCGTCACCGCGGCCCTGGCCCTGCGGCTCAAGCCGGCCCCGGACGCCCCGGACGCCCCCGCCGCGCCGAAGCCGGCCGACGCCGCCTGAGCCGTACGGCCGCCGTACCCGTACCGCCGCCGCACCCGTTCTGCCACCGCACCCGTACCGCCGCCTCACCCGGCCTGCCGCCCGCTCCCACCCGTCAGAAGGAAGCACCCCGTGCCCGTCAACGCCCCCTGCGGTCCCGTCGCGGGAATCGCGCGCGAGACCCACACCGCCTACCTTGGCATCCCCTACGCCCGGGCCCCCTACCCCGGCGGCGCCTTCGACCCGCCCCGGTCGCGCGAGAGGTTCACCACCTGCTTCGAGGCGACGGGGTACGGGCCCAGCCCCGCCCACCCGCACGTGGGACAGGACCTCTTCCCCGACCCGGTCGTCGCCGGGGACGACGCGCTCAACCTGAACGTCTACGCCCCCTCCCGCGGCGACGGCCCCTTCCCGGTGGTGGTGTGGCTGTACGGGGGCGGCTTCTTCACCGGCAGCAACGCCAGCCCCTGGTACGACGGCGCCTCCTTCGCCCGCGACGGCGTGGTCTTCGTCGTCCCCAACTACCGGGTCGCCGCCGAAGGGTTCATGATCCTCGACGACCAGGTCGCCAACCGCGCGCTGCTCGACATCACGGCCGCCCTGACCTGGGTGCGCGAGAACATCGCCGCCTTCGGCGGCGACCCCGCCGAGGTCACCCTGGCCGGGCAGTCCGCCGGCGCGACGGCCGCGCTGACCCTGACCGGCGCCCCCGCCGCCCGCGGCCTGTTCCGCCGGCTGGCCGTGATGAGCGCCGGGACCCCGCTGCTCTCCCCGCTGGAGCGGATGACGCGGCTCTCCGCCGACTTCGCCGAACAGCTCGGCACGCCGCGGACCCGGCAGGCCCTGTCGGCGGCGCCGACCGCGCGCCGGATGCACCTCGAACAGGCGTGGCTGCCCGGGGAGGTGCGGGCGCCCGCCGAGAGCGTCGACGAGCGCGCCCGCCGGGCCGGCCAGGACGCGCTGCGCTGGCAGCCCACCCTGGACGGCGAGGTCGTCACCGCCGCGCCCGAGGAGGCACTCGGCGAACCCGGCGCGGTGCAGGCTTTGCTGATCGGCACCACCACACAGGAGTGGAACTTCCTCCTCGGCGACCTCAGCACCGCTCCCAGCACCGACGCCTGCGTGAAGGGCATGGCCAACCTCGGCCTCACCGCCGACGACCTCGACGCCTACCTCGGGCTGCTCGGCACCGACAACCCCGGCCACGCACTCGCCCAGGCGCTGAGCGACCGCACCTTCCAGCAGCCGGCCCGCCGCATCGCCGACACCGCCGCCCGCGCCGGCATACCCGCCTACGCCTACCAGTTCGCCTGGCCGGCCCCCGGCTTCGGCGCCGCCCACTGCGCCGACCTGCCCTTCGTCTTCGACCACCTCGACGCGCCGCAGGCCCCCGAACTGCTGGGACCGGACGCCCCCCGGCAACTGGCGGCGCGGATGCACACCGCCCTCGTCCGCTTCGCCCACGACGGCGACCCGGGCTGGAGCGCCTACACCCCGCACGAGCGCCGGACCATGGTCTTCGACCGCGAGCCCCACGAGTGCGCCGACGGCCTGGGGAGGACGCCCGACGCCCTCCGGTGACGGTTCAGCGCGGGAGCAGCAGTTGCGCGACGGCGCCCGCGACGCCGCGCCCGCCGCCCTCACCGTCGTCGCCCGCGCCGGGCACGGCGCCCTCACCCGCCTCGCCGTCCGCCGCGACGTTGCGGAAGGTCAGCCGCGCGCCGAGCACCCGCGCCTGACCCGCGGCGATGGTCAGTCCCAGGCCGTGCCCCGCGCCCGCGCGGTCGCTGCTGCCGGTGCGGAACCGGGACGGGCCCTCGCGCAGCAGGTCCGCGGGGAAGCCGGGACCGTGGTCGCGGACCCGTACGAACGGGCCGTCGACCACCACCTCGATGGGGCCGCGGCCGTGCCGTGCCGCGTTGGCCAGGAGGTTGCCGAGGATGCGCTCCAGGCGGCGCGGGTCGGTCTGCACCACCGCGTCCTCGTCCACCACGACCGTCGCCTCGGGCGCCAGCGCCTGCACGCGGCGCCGCACGAAATCGCCCAGCGCGACCTCCTGGAGGTCGGCGTGCTCGGCCGCGCCGTCCAGCCGGGCGACCTCCAGCACGTCCTCGACCAGGGTGCGCAGCGCGTGCACCCGGTCGCGCACCAGTTCCGCCGGGCGGCCGGCGGGCAGCAGCTCGGCCGCGGTGACCAGGCCGGTCACCGGGGTGCGCAGCTCGTGCGCGATGTCCGCGGTGACGCGCCGCTCGGCCTCCAGGCGCCGTTGCAGCGCGTCGGCCATCTCGTCCACGGCGCGCGCGAGCTCGTCGGTCTCGTCGCGCACCCGGCGCCCGCCGATGGCCTCCCTGACCCGCACGGTCGGGTCGCCGTCGGCGACCTTGCGGGCCGCGGTCGCCGCCTTGCGCAGCCGCCGCGACATCCGGCCGCCGATCAGCACGCCCACCGCGGTGCCGCAGCCGACCACCGCGACCGAGCCGGCGACCAGCGCCTGGTCGAGGTCGACCAGCACCGAGTAGCGGTCGGTGAAGACGCTCTTCAGCGACAGCACCTTGCCGCCGTCGGCCGGGGTCTCCGCCCACACGGTCGGCGCGCCGTCGTGGTTCTCCTGCACGTAGGTGGCCCGCTGGCCCTTGGCCGCGTACTCCTTCAGCTCGCGCGGCAGGGCCGGGTCGTCCAGCTGGGTCTGGAAGACCCGCCGGCCGGTCGCCTCGTAGATCCGCAGCGCGGACTGCACCCGCTCGTCCTGCACGTCGCGGGTGCTGTTGATCATGCTGACGCGGGCGGCGTTGTGCACGACCAGGCTCAGCGCGAGCGCGACCAGCGCGGAGACGACGGCGATCGCGGCGCTGATCTTCCACCGCAGGCCGCTGCGGAAGAAGCCGCGCAGCCAGGCGCGGGTGGCGCGGCCGGCGCCGGTGGCGCGGTCGGCGCGGGTGGCGCGGTCGCCGCGGGTGGCCGGTGCGCTCCGGTCGCTCCGGGCATCATGGTCGGTCCGGGTGTCGCGGTCGGTCCGGGTGTGGCGGTCGGTCCGGTCGGCGGGGGTGGCCGGTGCGGCCCGGTCCGCGGGGGTTCTCGCCATGGCGACCGCCCTCACGCCCTGAGCTTGTAGCCGAAGCCGCGCACGGTCTCGATGCGGTCCTGGCCGACCTTCGCGCGCAGCCGCTGCACGTGCACGTCCACCACGCGGGTGTCGCCGCCCCACTCGTAGTCCCAGACCCGCTCCAGCAGCCGGTCCCGGGACAGCACGGTGCCGGGCGCGCCGGCGAACTCCAGCAGCAGCCGCATCTCGGTCGGCGTCAGCGCCAGCCGCTCGCCGCCGCGGGTGACCTCCATGCCCTCGGGGTCGATGTCGATGTCGCCGAAGGACAGCACCGGGCCGTCGTCGGCGTCCTCCGCCGCGGTGGCGCGGAACCGCCGCAGCACCGCCCGGATGCGGGCGACCAGCACCGCGCCGTCGAACGGCTTGGTCACGTAGTCGTCCGCGCCGGCCTCCAGGCCGAGCACCACGTCGATGCTCTCCGCGCGCGCGGAGAGCATGATGACCGGGATCATGGACTCGTCGCGGATCCGGCGGCACAGGCTCACCCCGTCCAGGCCCGGCACCATCACGTCCAGCAGCGCCAGGTCCGGCGGCCCGGCGCGGAACGCGTCCAGGCCGGTCAGTCCGTCGGGGGCCGCGGTGACGCGGAAGCCGTCGCGCTCCAGGGCCAGCGTCGTCGCCTCGCGGATCACGTCGTCGTCCTCGACGAACAGCACATGGGTGGGGGCGTGGCCGTGGCCGGCCGGACCCGCGTGGCCGGCGGCGGCCGGGTGCGCGGGGTGCGCGGGGTGCGCGGAGTACGAGGGGTGGGGTGCTGCGGCCATGACGTCTATCGTCCCCCACCGGACGGCGTGGGCGAGGCGGCGTGCGAGGCCGCGTGCGTCGCGGTGTGCGTCGTGGTGTGCGTCCCGGCGTGCGTCGCGGTGTGCGGGCTGCCGCTCGGCAGCCCGGGGTCGAGCGGGTCGGAGTCCGGCAGCGGCACCGGGTCGGTGGACAGCGGCTCGGGGGAGACGGACGGGGACGCGCTGCTGAAGTCCTGGAACTCGCGGCCCACCTGCACGAAGTGGTTGCCGCGCCAGGCGTAGGTCACGGCCTCCTCGCCGGTCGGGTACGACACCGGGTCGTCGGTCCGGTACACCTCGTGGACGATCTCCAGCCGGCCGTCCTCGACGCTGCCGTAGACCGGGGAGTGCTCGTCGGCGAAGACGTTCTGGTACTTGCCGTCGATCATCCGGTACACGTAGGACGCGATGCCGAGGCCGTCGCCGCAGGTGGTGATGTTCACCACCAGGTCGGGGCCGTCGCCGGCGGTGAGGTCGCCGGAGTCGGTGTCCATCGGGTAGTCGTGCCCGTCGCACGGGGTCAGGTCCTCGCGCACGTCGGGGCTGACGCCGGTGTCCTTGCGGATCATCTCGACCAGCGCCTGCGGGTGCGAGGCGATGGCCGGGGCGGCGGTGGAGCGCACCTTGGGGGTCGCCGGCGGCGCCGGGCCCTCCCTGCGGGCGCCGGTGACGCCCGCGCCGCAGCCTGCCACCATGACGGCCGCGCAGGTCAGCGCGCCCGCCGTGGTCACGGAGGCTATGCGGCGCACACGTCCTCCATCCGCGAGTAGCCGTAGGTGCCGTGCTCCAGCTCGTAGCGCAGTCGCGCCAGCGCCCGGTGCAGGGTGCTCTTCACGGTACCCGTGGTCATCCCGAGGGCGCGGGCCGTCTCCTCGGTGGACAGCTGGCCGTAGTGGCGCAGCAGCACGACCTGCCGCTGCTTGGGCGCGAGCACCCGCATCGCGTCGGCGAGCATCTCGCGGTCGGCGCGCTGGTCGGCGCCGTCGTCCACGGTCGCGTCCGGCAGCTCCGCGGAGGGGACCTCCTCCAGTTTGCGGCTGCGCCACCACTCGGTGCGGGTGTTGATCATCACCCGGCGCATGTACGCGTCGGCGAGCGCCTTGTCGGCGATGCCGTGCCAGCGGGGGAAGGTGCGCACCAGGGCGGTCTGCACGAGGTCCTGCGCGTCTATCGGGTCCGGCACGAGCCGGCGGGCGCTGCGCAGCAACGCGTCCTGCCGCGTCCGTACGTAGTCCTCGAACTCCAGAACCGTCGCGCCGTTCGCCGTCATCGGTGCCTCCACCCCGTTTGCCACTGGTCGGGCCGGGGGAAGGAACCTCCCGGCCGACGTCGAAGCTACGGAGCGGATGTCAGGCTTTCGCGACCGCGAACGCACAGCGGCCGCACAGCAACCCATCGGTTGTGTAACGGCGTCGCGAATCGGACTGTACGGGTGTAAAGCGGACAGGTGTCGTCAGACCGGGAGCCGGTAGACGCCGTTGGCGAGCGGCTCGACCAGGCCGTCCTCGACGAGCCCGTCCAGCGCCCGCGCCCGCTGCACCGGCTCGTGCCACACCGCGTCCAGCGCGGCCTGCGGCACCGGCTCGGTCGAGGCGCGCAGCACCGCGAGCAGCCGGCCGCGCACCTGGCGGTCGGTGCCGGCGTACGACTGGCCGCGCCGCGCCGGGCCCTCGTGCGGCGGCGAGCCGGCCAGCCGCCATGCGCAGCGCGACGCCACCGGGCAGGCCCCGCACTGCGGGGAGCGCGCGGTGCACAGCAGCGCGCCCAGTTCCATCGTGGCCGCGGCCCAGCGCGCCGCGGTGCCCTCGTCCCGCGGCAGCAGCGCGGTCGCGGTACGCCGCTCGGCGGCCGTCGTGGCGTTCGGCGGGTATTCCACGCCGGTCACCAGACGCGCGAACACCCGCCGTACGTTGGTGTCCAGGACGATGTGCCGCTGCCCGTAGGCGAACGAGGCGACCGCCGCGGCGGTGTACTCGCCGATGCCGGGCAGGGCGAGCAACTCCGCGTGCTCGCGGGGGACTTCGCCGCCGTGCCGCTGCGCTATGGCGGTGGCCGCGGCGTGCAGCCGCAGCGCGCGGCGGGGATAGCCGAGCCGGCCCAGGCGCGGACCGCCTCGCCGGGGACTCCGCGGCCAGGTCCGCCGGGCGCGGCCAGCGGGCCAGCCACGCCTGGTGCACCGGCAGCACGCGGGACACCGGCGTCTGCTGGAGCATGAACTCGCTGACCATCACCGACCACGCGCCCGCGTCGGGGCGCCGCCACGGCAGGTCGCGGGCGTGCTCGGCGAACCAGTCCACGAGCAGGTCGTGCAGATCCTCGACCCCGGGCGGCGGGGCGGTCGCGGGAGTCGGGCCGCCCGCGTCGCTCAGTTCAGTGCTCATCTCCGTCCGATCCTCGCACACCGCGCCGACGGCCCGCCGCCGCTGCCACGGCCACGGACCGCGTCCGCGGGGCGACTCGGCGCATCCGCCGGCGCGCGGACGCCGATACGTCCGCGGGCGTGCGCGGGCACACGCGTGAACGTAAACGTGATGATCCGTAAAGACCGGACAGCGGGCGGCGCGTGAGTCGACGCCGAACGGGCGATCTCCCCTAGAGTTCGTCCGTGGGCTCAATGCGCAATCCCGTGGGACCTCTGCCATCCTCCATTTACTGGCGGCGGCGGGTCGTTGTGGCCTGCCTGCTCGCGCTGATCGTGGCGCTCGTCGTGTGGGCGCTCACCTCGGGCGGCGGCGGAGGGGGCGGCAAGAGCTCGGGTGCGCCCAGCGGTTCGCACACCCCGGTCACCTCGATCACCCCGGGCCCGGCGCCGAGCGGCACGCACATCAGCGGGCGGCCGGGCGGCCGCGACACCTCCGGCGGCGACGACTCCACCGCGGGTTCCGGTGACAACGCCGGCGCCGGCGACGGCGGTTCGGCCGGCACCGCCGGGGACACGGCCGGCGGGTCCGCGTCGCCGTCCGCCTCGGGCGGCACGTCCGACGGCGCGACGGCCGGCGCCGGCGGCTCCTCCGGCTCCGGTGACAACGGCGGTTCCGGCAGCGGGGGTTCGGGCGGCAGCGGCGACGGCTCGTCCACCGGCGGCGAGGTGCCGGTCGGCTCCAGCCTGCCCGACTGCTCGGCGAGCGCCGTGCAGTTGACGCTGACCAGCGCGCAGAACTCCTACGGTCCCGGCGAGACCCCGCAGTTCCGGCTGAAGGCCGTCAACTCCTCGTCGGTGAGCTGCAAGCTGGACTTCGGGCCGCGCAGCGCGGTGTTCACCATCACCAAGGCCGCGGACAACAGCCACGTGTGGGCGTCCGACGACTGCCCGACCACCGGCTCGCGCCTGATGGAAGTGCCCGCGCACGGCTCCACCACGTACACGCTGCACTGGAACACCAAGACCAGCTCGCCCAAGTGCGCGTCCCCGAAGGGCCAGTCCGCCCAGCCGGGCACGTATCTGGTGCAGGCGCAGCTGCCGGGACACGGCACGGAGCAGGCGTCGTTCGTGCTGAGCCAGGACTGAGCCGGGAGCGAGCCGGAGCCGGGTCGGGGCTCCGCCGGAACCGAGGCGGAACCGAGCCGGAGCCGAGCGCGGCGGCCTAGGGCCGCCGGCGCACACGTAGCGTTCGAGGATCGAGGATTCGGCGAGCCGGGACAGGCCCTCGCGGACCGACCGCGCGCGGGCCTCGCCCACGCCGTCCACCGCCTGCAGGTCGTCCACGCTGGCCGCGAGCAGCTTCTGCAGGCCGCCGAAGTGCTCGACCAGCCGCTCGATCACCGTGTTCGGCAGCCGCGGCACCTTCGCCAGCAGCCGGTAACCGCGCGGCGAGACCGCGGAGTCCAGCGATTCGGGCGAGCCGGTGTAGCCCAACGCGCGGGCCACGGTGGTGAGTTCGATCAGCTCGTTCTGCGGCAGGGTGTCCAGCTCGGCGAGCGCCTCGGCGACCGTACGGCTGCGCTTGGCGGTCGGCTCCGGCACGTAGTCCTGTGCCACCAGCTCGCGTTCCGGCTCGACGCCGGCGATCAGCTCGTCCAGCTGGAGCGCCAGCAGCCGGCCGTCGGTGCCCAACTCGACCACGTACTCGGCGATCTCGGTGGCGATCCGGCGGACCATCTCCAGCCGCTGGGCGACCGCGGTGACGTCGCGGACGGTCACCAGGTCCTCGATCTCCAGCGCGGACAGCGTGCCGGCCACCTCGTCCAGGCGCAGCTTGTAGCGCTCCAGCGTGGCCAGCGCCTGGTTGGCGCGGGACAGGATCGCGGCGGAGTCCTCCAGCACGCGGCGCTGCCCGTCCACGTAGAGGGCGATCAGCCGCATCGACTGGCTGACCGACACCACCGGGAAGTTGACCTGCTTGCTGACCCGGTCCGCGGTGCGGTGCCGGGTGCCGGTCTCCTCGGTGGGGATCGTCGGGTCCGGCACCAGCTGCACGCCGGCCCGCAGGATCTTGGTGATGTCCTTGTCGAGGATCAGCGCGCCGTCCAGCTTGCACAGCTCGCGCAGCCGCGTCGCGGTGAACTCCACGTCCAGCACGAAGCCGCCGGTGCACAGCGACTCGACGGTCTTGTCCATGCCGAGCACGATCAGCCCGCCGGTGTTGCCGCGCACGATGCGCTCCAGGCCGTCCCGCAGGGCGGTGCCGGGCGCGACCGCGCTCAGCGAGGCGCGCATCAGCCCGCCGTCGGCGCCGGGGCCGCCGGCGGACCTGCCGGCGGACTCTCCCGCTGCCTTACGGGCCGGGGCGGCTCCCCCTGCCCGGTCGTTGGCTGCCACTGCGTTCCTCCGGTCGGTGCGGTTGCACGCAGTTTACGTCGTCCCCGCCGTGCGATGGCGGTTTGCCGTCCTGACCAGGTCCGCGAGCGCCGCGCCGAGGAGGGCCGCGGGGTCAGCCGCGGGGCGTGCGGGCCGGGAGCGCCCGCAGCGCGTCGCCTATGTCGGCGACCTCGATGACCCGCATGCCCGGCGGCACCTTGCCCGGGTCCGGCGGGACCAGGGCGTGCGTGAAGCCCAGCCGGTGCGCCTCGGACAGCCGGCGCTGCACGCCGGTGACCCGCCGCACCTCGCCGGCCAGGCCCACCTCGCCGACCGCGACCAGGTTCTTCGGCAGCGGCGTGTCGATCGCCGCGCTGGCCAGGGCCAGCGCCACCGCCAGGTCCGCGGCCGGCTCGGACAGCCGCACCCCGCCGACCGTCGCGGTGTAGATGTCCTGCTTGCCGATCGAGCGGATGCGGCCGCGCTGCTCCAGCACCGCGAGCATCATCGACACCCGCGAATTCTCCAGACCCGAGGTGGTGCGGCGCGGCGACGGGATCTGCGTGTCGACGGTCAGCGCCTGCACCTCGGCGACCAGCGGGCGCCGGCCCTCCAGCGTCACCGTCAGACAGGTGCCCGGCACCGGCTCGTCCCGCCGGGTCAGGAACAGCCCCGAGGGGTCGGCCAGGCCGGTGATGCCCTCGTCGTGCAGTTCGAAGCAGCCGACCTCGTCGGTGGCCCCGAAGCGGTTCTTCACCCCGCGGATCAGCCGCAGCCGCGCGTGCCGGTCGCCCTCGAAGCTCAGCACCACGTCGACCAGGTGCTCCAGCAGCCGCGGGCCGGCGATCGCGCCGTCCTTGGTGACGTGGCCCACCAGCAGCGTGGCCATGCCGCGTTCCTTCGACGCGCGGATCAGCGCGCCGGCGACCTCGCGGACCTGCGCCATGCCGCCGGGCGCGCCGTCGATCTCCGGCGAGGCGACGGTCTGCACCGAGTCCAGCACCAGCAACGACGGCTTCACGTCGTCCAGGTGGCCGAGCACCGCGGCCAGGTCGGTCTCCGCGGCCAGGTAGAGGTGGTCGGCGAGCGCGCCGATCCGGTCCGCGCGCAGCCGCACCTGGGAGGCGGACTCCTCGCCCGTGACGTAGAGCGTCCGGTGCTCGGGGCCCGACGCCTTCGCGGCGACGTCCAGCAGCAGCGTCGACTTGCCCACGCCCGGCTCGCCGGCCAGCAGCACCACGGCGCCGGGGATCAGCCCGCCGCCGAGCACCCGGTCCAGCTCGGCGACGCCGGTGCTGCGGGCGGTCGCCTGCCGGCCGTCGACCTGGCCGATCGGGCGCGCGGCGCTGGTGACCCGGCCCGGCGCGGTGGTGCGCACCGCGGGCGCGGCGCCGTGCTCCTCGATCGTGCCCCACGCCTGGCACTCGCCGCACCGGCCGAGCCACTTGGCCGTGGTCCAGCCGCACTCGGTGCAGCGGTAGGAGGGACGGTCCTTGGCGACGGGTTTACGGGTGGCCATGCGCTTCACCGTAGCGGTCGGGTACGACAACCGCGGTGCGTCGCGGGACGATCCGGTGCGCGCGGGCGGCTCCGGGAGCGCGCGTCCCGGGCCGCCGCGGGCCGCCGCGGGGGGGGCTCGGGGTGCGCGCGTCGCGGGAGGCGGTTCGGGGTGCGCGCGTCGCGGGGAGGCTCGGGGCGCGCGCGGGGCGGGGCGCTCGCGCATGTGCGCGTGGTGTCACTCGTACGCGTGACCGTCTCGTCCGCGTTTCCGGCATAGTGCTACTCGTATGGATGAATGTCCGGCTCGGGGGGTGAACCGGGGCGTCCCGCGGGCCTACCGTCGCCCGGTGACGAGCAGGCAGCAGACCCCTCTCCAGAGCACCGGCGCGCACCGCAGGCCCAAGGCGCCGGCCTGTTCGCGCGCCGAGCGGGAACGGGATCGCGAGCACGGACGGGACCTCGGGAGGGACGCCGGCAGGGACCTCGGGCGGCCCCGCGGCGGCGACCGCCCGCACCGCACTCCGCCGCTGCGGCAGCGGCCGGCCGGCCCGGCCGCGCGGTTCGACACCTACGAGCCGTACCTGGACGGCCTGTTCACCTACTGTCTGTCCATCCTGTGCGAGCACGACGCGGCCGCCGCCGCCCTCGGCGAGGCGCTGGCGATCGCCGAACGCCAGCGCACCCGGCTGCGCGACCCCGCGCTGCGCCGGCCCTGGCTGTACGCCCTCGCCCGCTGGTCCTGCGTGCGCAGGCTCACCGCGGGCGCCGGTCCCGGGGCGGGCACGGGCCTGGGCGGCGCGGCGGGCGCCGGCCCGGCCGGGCGGCTCACCGAGGACGAGGCCGAGGCGCGCCGCGCCCAACTCGCCGCGCTCGCCTGGCCGGAGGCCGCCGGCACCACGCCCGAGCAGCGCGAGGCGCTCGAACTCGCGGTGCGCCACCAGCTGGCGCCCGCCGAGGTCGGGCACGTCCTCGGCGTCGACGGCGACGCCGCGCGCGCCCGCCTGGCCCGCGCCGCCTGCGAGGTGGAGCGCACCAGGACGGCGCTCGCCGTCGTCGACACCGGCGCCTGCCCGCACCTCGCGGGGCTGGCCGGCGGGACCAGGGTGCTGCTCGGCACGGCGCTGCGCACCGAACTGGTACGGCACGTCGACGCGTGCGCGACCTGCCGCCGCGCCGCGGAACGCGTCGTCGCGGCGGGGCCCTGGCCGGGCGCGCCCGACGCCGCCGCCGTCCTCGCCGTCATCGAGGCGCCGCGGGCCGCGGTGCACGCGGCGATGCTGCACGCGGCCGCCGCGGGCGCGGGGCGCACCCGGGAGGGCACGCCGCGGTTCGACCGGCGCGGCTTCCCGCTCGACGTCACGGACCGCGCGGCGCGGCGGGCCCGGATGCGGCACCGCGCGGTGACCACCACGGTCGTCGCGGCGGTCGTCGCCGCCCCGGTGCTCGCGGTGTGGGCGGCCTACCGCGCCGCGCCGCTCGGGGACGAGCCGCACGCGTCCGGGCGGGCGGCGTCGGTGAGCGATCCGGACGGACTGGACGGCGACTCCTACGAGAAGGCCGGCAACACCGTCCCGTCGCCCGGCGCGGGCCGGTCGGGCCGGGCCGGCGGCTCCGACACGGACGCGCCCGACGCGCAGTCCTCGCCGACGGTCACCGTCTCCGGGTCGTCGAACGCGTCCGCGGAGCCGGGGACGGGCGCGGGCCGGCTGTCGGTCAGCGCGGCGCCCGCGCCCGGGGCGACGCGGATCACGCTCACCGCGCAGGGGAGCACGGCGGTGCGGTGGGCGGCGCGGACCTCCGCGTACTGGCTGCGGATGTCCGCACGGGGCGGCGTGCTGCGGCCGGGAGAATCGATCATTCTCCTCGTCAGGGTGGACCGGTCGCTGGAGCCCGGCGGGACGTGGACGGGGGTCATCTCCTTCAGCCCCGGTGACGCGAGGGTCACCCTGCGGGGATCGTCGCGGCGGTCGGTGCCGCCTCCCGCGTCGACTCCGCCGACGTCCACCGCGCCGACGACGCCGCCGCCCACGTCGCCGCCGCCGACCTCGCCTCCTCCGCCCACGTCGCCGCCGCCGACCTCGACGCCCCCCACGTCACCCCCGGCGTCGGACGCCCCCCCGACGTCGTCCGCCCCCACCCCCGACCCCGCGTGACGCCCCGGGCGCCGCACCCGCGCCCGGGAAAGGACGCAGGAGCGCCCGGCGGACCGGAGAGGGTCAGGCCGGATCGGCCGGGTGCGGCGCCAGCAGCGGAAGCGCCGCGGCCAGCCGCGCCTCGCACAGGCCGGCGAGCTCCGCGTAGGCGGCGGGCCCCATCAGCTCGGTGAGCTCGGCCCGGTAGGAGACGTACACCGGCTCCCCCGCCCCGTGCGCGGACGTCGCCGAGGTGCACCACCAGTGCAGGTCGTGCCCGCCCGGCCCCCACCCGCGCCGGTCGTACTCGCCGATCGACACCACGAGCACCCGCGTGTCGTCCGGCCGGTCCACCCAGTCGAACGTCCGCCGGATCGGCAACTGCCAGCACACGTCCGGCTTGGTCTCCAGCGGCTCCCGCCCCTCCCGCAGCGCCAGCGCGTGCAGCGCGCACCCCTGCCCGCCGGCGAATCCCGCCCGGTTGGAGAACACGCACGCGCCGTCCACCACGCGCGTCTGCCGCTCGCCGTCCTCGTTCTCCTCCGCCCAGTAGCCGTCGCGCCCGGTCCCGAGCCCGTGGAACTGCCACAACTCCGGGGTGAGCCGCGCCACGTGCGAGGCGACGCGCTTCTCGTCGTCGTCATCGGAGAAGTGCGCGCCGAGCGAGCAGCAGCCGTCGCCCGCGCGCCCCGCGACGATGCCCTGACAGCCGCTGCCGAACACGCACGTCCAGCGTGACGTCAGCCACGTCAGATCGCAGCGGAACACCTGCTCCTCGTCCGCCGGGTCGACGAACTCCACCCAGGCGCGCGGAAAGTCCAGGTCCGCCTCATCGGCCTCCGCCGTTACGCCGGCCTCCGCCGGGACGCCCGCCTCCGCCGCGACGCCCACCTCGATGTCCGCCCGCTGCCCTGCCGGTCGCCCTGCCCGCTGTACGCCGCCACCGCGGCTCTTCACCTTCGCCACGCGCCCAGCGTAAGACCGGAATGCGCGGATTGCCGCGACCCGCCCGCGCGCGCTCCCGGCCCGGGGCGCTAGCGTCACCCCCATGCGACTCGGAGTGCTCGACGTGGGTTCCAACACCGTCCACCTGCTGGTGGTCGACGCGCACCCGGGCGCGCGCCCGCTGCCCGCGTACTCCCACAAGGCCGAACTGCGGCTCGCCGAGCTGCTCGACGAGCAGGGCGCCATCGGCCCGCACGGCGTGGACCGGCTGGTGGCCACCGTCGCGGACGCGATGCGCGTCGCGGAGGACAAGGGCGTGGAGGACGTGCTGCCGTTCGCCACGTCCGCGGTGCGCGAGGCGGCCAACGGCGAGCAGGTGCTGGCCCGGGTCGCCGAGGAGACCGGGGTACGGCTGACGGTGCTGTCCGGCGAGGACGAGTCGCGGCTGACGTTCCTCGCGGTACGCCGCTGGTTCGGCTGGTCGGCGGGGCGGCTGCTGGTGCTGGACATCGGCGGCGGCTCGCTGGAGATCGGCTTCGGCATGGACGAGTACCCGGACGCGGCGGTGTCGCTGCCGCTGGGCGCCTGGCCGACCGGGGCGTGGCTGCCCGGCGACCCGCCGGACGCCGCCGACGTGCGGCACCTGCGCCGGCACGCGCGCGCCGAGATCGCCCGCACCGTCGCCGAGTTCGCCCGGCTCGGGCGGCCCGACCTGGCGGTGGGCACGTCCAAGACGTTCCGGCAGCTCGCCAGGATCGCGGGGGCGGCCCGCAGCGCCGACGGGCTGTACGTGCAGCGGGTGCTGCGGCGTACGGCGCTGGAGGAATGGGTGCCCAAGCTCGCGGCGATGACCGCGGCGCGCCGGGCCGCGCTGCCCGGCGTCTCCGAGGGCCGCGCCCGGCAACTGCTGGCGGGCGCACTGGTCGCCGAGGGCGCGATGGACCTGTTCGAGCTGGACGAGCTGGAGATATGCCCCTGGGCGCTGCGCGAGGGCGTGATCCTGCGCAAGCTCGACGTCATGGCCCCGGCGGCGTCGGCCGCCGCCGCGGCCCACGCCTCGGCCGCGTCCGGCGTGTCGGGCACCGCCGCCGGCCCCGGCCCGGCCCCGGCCGCACGCGGCGACGCCGTCACCCCCTGGCGCCCCTGAACGGCGCCGCACCGCGTCCGCGCGCGCTCGCCGTAGGCTGGCCCGCGTGGCAGAACGCGTGACACCGACGCAACCCCCGCGCGCCGCGGCGCGCGCCGCGGGGCCGAAGGTCGCGCTGTCCACCGCGTCGACGTACCCCGAGTCCACCGCGACCGCCTTCGAGGTCGCCGCGCGGCTCGGCTACGACGGCGTCGAGGTGATGGTGTGGACCGACCCGGTCAGCCAGGACGTGGAGGCACTGCGCCGGCTGTCCGACCACCACGGCGTCCCGGTGCTCGCCGTGCACGCGCCGTGTCTGCTGATCACCCAGCGGGTGTGGTCCACCGACCCGTGGGTGAAGCTGCAGCGCGCCAAGCAGGCGGCCGACCGGCTGGGCGCGGACACCGTCGTGGTGCACCCGCCGTTCCGCTGGCAGCGCGGCTACGCGCGGGACTTCGTGCGCGGGATCTGGCGGATGGCCGACGAGACGGACGTGCGGTTCGCGGTCGAGAACATGTACCCGTGGCGCTACCGCGACCGGGAGATGCTGGCGTACGCGCCGGACTGGGACGTCACCCAGGACGACTACCGGCACTTCACCGTGGACCTGTCGCACGCGGCGACCGCGCGGACCGGGGCGCTGGCGATGGCCGGGCGGATGGGCGACCGGCTGGCCCACGTGCACATGGCCGACGGGAGCGGGTCGGCGAAGGACGAGCACCTGGTGCCGGGGCGGGGCACGCAGCCGTGCGCCGAGCTGCTGACGATGCTCGCCGCGTCCGGGTTCGACGGGCACGTCGTGGTCGAGGTCAACACCCGGCGCGCCATGTCCGCGGCCGAACGCCAGGCCGACCTGGCGGAGGCCCTCGCCTTCACCCGCCGCCACCTGGCGCTCAACGCCGGGCGCTGACCATCACGGGCTACGGCGACGCCCGACGTCAGCTCACCAGGGGCGCGGGGAACTGCGCGCTCAGCCCTCCACCGGCCGGTGGTCCGGATCGGACCGATCTGCCCCTCCGGGACGGTGACGACCTGTGGGCCGCAGCATGGCTGGTCGCGCAGTTCCCCGCGCCCCTGAAAACCAGGCCCAGCGCCCAGTTGACGTACAGGGCCGCGCCCCTGATCTCGGCGCCCAGCGCACTTGCCACGCCCGCCGGGCGACGTGAGCGCGACGCCGGGCGTTGCGGAGACGTTCCGGGATGCGGACCGCAGGTCCACCCTGTGGGCGTCCGGGCGTAAGCTCGACCGGTACCAGGCAGCACAGCGCAGCGCGACGCAAGGGAGTCGAACCGTGGAGCTGAGGTCACGCACGGTCACCCACGGCCGCAACATGGCAGGAGCCCGCGCCCTGATGCGCGCCTCCGGCGTGGACAACGCCGACATCGGCAAGCCGATCGTCGCCGTGGCGAACAGCTTCACCGAGTTCGTACCCGGCCACACCCACCTCCAGCCGGTCGGCCGGATCGTCTCCGAGGCGATCAAGGCGGCCGGCGCGGTGCCGCGCGAGTTCAACACCATCGCCGTGGACGACGGCATCGCCATGGGCCACGGCGGCATGCTCTACAGCCTGCCCTCGCGCGACCTGATCGCCGACTCCGTCGAGTACATGGTCGAGGCGCACTGCGCGGACGCGCTGGTCTGCATCTCCAACTGCGACAAGATCACCCCGGGCATGCTGATGGCCGCGCTGCGGCTGAACATCCCGACCGTCTTCGTCTCCGGCGGCCCGATGAAGGCCGGCCGGGCCACCCTCGTCGACGGCACGGTCCGCAAGCTGGACCTGATCAACGCGATCTCCGACGCGGTCAACGAGGACGTCTCGGACGAGGACATCCTGCGCATCGAGGAGAACGCCTGCCCGACCTGCGGCTCGTGTTCCGGCATGTTCACCGCCAACTCGATGAACTGCCTGACCGAGGCGATCGGCCTGTCGCTGCCCGGCAACGGCTCGGTGCTGGCCACCCACACCGCCCGCAAGGCGCTGTACGAGCGGGCCGGCTCGACCGTCGTGGAGCTGACCCGCCGGTACTACGAGCAGGACGACGCCTCGGTGCTGCCGCGCGCGATCGCCTCCAGGGCGGCGTTCGAGAACGCCATGGCCCTGGACATCGCCATGGGCGGCTCCACCAACACGATCCTGCACCTGCTGGCCGCGGCCCAGGAGGCGGGCCTGGACTACGGGCTCACCGACATCGACGCGGTCTCCCGCCGGGTCCCGTGCCTGGCCAAGGTCGCGCCGAACGTCGCGCCCGGCGGCACGTACTACATGGAGGACGTGCACCGGGCCGGCGGCATCCCCGCGATCCTCGGCGAGCTGTACCGCGGCGGACTGCTGCACGAGGACGTGCACACCGTGCACTCCCGCTCGATCAAGGAGTGGCTGGAGACCTGGGACGTGCGCAGCGGCGCACCCTCGGACGAGGCGGTCGAGCTGTGGCACGCGGCCCCGGGCTGCGTCCGCTCGGCGCAGGCGTTCTCGCAGTCCGAGCGGTGGGAGTCGCTGGACACCGACGCGGCCGGCGGCTGCATCCGCGACGTGGCGCACGCGTACTCCAAGGACGGCGGCCTCGCGGTGCTGCGCGGCAACCTCGCGGTCGACGGCGCGGTGGTGAAGACCGCGGGCGTGGACGAGTCGATCTGGACCTTCGAGGGACCCGCGGTGGTCTGCGAGTCCCAGGAGGAGGCCGTGGAGAAGATCCTGGCCAAGCAGGTCAAGGCCGGGGACGTGGTGGTGATCCGCTACGAGGGCCCGCGCGGCGGCCCGGGCATGCAGGAGATGCTCTACCCGACGTCGTTCCTCAAGGGCCGCGGCCTGGGCAAGGTGTGCGCGCTGGTCACCGACGGCCGCTTCTCCGGCGGCACCTCGGGCCTGTCGATCGGCCACGCCTCGCCCGAGGCGGCCTCCGGCGGGACGATCGCGCTGGTCGAGGACGGCGACCTGATCCGTATCGACATCCCGTCCCGCTCGATGGAGCTCGTGGTCTCCGACGAGGTGCTGGCCGCCCGCCGCGAGGCGCTCGGCGGGGTCTACGCGCCCCGCAACCGCGAGCGCAAGGTGTCCACGGCGCTGCGCGCGTACGCCGCGATGGCCACCAGCGCGGACCGCGGCGCGGTGCGCGACATCGCGCTGCTGGAGCGCTGACCCCCTCCGCGGACGCCGCGTGCCGCCGTTTCGGCGGTACGCTCGCCCGATCCCGCCCGCGCCCCGGGACCGCCTGACCGGTTCCGGGGCGCGGGCGGGGTGAGCCCCGCCTCAGCCCAGGTGCAGGACCGACGCGGTCTGCCGCGCCATCGCCGCCTCGCCGCGCGCGTTGGGGTGCACGGGCACGAAGTTGGTGCCGAACAGCACCGGCTCGATCCACCGGGTGTCCGCCGCCGCGCACGCGTCGTGGCCCTCGGAGACACCCGACAGGTCGACGTAGGCGGACCCGGTCTCGCGGGCGGCGCGGGCGACCGCCGCGTTGAGGTGCGTCTGCAGGTCGCGCAGGTAGGGCACGTCGCCGGAGGCGATCGGCATCTTGGCGAAGCAGGTCGGGTCGGCGGTGGCCGGGAGGATCCACGGGTAGCCGAGGACCGCCACGCGGGCGCCGGGCGCCTTGGCCCTGACCGCCTGGAGCGCCGCCTTCACCGCCGGGTAGGTGACGGTGTCCACGGTGGTGTCGAAGCTGTCGCCGTACAGGCTCTGGCAGGGGTGGCCGAGGCCCGCGGTGGCGATCCCGGCGGTGCCGCAGGCGAGGATCGCGTCGATGAAGGTGTTGCTGTCGTTGCCGCCGATCGTCATCGTCACCAGGCCGGTGCCGGCGCCCAGCGCGTCCAACTGCGGTGCCACGCCCGGGTACTGGGACCCGGCGTAGTCCTTGGTCTGCGCGCCGCCGCAGGTGACGTCGGTCAGCTGCGCGCCGGTCGCGGCGGCCAGCACGTGCGGGTAGTTCGCGGTGGACCGCGCGCACAGCGGTGAGGCGGACGGGTCGAGCGGGAGGATGCCCGAGCCGGCGCTGTAGCTGTCGCCCATGGCGACGTACGCGACCGGGCCTGCGGTGTGGGGGGCGGGGGCGGCCGCGTGGGCGGCCGGTGCGGTCAGGCCGAGGGCGGCGGTGCCCGCGGCGACCGCCGCGGTGAGCCCCTTGGCGAGGGCGCGCATCGACATGTGCATCTGCTTCTCCTTCGAATCCAGATGACGTCCGGGTGAGGGGGTCCGGCTGAGCGGCGCGTCGCGGAAGTTACTTACTGGTCAGTCAGGAGTCAATGGCTTGCGCACGCATCGGTGCACGGGACGGTTCGCACGCGCGGGGGGATGGGCCATAATCGGCTGGGTGAACGGAACTGAAACCACGACCGACGCGGACACCGGCCCCGGGCAGGCGTCGGGGCCGGAACCGATCCGCTTCTTCGGCACCACCTGGGTGAACCACGACGGCGACTACCGCATGCGCAGGGCAGGCGTCGCCGCCGGCGCGCTGCTCGCCGCCGCGGTCGGTGTCGTCGTCCTGATATTCGGCATGCAGGGCATCCTCGCGGCCACCAGCGGCCCGATGCTGCCGTTCCTGTACACGATCGCCTTTGCGGTCTGCAGCGTGATCGGCTTCCACCACACCTGGGTGTCGTTCCTGCGCCGCCCCGCCCCGACCGCCGAGGACCAGCCGGAGGCCGCGAAGGGCCTCTACACCATCGGCTTCATCGGCGTGCTGCTCGCGTACTTCGCGCGGGTTCTCGTCGAGGCGCCGGGCGAGAAGCTGCACCGCGCGGAGTACGAGGAGCGGGCGGGCGCGGGCACGGCGGCGACGCCCTCGTCGGCGCCGGCGTCCGCGCCGGCCGAGGGGTAGATCCGCCGAGGCCCCGGGTCCGCCCGAGCGCCGGGTCCGCCCGAGCGCCGGGTCCGCTCAGGAACGCTGGGCTCGCCCGGCGTTCGCGCGCGTCCGGGGCCGGGCCAGAGCCACTGCCCCGACCCGGCCCCGGTTCCGTGCCGCTCGGCCTCAGCCGTGCAGCTCGGACGCGGCGCGGCTCTCATTCACACCGCTGCTGGTGGTGCCGCGCTCGGCGGTGCGGCCGCTCCGGCCGCCGCTCTTCGTGGTGCCGCTGTGCGTCGACTCGCTGTGCGTCGACCCGCCGTGCGCCGTGCCGCCGTGGCCGGGCTGCCCCGGCTGTCCGGGCGGCGCCGGCAGGGCCGGGCACGACGTGCTGATCCGGGACTTCGGGACCAGCTTGCCGTTGACGTAGACCTTGCCGTTCACCACCTTGATGGTGATCCTGGCCGGCGCGTGGCCCGGCTTGGCCGGCGTGGCGGGCCCACCCGGCGTCGTCGGCGTGAGCGTGGTCCCCGGCCGCGCGGGCGCGCCCTTCCCGCCGGGGCCGGGCAGCGACGGCAGCGACGGCAGACCGGGCAGCCCCGGCCGCCCCGCCTTGCCGTGGCCCGGCGCGGTGGTCACCACGCACACCACGACCTTGCCGTGGCCCCCGCCCGGACCGCCGACCCCGACGACGACCGCGCCCCCGCCGGCGCTCGTCGCGGTGCCGCCCACCCCGGCGACGCTCGTCGCGCCCCCGCCGGTGCTCGCCGTGCCGCCCACCCCTGCCGTGCTCCTGCCACCCGCGGCGGCGGACGCCGCGTCGGACGCGCTCGCCCCCGCCAGCCCGGACAGGCCCAGGCCCGCGGTGAGCACCGCGCTCACCACGTACCTGCTGGTCCTGCGCTTCCGGCCCGCGGAGGCCGGGGGCGTCACGGGTGTCGTGGATGTCGTGGGCGTCGTGGGTGTCTCGGGCGTCGTGGATGTCGTAGGACTCATGTGACCGCTCCTGACGGTGCGTCGGGGAATGTCTGCCGGACGTCTCGGCGGAGGTGTCCGCCGAGCGGCGCGCCGGCGCCGTGGACGTACCGCGGTGTGCCGACCCGCGCACCGCAGCCTGCGCGGCGACGGCTGAAGCGACCCTGAAGAGGCCCGCGGTGATCTTCATGTTCGCCTTAGGTGTGCCGCTGCACCCTGTGGGACGTGCGGATACTCGTGGTGGAGGACGAACACCGGCTTGCCGACCTGCTCAAGGACGGCCTGACCAGGGAGGGCTTCGCGGTCGACCTCGCGTACGACGGCCGCGAGGGCCTGTGGCTGGCGACCGAGCACGCCTACGACGTGATCGTGCTCGACGTGATGCTGCCCGCCCTGCACGGCTACGCGGTCTGCGCCCGACTGCGCGAGGTCGGCAACTGGACCCCGATCCTCATGCTCACCGCCAAGGACGGCGAGTACGACGAGGCCGAGGCGCTCGACACCGGCGCGGACGACTACCTCACCAAGCCGTTCTCCTACGTCGTGCTGCTCGCCCGGCTGCGCGCCCTGGTCCGCCGCGGCGGCCGGGAGCGCCCCGCGGTGCTGGCCGTCGGCGACCTGCGGATCGACCCGGCCGGGCTCGCGTGCAGCCGGGCCGGCGTGCGGATCGCGCTCACGCCCAAGGAGTTCGCCATCCTGCACTGCCTGGCCCGGCGCGCCGGCGAGGTCGTCCCCAAGTCCGAACTCCTCGCCAAGGCATGGGACTTCGCCTACGACGGCGACTCCAACGTGGTCGAGGTCTACATCAGCGCGCTGCGGCGCAAGATCGACCGCCCGTTCGGCCGCACCACCCTGCACACCGTGCGCGGCGCCGGCTACCGGCTGGAGGGGTGAGCACGCGGTGGGAGTACGGCTGCGCACCACGCTGACCGCCACCGCGGCGGTCGCGGTCGCCCTCGGACTTGCGTCGTTCGCGCTGTTCGCCGCGCTGCACGCGAGCCTGGAGGACACGGCGAAGGACCTCGCGCTCAAGGACGCGCAGGCGCGGGCGGCCCGGCAGTTCGCCGGGCTGCCGGGCGCCCCGCCGCTGCCGGGCGGTGCGGGGGCGTCGGGCGGCGGGCCGGCGTCCGAGGGTGGTTCGGCGTCGGGCGGTGGTTCGGCGTCGGGCGGTGGTTCGGCGTCGAGCCAGGCGGGGCGGGCAGGCGGGGCCGGCCAGGCCGGACAGACGGGCGGGCCGGGGGAGTCGGGGCGGGTGGTCACCACGCCCGGCGTCGCCGGGACCTCGTTCGCGACCGACGACGGCGGCGGTCACCTCGTCGTCACGCAGACCTACACCACCGACCGCGGGCCGGTCACCGTCGTCGGCTCGGCGTCCACCGAACCCGCGAAGGCCGCCATGGACACCCTCACCGGCGTGCTGCTCCCCGGCGCCCCCGCCCTGCTCGCCTTCGTCGCGCTGCTCACCTGGCTCGCGGTCGGCCGCGCGCTCCGCCCGGTCTCCGCGATCCGCGCCAAGGTCGCCGAGATCACCGCGCACGGCCTGCACGAACGCGTGCCCGTGCCCGCCGCCCGCGACGAGGTCGCGCTGCTGGCGCGTACCGTCAACGACACCCTCGACCGGCTGCGCACCGCCGTCGACGCGCACCGGCAGTTCGTCGCCGACGCCGCGCACGAGCTGCGCAGCCCGATGGCGATCCTGCGCACCCGGCTCGAACTCGCCGCCCCGGCGGAACGCCGGCTCGCCGCGGAAGCGCTCGACGACGTCGACCGGCTCGGCGCGCTCACCGCCGATCTGCTGCTGCTCGCGCGGCTCGACGCCCGGCAGCCGCTGCGCCTGCGCGAAGTCGACCTCGGGCAGGTCGTCGCCGAGGAGGCCGCCCGGCGCCGCCCGCGCGCCGAGGTCACCGTCCTCCTCGACCTCGCGCCCGACCTGCTCGTCCTCGGCTCCGCGGAGCACCTGCGGCGCATGGTCGCCAACCTCGTCGACAACGCGGTCCGCCACGCGGCGGGAACCGTCCGGGTCACGCTGTCGCGTACGCGTGGCGGCGGAGTCGTCCTCGACGTCCGCGACGACGGGCCCGGCATCGCGGACGAGCACCGCGACGTCGTGTTCCAGCGCTTCACCCGGCTCGACCACGCCCGCACCCGCGACACCGGCGGCTCCGGCCTCGGCCTGCCGATCGCGCGCGACATCGCCGCGGCGCACGGGGCCTCGCTCGTCCTGCTCCCGGCGGACGGCGACGGCGGAGGGTGCGGGCGCGGATACGGGTGTGGGAGCGGGAACGGGTGCGGGGCGCACTTCCGTGTGGTCCTGCCGCCGGCAACGGACGCGGCTACGGGCACGGCCGCGAGGCCGTCCCCTGCCACGGTCCCGGGGCCGCCCACGGACCCGGACGCGAGGTCGCCCGCGGACCTGGTCACCGGTCCGGACGCGGGGTCGCCCACCGGCCCGGACGCCCGACCGGGCCCCGGACCCCGCGGCGGCCGGCGCCCCGGGGCGCCTCAGCGCGCGGCGGTGCGACTGCCCGCGACCGCGCCGACGACGCCCACCACCGCGCCCACCACCGCGCCGTGCCACAGCCCGCTCCATAGCGAGCTGAAGAAGCCCTGACTGGTCAGGACCTGCCGCACCACCAGGTCGAAGAAGAACATCGCGCCGGCCGGTACCGCCGCGACCTGCCACGGGTGCGAGCGCGCCCACCGGCGAATGCGGCGGTCGCGGCCCGCGCCGCGGGAGGAGTAGCCGAGGACCGCGCCGGCGCCGCCGACGCAGAAGAAGAGCAGCGCCGCGATGGACAGGGCGCCGCTCAGGATGCCCAGTCCGAAGTGGCCGTGCACGATGTGCAGCAGGAGATCGACCCCGCCGCCCAGCGCGCCGACCGTCGCGGCGGGCCGCCACGGTCCGAGGGTCGCCGAAGCCACGGCCAACTGCCGCTTCTCCGCGCCCGAAACGTCGATTTCCCGGGATGAACGCCTCACACCATTAACGGTCCGCCCGCGCGGGTCCCCACGCCATAGGGGATGACCCTGACCCGACCCCCACGCGGTCCCGGAACCGCGAGCCGGGCGGGCGCGCCAGCCGACCTCCCCCGCGCGTACCGGGCACGCACGTACCGGGCACGCACCGGACGCGTACCGGGCACGTGCCCCGCGCCTCCTGTGCGAACGCGCCCAGAAGGCGGGGCCGACCTGCGAGGATGGCGGCGGACCCGTCCACGGACCCGGTCCAGGACCCGCCCGAAAACCCAGCATCCGCACGAGGTGAGCCTTCCCATGACCGCCGACTCGGCGTCCGCCGACCGCCGCCAGACCGTCGCCGTGCTCGGAGCCGGCAAGATCGGCGAAGCCCTCCTGTCCGGCATGATCCGCGCGGGCTGGGCCCCCGCGGACCTGCTCGTCACCACGCGGCGCAGTGAGCGGGCCGAGGAGCTGCGCGGGCGCTACGGCGTCGAGCCCGTCACCAACGCGGCGGCGGCCAAGGCCGCCGACACCCTCATCCTCGCGGCCAAGCCGCAGGACATGGGCGCACTCCTGGACGAGCTCGCCCCGCACCTGGACGCGGACCGCCTCGTGATCAGCGCGGCGGCCGGCATCCCCACGGCGTTCTTCGAGGAACGCCTCGCCGAGGGCACCGCCGTGGTGCGCGTCATGCCCAACACCCCCGTGCTCGTGGACGAGGGCATGTCCGTCATCTCGGCCGGGCGCCACGCGACGGAGGCGCACCTGGTACGGACCGAGGCGATCTTCCAGCCGGTCGGGAAGACGCTGCGCGTCCCGGAGAAGCAGCAGGACGCGGCGACGGCGCTGTCGGGCTCCGGGCCGGCGTACTTCTACTACCTGGTCGAGGCGATGACCGACGCGGGCATTCTG